>NZ_JAMPPE010000062.1:0-1044 GCF_028480905.1 Providencia sp. PROV156 | reverse complement strand
TTACTTGACTGTAAAACTCTCACTCTTACCGAACTTGGCCGTAACCTGCCAACCAAAGCGAGAACAAAACATAACATCAAACGAATCGACCGATTGTTAGGTAATCGTCACCTCCACAAAGAGCGACTCGCTGTATACCGTTGGCATGCTAGCTTTATCTGTTCGGGCAATACGATGCCCATTGTACTTGTTGACTGGTCTGATATTCGTGAGCAAAAACGACTTATGGTATTGCGAGCTTCAGTCGCACTACACGGTCGTTCTGTTACTCTTTATGAGAAAGCGTTCCCGCTTTCAGAGCAATGTTCAAAGAAAGCTCATGACCAATTTCTAGCCGACCTTGCGAGCATTCTACCGAGTAACACCACACCGCTCATTGTCAGTGATGCTGGCTTTAAAGTGCCATGGTATAAATCCGTTGAGAAGCTGGGTTGGTACTGGTTAAGTCGAGTAAGAGGAAAAGTACAATATGCAGACCTAGGAGCGGAAAACTGGAAACCTATCAGCAACTTACATGATATGTCATCTAGTCACTCAAAGACTTTAGGCTATAAGAGGCTGACTAAAAGCAATCCAATCTCATGCCAAATTCTATTGTATAAATCTCGCTCTAAAGGCCGAAAAAATCAGCGCTCGACACGGACTCATTGTCACCACCCGTCACCTAAAATCTACTCAGCGTCGGCAAAGGAGCCATGGGTTCTAGCAACTAACTTACCTGTTGAAATTCGAACACCCAAACAACTTGTTAATATCTATTCGAAGCGAATGCAGATTGAAGAAACCTTCCGAGACTTGAAAAGTCCTGCCTACGGACTAGGCCTACGCCATAGCCGAACGAGCAGCTCAGAGCGTTTTGATATCATGCTGCTAATCGCCCTGATGCTTCAACTAACATGTTGGCTTGCGGGCGTTCATGCTCAGAAACAAGGTTGGGACAAGCACTTCCAGGCTAACACAGTCAGAAATCGAAACGTACTCTCAACAGTTCGCTTAGGCATGGAAGTTTTGCGGCATTCTGGCTACACAATAACAAGGGAAGAC
>NZ_JAMPPE010000061.1:0-1065 GCF_028480905.1 Providencia sp. PROV156 | reverse complement strand
CGTATAGGAAGAATAAACGCCCTTTTCACCCAAGTCCAACAGCTTTGGACCGCAGTTGACTCTTTCGACACCCCTGCGATGCAACCCAATCCGGCTGACGGGGAGCCAGCAACGCTGAAAATTTACCCTCCTCTTTCCCACTAGCGGCTCCTTTTCCGACAACCAGCACGGCGGATCCCTGCCGCGGCGCTGTGAACGCAGCATTTTGATTGGTATCGTTGGCCTTCAGGCTCGTCAGTCAAACAGACCCAGGAGCAGCTCAGCCGGTGGCGCCCGGCTTTCGGGTAACGCCCTGGTCCCGCTGGTTTCGGCTTTGTGCTTCAGGTGATCAAGGATCTGCTTGATCACTATAGGGTCTTCAATGCAGGCGATGACTTTCATGGCGCCGCCGCAGCCGCTGCAGGTCTCGATGTCGATATTGAAAACACGCTTGAGCCGTTGCGCCCATGTCATCGACGCTCGCCGTTGTGCTGGTGTTGCCGGTTCATCAGCCACCCTGACCTTGTTGCCCCTGCCCCGTTTTGCCGGCGTGACCAACGCCCGGTGCCGACTGTTGGGTGCGAACACCCCGTGGAAGCGGGTTAGGTTGACTCTGGGCTTCGGTACCAGGGCGGCCAGCCTTGCAATGAAATCCAATGGTTCGAAAATGACGTGCGTGGTGCCGTCCCGGTACGGCGTCTTGAGCTGGTAGCGCACGTTGCCGCCTCGTGTTAACGACAGCCGCTTCTCGGATACCGCCGGGCGGCTGATGTACCGGCACAGCCGTTCGAGCTTCTTGCGTTCATCGGCCCTGGCCGCCACGCCGGCGTGCAGGCTGACCCGGCTACCTTGCCAATCCCGTCACCGAACGGATCACCACTGGTCGGCAGAGTTTGCAAAGTGAACACCTTTCGCCCCGCCTGTGAACCGACAGCGATACGGTAAGTGATCGAGTGCCCCAGCAGGGGTGTCATCGGGTCGTCATCCACCGCATCCGAGGCCAGATAGCTGTTTTCGACATCCCGTTCCAGCAGGCCTTGCCGTTCCAGATAGCGACCCACCCGGTGGGCGATGGTGTGCGTCAGC
>NZ_JAMPPE010000060.1:0-1182 GCF_028480905.1 Providencia sp. PROV156 | reverse complement strand
TGTCTAAAGAAAAATTTGAACGTTCAAAACCGCACGTTAACGTTGGTACTATCGGCCACGTTGACCACGGTAAAACTACTCTGACAGCAGCTATCACTACTGTTCTGGCTAAAACTTACGGCGGTTCTGCTCGCGCATTCGACCAAATCGATAACGCACCAGAAGAAAAAGCGCGTGGTATCACCATCTCTACTTCACACGTAGAATACGATACTCCAACTCGCCACTACGCACACGTAGACTGCCCAGGACACGCCGACTATGTTAAAAACATGATCACTGGTGCTGCTCAGATGGACGGTGCAATTCTGGTTGTTGCTGCGACAGATGGCCCAATGCCACAAACTCGTGAGCACATCCTGTTAGGTCGTCAGGTTGGTGTTCCTTACATCATCGTTTTCCTGAACAAATGTGACATGGTAGACGACGAAGAGCTGTTAGAATTAGTCGAAATGGAAGTTCGTGAACTTCTGTCTCAATACGATTTCCCAGGCGACGACACACCAGTTGTTCGTGGTTCAGCTCTGAAAGCGCTGGAAGGCAACCCAGAGTGGGAAGCGAAAATTGTTGAATTAGCAGGCCACCTGGATACTTACATTCCAGAACCAGAGCGTGCAATTGACAAGCCATTCCTGCTGCCAATCGAAGACGTATTCTCAATCTCAGGTCGTGGTACAGTAGTAACAGGCCGTGTTGAGCGTGGTATCATCAAAGTTGGTGAAGAAGTTGAAATCGTTGGTATTCAAGACACGGTTAAAACAACTTGTACTGGCGTTGAAATGTTCCGTAAACTGTTAGACGAAGGTCGTGCAGGTGAGAACGTTGGTGTTCTGCTGCGTGGTACTAAGCGTGAAGAAATTCAACGTGGTCAAGTACTGGCGAAACCAGGTTCAATCAAGCCACACACTAAATTTGAATCAGAAGTTTATATTCTGAGCAAAGATGAAGGTGGTCGTCATACTCCATTCTTCAAAGGTTACCGTCCACAGTTCTACTTCCGTACAACTGACGTAACAGGTACTATCGAACTGCCAGAAGGCGTAGAGATGGTAATGCCAGGTGATAACATCAACATGATCGTTACCCTGATCCACCCAATCGCGATGGACGACGGTTTACGTTTCGCAATCCGTGAAGGTGGCCGTACTGTAGGTGCGGGTGTTGTTGCAAAAATTATTGCAT
>NZ_JAMPPE010000059.1:0-1318 GCF_028480905.1 Providencia sp. PROV156 | reverse complement strand
CGGCAAAGTCACAGACCGCGGGATCTCTTATGACCAACTACTTTGATAGCCCCTTCAAAGGCAAGCTGCTTTCTGAGCAAGTGAAGAACCCCAATATCAAAGTTGGGCGGTACAGCTATTACTCTGGCTACTATCATGGGCACTCATTCGATGACTGCGCACGGTATCTGTTTCCGGACCGTGATGACGTTGATAAGTTGATCATCGGTAGTTTCTGCTCTATCGGGAGTGGGGCTTCCTTTATCATGGCTGGCAATCAGGGGCATCGGTACGACTGGGCATCATCTTTCCCGTTCTTTTATATGCAGGAAGAACCTGCATTCTCAAGCGCACTCGATGCCTTCCAAAAAGCAGGTAATACTGTCATTGGCAATGACGTTTGGATCGGCTCTGAGGCAATGGTCATGCCCGGAATCAAGATCGGGCACGGTGCGGTGATAGGCAGCCGCTCGTTGGTGACAAAAGATGTGGAGCCTTACGCTATCGTTGGCGGCAATCCCGCTAAGAAGATTAAGAAACGCTTCACCGATGAGGAAATTTCATTGCTTCTGGAGATGGAGTGGTGGAATTGGTCACTGGAGAAGATCAAAGCGGCAATGCCCATGCTGTGCTCGTCTAATATTGTTGGCCTGCACAAGTATTGGCTCGAGTTTGCCGTCTAACAATTCAATCAAGCCGATGCCGCTTCGCGGCACGGCTTATTTCAGGCGTTATGCAGCCAAATCCCAACAATTAAGGGTCTTAAAATGGTAAAAGATTGGATTCCCATCTCTCATGATAATTACAAGCAGGTGCAAGGACCGTTCTATCATGGAACCAAAGCCAATTTGGCGATTGGTGACTTGCTAACCACAGGGTTCATCTCTCATTTCGAGGACGGTCGTATTCTTAAGCACATCTACTTTTCAGCCTTGATGGAGCCAGCAGTTTGGGGAGCTGAACTTGCTATGTCACTGTCTGGCCTCGAGGGTCGCGGCTACATATACATAGTTGAGCCAACAGGACCGTTCGAAGACGATCCGAATCTTACGAACAAAAGATTTCCCGGTAATCCAACACAGTCCTATAGAACCTGCGAACCCTTGAGAATTGTTGGCGTTGTTGAAGACTGGGAGGGGCATCCTGTTGAATTAATAAGGGGAATGTTGGATTCGTTGGAGGACTTAAAGCGCCGTGGTTTACACGTCATTGAAGACTAGTCCTTTGCATAACAAAGCCATCAAACCGGACGCCAGAGATTCCGCGCCTGTTGCGCATGGCTTCGCCATTTTATGCGCAATAGGCGCGCCACCCTGTCGCCGTTTATGGCGGCGTTAGA
>NZ_JAMPPE010000057.1:0-1608 GCF_028480905.1 Providencia sp. PROV156 | reverse complement strand
ATTCCGTCACACTGCGCCTCATGACTGAGCATGACCTTGCGATGCTCTATGAGTGGCTAAATCGATCTCATATCGTCGAGTGGTGGGGCGGAGAAGAAGCACGCCCGACACTTGCTGACGTACAGGAACAGTACTTGCCAAGCGTTTTAGCGCAAGAGTCCGTCACTCCATACATTGCAATGCTGAATGGAGAGCCGATTGGGTATGCCCAGTCGTACGTTGCTCTTGGAAGCGGGGACGGACGGTGGGAAGAAGAAACCGATCCAGGAGTACGCGGAATAGACCAGTTACTGGCGAATGCATCACAACTGGGCAAAGGCTTGGGAACCAAGCTGGTTCGAGCTCTGGTTGAGTTGCTGTTCAATGATCCCGAGGTCACCAAGATCCAAACGGACCCGTCGCCGAGCAACTTGCGAGCGATCCGATGCTACGAGAAAGCGGGGTTTGAGAGGCAAGGTACCGTAACCACCCCAGATGGTCCAGCCGTGTACATGGTTCAAACACGCCAGGCATTCGAGCGAACACGCAGTGATGCCTAACCCTTCCATCGAGGGGGACGTCCAAGGGCTGGCGCCCTTGGCCGCCCCTCATGTCAAACGTTGGGCGAACCCGGAGCCTCATTAATTGTTAGCCGTTAAAATTAAGCCCTTTACCAAACCAATACTTATTATGAAAAACACAATACATATCAACTTCGCTATTTTTTTAATAATTGCAAATATTATCTACAGCAGCGCCAGTGCATCAACAGATATCTCTACTGTTGCATCTCCATTATTTGAAGGAACTGAAGGTTGTTTTTTACTTTACGATGCATCCACAAACGCTGAAATTGCTCAATTCAATAAAGCAAAGTGTGCAACGCAAATGGCACCAGATTCAACTTTCAAGATCGCATTATCACTTATGGCATTTGATGCGGAAATAATAGATCAGAAAACCATATTCAAATGGGATAAAACCCCCAAAGGAATGGAGATCTGGAACAGCAATCATACACCAAAGACGTGGATGCAATTTTCTGTTGTTTGGGTTTCGCAAGAAATAACCCAAAAAATTGGATTAAATAAAATCAAGAATTATCTCAAAGATTTTGATTATGGAAATCAAGACTTCTCTGGAGATAAAGAAAGAAACAACGGATTAACAGAAGCATGGCTCGAAAGTAGCTTAAAAATTTCACCAGAAGAACAAATTCAATTCCTGCGTAAAATTATTAATCACAATCTCCCAGTTAAAAACTCAGCCATAGAAAACACCATAGAGAACATGTATCTACAAGATCTGGATAATAGTACAAAACTGTATGGGAAAACTGGTGCAGGATTCACAGCAAATAGAACCTTACAAAACGGATGGTTTGAAGGGTTTATTATAAGCAAATCAGGACATAAATATGTTTTTGTGTCCGCACTTACAGGAAACTTGGGGTCGAATTTAACATCAAGCATAAAAGCCAAGAAAAATGCGATCACCATTCTAAACACACTAAATTTATAAAAAATCTAATGGCAAAATCGCCCAACCCTTCAATCAAGTCGGGACGGCCAAAAGCAAGCTTTTGGCTCCCCTCGCTGGCGCTCGGCGCCCCTTATTTCAAACGTTAGA
>NZ_JAMPPE010000056.1:0-1652 GCF_028480905.1 Providencia sp. PROV156 | reverse complement strand
TCTAACGTCAAAATCAGCGGCGCGTTTTTATGCGTCCGCTGGATTTACTTGTTGTGCGGCGTCGCAGACTCATTGAGCAACCTTTTTGCCTGCGTAATTACAGTTCTCGGAAGCGGGATGTTCAGAGGTTCTGCAACACTCTTGTACAATTCGAGACTCCACTTCCAGGTTTCACGATAGGCTACACATAGTGCTCTCGGCTCTGCACTGGATGTGCATGCCAGGTAGCGATTATACGAGTCCGCCGAGATATCCTTTTCCAACGCGCGTGACGGTGTCGGCCAGTGGTCTGTTGCCCTTTCGTCAAGGCGGATCAACTTGAGTAAGTTTTCATGGGCTTTGCTGAGCAAGGCCCAGGCGCGAGCGTACTCTCCCCGATTTAAAAGATTGGCCCCAAAGAGCATCAGGCTGATGAGGTTCAACACAAGCCCTTCCACCAGCGGCGCGCCTTCACGTATCGGGGGATCGCCCACGAGAGCGCTTGCATACCTTGACAACTCTCCTGATCGGTCCAACAAAACAGCCGCCTCAAGCGAGGGAAACCACCCATAGCCTTGCCAAGTGGAAATGACCGGTATGTCCGATTTTCGCATGAAATGGAATTCACCGCGAATGCCGTTTTCAAAAAGTGCGGTGTGGTGGCCGAAGTCGTCCGGAAAGTAAGCAGCAACCGGACTTACGGCATTAAGCCACGAGCGCTGATCGAAATTTTCAAAATGGTCATCCTGGATGAACACTGCGAATTCGATATCAGAGAACTCGTCACCCTCTCCGATAGCAAATGAGCCGAACATCAATGTCGCGATTATTCGTGCATCCTCATGACAACCTTCCTTGAAGAGTTCTATCATTTTCAGTTGAAGCATAGAAATATCCTTTTATTGAAGCCACAGATTATGAGGAAAGGTATACGCAGATTTTTGTTTTTTTCGTAAGCACAACGCCAGAATTAAGCCGTGCCGCGAAGCGGCGTCGGCTTGAATGAATTGTTAGACGGCAAACTCGCGCCAATACTTATGCAGACCAAAAATATTTGACGAGCACAGCAGAGGCATTGCTGTCTTAATTTTATCTAGTGGCCAGTTCCACCACTCCATCTCCATGAGCAATGAGATTTCCTCATCGGAGAAGCGCTTCTTAATTTGCTTTGCGGGATTTCCCCCGATGATGGCATAAGGCTCTACATCTTTTGTCACCAACGAGCGACTACCTATCACGGCACCGTCTCCAATTTTGATGCCAGGCATAATCATTGCCTCCGAGCCTATCCAGACATCATTGCCAATGACGGTATCACCTGCTCTTTGGAAGGCGTCGAGTGCTCTTGAGAAAGCAGGCTCCTCTTGCATATAGAAGAAGGGGAAGGATGATGCCCAGTCATGCCGATGCCCCTGATTGCCAGCCATGATGAAGGAAGCCCCGCTTCCTATAGAACAAAAGCTGCCAATGATCAATTTATCAACGTCATCACGATCTGGAAGCAAGTATCGCGCGCATTCATCAAATGAGTGCCCGTGATAGTAGCCAGAGTAATAGCTATACCGGCCTACTCTGATATTTGGATTTTTCACTTGCTCAGAAAGAAGTTCCCCTTTGAAAGGGCTGTTAAAGTAGTTTTTCATCAGAGTTCGTGGAACCTTTTCTTGCCGTCT
>NZ_JAMPPE010000055.1:0-1986 GCF_028480905.1 Providencia sp. PROV156 | reverse complement strand
TTTAATGTCTGGCAGTTCCCTACTCTCACATGGGGAGACCCCACACTACCATCGGCGCTACGGCGTTTCACTGCTGAGTTCGGCATGGGGTCAGGTGGGACCACCGCGCTATTGCCGCCAGACAAATTCTGTTTGTTCCCGTTTAGTTTTTTCTTCACTAAACCAGAACCTCAATCTCAAACAAGCTGTGTGTCCTTCACCTTCCGGCTTCTCACTCTCTTTGAAAACAACTCTATCTCTCTAAAACACCTTCGGTGTTGTCAGGTTAAGCCTCACGGTTCATTAGTATTGGTTAGCTCAACGTATCGCTACGCTTACACACCCAACCTATCAACGTCTTAGTCTTAAACGTTCCTTTAGGACTCTTAAAGAGTCAGGGAAGACTCATCTCAAGGCAAGTTTCCCGCTTAGATGCTTTCAGCGGTTATCTCTTCCGCACTTAGCTACCGGGCAATGCCATTGGCATGACAACCCGAACACCAGTGGTGCGTCCACTCCGGTCCTCTCGTACTAGGAGCAGCCCCTTTCAATCTTCCAACGCCCACGGCAGATAGGGACCGAACTGTCTCACGACGTTCTAAACCCAGCTCGCGTACCACTTTAAACGGCGAACAGCCGTACCCTTGGGACCTACTTCAGCCCCAGGATGTGATGAGCCGACATCGAGGTGCCAAACACCGCCGTCGATATGAACTCTTGGGCGGTATCAGCCTGTTATCCCCGGAGTACCTTTTATCCGTTGAGCGATGGCCCTTCCATTCAGAACCACCGGATCACTAAGACCTACTTTCGTACCTGCTCGAGCCGTCACTCTCGCAGTCAAGCTGGCTTATGCCTTTGCACTAACCGCATGATGTCCGACCATGCTTAGCCAACCTTCGTGCTCCTCCGTTACTCTTTGGGAGGAGACCGCCCCAGTCAAACTACCCACCAGACACTGTCCGCACCCCAGATAATGGGGCAACGTTAGAACATCAAACATTAAAGGGTGGTATTTCAAGGTTGGCTCCACGCAGACTGGCGTCCACGCTTCAAAGCCTCCCACCTATCCTACACATCAAGGCTCAATGTTCAGTGTCAAGCTATAGTAAAGGTTCACGGGGTCTTTCCGTCTTGCCGCGGGTACACTGCATCTTCACAGCGAGTTCAATTTCACTGAGTCTCGGGTGGAGACAGCCTGGCCATCATTACGCCATTCGTGCAGGTCGGAACTTACCCGACAAGGAATTTCGCTACCTTAGGACCGTTATAGTTACGGCCGCCGTTTACTGGGGCTTCGATCAAGAGCTTCTCCTTACGGATAACCCCATCAATTAACCTTCCAGCACCGGGCAGGCGTCACACCGTATACGTCCACTTTCGTGTTTGCACAGTGCTGTGTTTTTAATAAACAGTTGCAGCCAGCTGGTATCTGCGACTGGCTTCAGCTCCATGGGTAAACCACTTCACCTAATGCCAGCGTGCCTTCTCCCGAAGTTACGGCACCATTTTGCCTAGTTCCTTCACCCGAGTTCTCTCAAGCGCCTGAGTATTCTCTACCTGACCACCTGTGTCGGTTTGGGGTACGATTAATGATAATCTAGAGCTTAGAGGCTTTTCCTGGAAGCGGGGCATGAGCTACTTCATCACCGTAGTGACTCGTCGTCGGACCTCAGCATGTAGTGAACCGGATTTGCCTAATTCACCTGCCTACATCCTTAAACCGGGACAACCGTCGCCCGGATAGCCTAGCCTTCTCCGTCCCCCCATCGCAATTATCACCAGTACGGGAATATTAACCCGTTTCCCATCGACTACGCATTTCTGCCTCGCCTTAGGGGTCGACTCACCCTGCCCCGATTAACGTTGGACAGGAACCCTTGGTCTTCCGGCGTGCGGGTTTTTCACCCGCATTATCGTTACTTATGTCAGCATTCGCACTTCTGATACCTCCAGCATGCCTCACAGCACACCTTCACAGGCTTACAGAACGCTCCCCTACCCAAC
>NZ_JAMPPE010000054.1:0-2140 GCF_028480905.1 Providencia sp. PROV156 | reverse complement strand
AAGCAAATGAGACCCTAGGAGCATACATAAGTATGTGACTAGGGCGAGAGAGCGAAGCCAACACCGCCACAACACAAAATATGACGAATAAACTATTCTTCGGCTTCAATCATAGAAGTATACCCCGCCGCATCAATCAAATCCGCCAGCTCTGCAGTATCGGATGCTTTAATGCGGAAAATCCAACCTTCTTGATACGGCTGTTCATTTACGAGTTCTGGCGCGTCATTCAACTCACTATTAACCGCCACAATTTCGCCACTCAGTGGTGCGTAAATATCAGATGCTGCTTTAACTGATTCGACGACTGCAACGTCATCACCTGCACTTACCGCCGTCCCCACTTCGGGTAAATCAACAAACACCATGTCACCCAACGTTTCTTGCGCATGTTCGGTGATACCAACTGTAAATTCACCATTACCTTCATCGCGCAGCCACTCATGTTCACGGGTGTACATTAATTCTTTAGGTGTATTGCTCATCATTAGCCTCTCAATTTTTAAATTTATTAATCAGATTCGCCCAAATTACACTAAGCAGTTACCTTCACGGACAAAGCCCGGTTTAACAACTTCAACTGGCATTTCTCTTTGTCTGATTTCAACAATTGCTTTGTCTTGAATTCCGTTCGGGACACGCGCTAACGCAATACTGAAGCCAAGGGTTGGCGAGAAAGAGCCACTGGTTATTACCCCTTCTTGTAGTTTCCCCAGTTCATCAGTAAAGCGAACAACTTGCCCTGCACGCAGTATACCTTTTTCACGCATCACAATACCGACAAGTTTTTCAGTACCTTGTTCGCGTAATTTTTCCAATGCTTCACGGCCAATAAATTGGCGATCTTCTGGTTTCCAAGAGATCGTCCATCCCATATTCGCGGCTAATGGTGAAATCGTTTCATCCATATCTTGCCCATATAGGTTCATACCGGCTTCAAGGCGCAAAGTATCCCGCGCCCCTAAGCCCGCTGGGTGTACCCCTGCCTTAAGCAGTTTATGCCAAAATTCAACGACCTGCTCTTTAGGCATAGCAATTTCATAACCTTTTTCGCCGGTATAGCCCGTGGTTGCGATGAACAAATCTCCAGTTTGAATACCATAAAATGGTTTCATTCCTTCAATGGCGCTATTTTGTTCCGAACTCAGTAATGAATGAACCTTTTCTGGTGCTTGCGGCCCTTGGACAGCTAATAACGCTAAGTCATCACGAACACGAATTTCAACGGCATAACCTTTAGCATGTTGTTCAATCCAAGCGAGGTCTTTATCGCGTGTTGCTGAGTTGACGACGAGACGATAAAAGTCATCAGCGAGGTAATACACAATCAGGTCATCAATAACACCACCGGAAGCATTCAGCATACCTGTATATAAAGCTTTGCCTTGCTCTGTGAGTTTATTGATATCGTTGGCGAGAAGATAACGGAGAAAATCGCGACAGCCTTCCCCGTGTAAATCGACAATAGTCATATGGGAAACATCAAACATCCCTGCTTCGGTTCTGACAAAATTATGTTCATTGATCTGCGAACCATAATGCAACGGCATCATCCAACCATGAAAATCGACCATTTTTGCACCGCAGGCTATATGTTCATCATATAGCGTTGTTTGCTTTACCATGAATACCCTCTTTACATTATTAATTAATATGACAGGGTGATTGCGTAGTGAAAATTACCCATCTGCAACAAAGTCGCGTGATAATTTTAACCCGACGCAAACGATAACTTTTAAAAAACCTACCACTGTTTGCAGTTCTATTCTATAAAAAAAAATAGGGCGACTATCCATCTGTATTACTGATTGCGCTCTGATTTTGCCAGTGCTTTTTGTTAAATAATTGAGAATGATCACTCAAAACCCTTACATTTAGCGTCTATAAGCTCAAAATATCATCAATTAAAGAATTTAAATGATAGCTTCGCCAATAAAACCCATCACACCAATATAAATAAAACTAATGCGAAAAATGAATGTAATTAGTTTTTTTCAGTCATGATAAAAAGAGAAAAGTCTGCTATTCATACTAAAACAAGATCGGCAGGGTTATTTCGTATACAGAAACCAGTGATGACACTTTGTATATTGAAATTAAAAAAGAAAAAGGCACAATTTATAAGATTGTGCCTCAGACC
>NZ_JAMPPE010000053.1:0-3224 GCF_028480905.1 Providencia sp. PROV156 | reverse complement strand
TGGGTGAGCTCTGGGCTGGTCGGCGCCTTGACCCAGCGGAAACGCGCTGAGCCGTGGGATTGCTCGACATACACACCGTCGAGAAACAGCATGTGGAAGTGAACATTCAGATTGAGCGCCGATCCAAAACGCTGGATCAGGGTGACCGCGCCCGTCTTGGCCACTTGGTGGGTATGGCCCGCTTTCTTGACCAGGTGCGTGGCAATGACGCGGTAAACGATGCCCAGCACCCACCCCATGATCTCGGGCCGGCTGGCAAACAGGAAACGCAGCTGAAACGGGAAGCTCAACACCCACTGACGCATGGGTTGTTCAGGCAGTACTTCATCAACCAGCAAGGCGGCACTTTCGGCCATCCGCCGCGCCCCACAGCTCGGGCAGAAACCGCGACGCTTACAGCTGAAAGCGACCAGGTGCTCGGCGTGGCAAGACTCGCAGCGAACCCGTAGAAAGCCATGCTCCAGCCGCCCGCATTGGAGAAATTCTTCAAATTCCCGTTGCACATAGCCCGGCAATTCCTTTCCCTGCTCTGCCATAAGCGCAGCGAATGCCGGGTAATACTCGTCAACGATCTGATAGAGAAGGGTTTGCTCGGGTCGGTGGCTCTGGTAACGACCAGTATCCCGATCCCGGCTGGCCGTCCTGGCCGCCACATGAGGCATGTTCCGCGTCCTTGCAATACTGTGTTTACATACAGTCTATCGCTTAGCGGAAAGTTCTTTTACCCTCAGCCGAAATGCCTGCCGTTGCTAGACATTGCCAGCCAGTGCCCGTCACTCCGCGGTCTTCACTGCGTGATCGAGTTGATCGACACCCGCCGTGACACGCTCCATGAAGTGCCTGCCTGCGTCTGTTAGCCGAACGCCCCGCGCATGGCGCTCAAATAGCAGGACACCAAGGTTATCCTCCAGCGCTTTCACACGCGCGCTGACGCTCGACTGGCTGATACCAAGTGCCTTGGCCGCATGCCGAAAATTCAGATGCTCGGCGACGGCGATGAACTGAACAAGGGAAATGAGCGGTATCCTGCCAGACAGGATACCGACATTCACGAGGTTTCGATGGTTAGTGCGCCGCATCGGAGCGGGCCTGCTACCAGTCGTCGGTTAGACGACTGGCGACTTCTCGGTGGCAGCCCCACGGAGCCGAAGGAGCACCAGCCCCAACGAAACCAGTACCGCCATCGCCGTGGCGTAACAGATCACGGGCCACGCTGTGTCACCGTTTAAAAGTGCCACCGCCAATGTCCCGACAATGCTGACTATCAGGCTTTGAACGCAGAAGTAGAACGCGACCGCTGATCCCGCGATGTCGTCGAACTCTGCCAAAGCGCCGTTCGCGGTAACGGACACCGTGAAGACAATACCGACCGCGACAACCCACATCGGTAGGATGAAGGTGAGGAATGACGGCGAGCCGTAAAGTTCGCCGATCCCCAACAGGACCGCTCCGCAAACAAGCAACGCCATCCCACGCGCCACGCATCCTGCGATGCCCCATCTGGCGACAAAGGACTTCGCGAAACGGGTTGTCACGATCATTACAAGCGCGACAGTGGCGAAGGCAAAGCTGAATCCGATCTCGGAATATTCCGCTTGGCCTATGAGCACACGGGGAGCCGTCGAGAAGAAGACGAAGTAGGTGCCCATACCGGCGCTAAAGCCGACAGTGTAAACCCAAAAAGCCGGACTCGCGAAGATCGGCAAGACAGATCGGCGCGTCTTGACTTGATCCAGAGGGCGGGTTTCGTGCCACCTGAAACCCGCATTTAGGAGTGCGAGCATCGCCAGTATAGCCAAAGTAATGAATATCGCCTGCCATCCCAAGAACTCGCCGATCAATACTCCGGCGATAGGGCCGAGCGCAGGCACGAACGCCAGCATCGAACTGAAAAGGCCGTAGATGACGACACCCTCAGGACGGTTGGCATAAACGTCGCGAACCGTCGCGAACGTCGCCACCAGCATGGCCGACGCGCCCACTGCTTGAAGTAGACGGAAAGCGACAAAGGCCGGTGCAGTTGAAGACCAAGCTGCTCCCAGAGACGCAATGACGAAAGCCGTTGCGCCCGCAAGTAGAATTGGCCGTCGCCCGATTCTGTCTGAGAGCGGACCAAAAATCACCTGGCCCACGCCGAGCATCACCATATAGAGGCTCAACGTGAGTTGGATCATAGCGGGCGTCGTGTTCAGGATGCCGGGCATCGCTGGAACGACAGGGAGATAAATATCCATCGCCAGTGAAGCGAGGATGTCGAAAGGAGCCATCAGCAGCAGTGCTGCCGGCAGCGTATAGGCCCACGCGGGGCGTGTGGTGGTCATGACGAATCAACCCTCGATTAAGATTAAGGAATACCGGGCGACGTCTGCTCGTCAGCAATCAGATGAGACTAGCCTTACAGAGCGCCGCAACAACAATACTGGTTGTTGCGGCTTACTTGTCTGCTGACTTGGAATTTCCCATCTGATTACTCCACGCTTACGAATATGAATTGCTACATTTTATCAGATTATCTTTTGCTTCGCAATGCGGCATGGGCGCACTCAGCGTTCCAGCCCCCTCTGCCGCCCTAACTGCCACGACACCGACCCGCCCTGCACGATGCCCATAACCTCGCGGCCGAGTTGGCGGTCGATGATCGGCCGCCACGGGACAAGGGTGAACTCATGGGATTTCTCGACCACGGCGAACTTGCCGCTCGATAGATGCACGGTTCCGGTAAACTTGCCGCTGACGCTCTCGCCGTCCGTGGCGGCGCGGAACGGCAGGCCCTTACTCAAAGCCATATCCGATCCGACGCCGGCTACCTCGCGCTCCCGCAGGATGGCGAGAAGGTTGCGCCGGTAGAAGACGCGGCTGTCCCGGCTGCGGGTGGCGTCGCCCTGTTCGATATGGTGCTCGCGGCGCTGGTCCATGGCTTCGCGGACTTGTTGCCCGAAGCCGGTTGGCGCAAGGTCGGCCGTCTCGCCGTGGATCAGCCGCCGGTCCAGCCAGGTCGCGCCGTCCGATCCGATCTGTTTGTTCAGATCGACCGGGGAAAGGACGCGAACGCTGGCCTGACTGTCTCGGCCGGCGTCATGGGCGGCGGCACGGCTGACCAGATCATCGGGGATGCGCCATTGGTCGGCGTCGATCCGCTCGACGATACCGGCCCGGCGTAGCGCCTCCAGCCGGCGCACATGGGCATCGACATAGCCCTCATAGTCGCCGCCTGGAACGCGGCA
>NZ_JAMPPE010000052.1:0-4360 GCF_028480905.1 Providencia sp. PROV156 | reverse complement strand
TTAGATTGTCCCTCTAAGACACGGAATCGGTGGTTAAACCACATCAACCAAGCAAGAATTATTTCGCTTGTTTTTTTCAGGAGACAAATCAGGGAGATAAGTGAGAACATAAAGGAAGTGGTGCTGATAGGCAGATTCGAACTGCCGACCTCACCCTTACCAAGGGTGTGCTCTACCAACTGAGCCATATCAGCACATCTTGGAGCGGGCAGCGGGAATCGAACCCGCATCATCAGCTTGGAAGGCTGAGGTAATAGCCATTATACGATGCCCGCAATGAACTCGGCTACCTGAGTTATCAGCTGTTAAACTGTTCCTCAAAATTTTCTCTTAAGAAAATTTCTTGGAGATGGTGGTGGGAGAAGGATTCGAACCTTCGAAGTCTGTGACGGCAGATTTACAGTCTGCTCCCTTTGGCCGCTTGGGTATCCCACCTATCCAAATTTTTAATGGTGCCGGCACCAAGAGTCGAACTCGGGACCTACTGATTACAAGTCAGTTGCTCTACCAACTGAGCTATGCCGGCATCAAGTGCTGCGCATTCTAGGTAGAGTCGGCGCAGGTTGCAACAAAAAAATTAACTTTTTTGTTTGTTCGCTCACATTTTGTTCGCTTTTCGCATTTTTGTTGATTTTTTAACTGTTTTAAGCTTAAAACATCAACAGCAGCTGTTAACTATAGTCCATTATCATTTGGTCAGTAAAGGGAGAAAGAGACTTAAAATTTTTAAAATCATTATTTTTTATTCGATATCACAGTTTTCCCCTCTTATTCTTAGGCGTTTTTTTCATCACTCAGTATCATTTTTTCTGCCTACATCAAAAAAAACTGATAAAAAATAGAAAAAAACCTACGCCTCCCCACTTTCCCTCGCTATGATGCTAGCAAATTTTATGGATACGGGTGTTTAGGCAACCTGTCCAACCTGCATAAAATAGGCAGATGTTGGTTTATGAAAAAGAAAGAAAATTTTATTACTACGCCATACTTAGAGTTTGATAGAGAACACTGGGCAACTTTACGTGATTCAGTACCGCTTACATTAACATCGAGTGAACTTCTAGAGTTAAAAGGGATTAACGAAGAACTCTCTATGGAAGATGTTATAGAAATTTATCTACCTTTATCGCGTTTACTGAATTTTTATATTAGTTCAAACTTACGTCGTCAGGCTGTTCTAGAGCAATTCCTTGGAACTAATGGCGCAAAAGTGCCTTATATTATTGGTATAGCAGGTAGTGTGGCCGTTGGTAAAAGTACAACAGCACGTTTACTTCAAGCGCTACTCACTCGTTGGCCTGAACACCGTAAAGTTGACTTGATCACAACTGATGGTTTTTTACATCCTAATCAAGTATTAAAAGATAGAAATATCATGAAGAAAAAAGGTTTTCCGCAATCTTATGATATGCGAAAACTAGTCAACTTCGTGTCGCAAATAAAATCAGGTGCACGTAATGTTAAGGCTCCGGTTTATTCGCATTTAACGTATGACATTGTCCCTGATGAAGAACAGGTAATTGATCAACCTGATATTTTAATACTCGAAGGGCTGAATGTCTTACAAAGTGATATGGATTATCCACAAGACCCCCATCATGTATTTGTATCTGACTTTGTTGATTTCTCCATTTATGTTGATGCTGCACCTGAATTATTAAAGCAATGGTATATCGGTCGGTTCCTTAAATTTAGGCAAGGTGCATTCTCAGATCCTGATTCTTACTTCCATAGTTATTCTAAACTTAGGGAAGAAGAGGCAATTAATATTGCTAGCTCTATTTGGGATGAAATTAATGGGCTAAACCTTGAAGAAAATATATTACCAACAAAGGAAAGAGCCAGTTTAATTATGACTAAAGGTGAGAATCATTCTATTCAGAGTGTTAGATTAAGAAAGTGATTATTTATATTGACCGATTTCTCCCCGGCCAATAATATATTATTCATTTGGTCTTAAAGATATTTCACCACCAATATAGGGAATTATTTCGCCATTATCCTTCTGTAGCAATAATGCACCTTGCTCATTAATCCCACGTTCGATACCTGAAATTATTTCGCTACCAATCAATAGCTTAACACTTCTATCTAAAAAATTATCTAATTCAATCCATCTTTCTAAAAATGGTTTTAACCCTTCCTTTTCAAATAAAACCAATGAATTCCTCAAAGCTTGAATTATATTTGCTGATAATTCATTTCTCTCTATATTTTCAAATTCGTCAGATAGAGAGGACCAGGCTTGAGTTATGTTTTCGCTACTGTCAGAATTTTCTTTATTCATGCCAATATTAATACCAATACCGATAATAATATGAGCTGCATCCCCTGTTTTACCCGTTAATTCAACCAAAATTCCTGCAAGCTTTTTATCATTCATATATAGGTCATTAGGCCATTTGACTTTGACTTTATTACCAATTAATTTATTTAACGTTTCAGCGACAACAATACCAACAACTAAGCTTAACCCTATTGCCGCCGCAGGACCTTGGTCTAATTTCCAGTACATGGATAAGTAAAGGTTACATCCAAATGGTGATATCCATTGCCTTCCTCTTCTGCCTCGCCCAGCACTTTGATACTCAGCAAGACACGTATCCCCTGACTGTAATTCAGTAATTCTCTCCAACATGTACTGATTAGTAGAATCAATAACAGGTTCAACTATAATATTTACGTCATCAACTCGCTGTTTTATTGTATCTTCGTTAAGTAGGTTAATAGGATAAGGTAGCTTATACCCTTTACTGGTTACCGTTTGTACATTCACTCCCCACGAACGTAGCGTTTTTATATGCTTATTGATCGCTGCGCGGGTCATCCCTAGTTTATCTCCTAGCTGTTCTCCTGAATGCACTTGTGCATCGGCCAAGATATTTATGAGATCTAGTGGGGTGTTTCTTTCTTTCATTGAATACATTCCATTGCGTTGATTTCGCCATTTTTACCAATAAACCTGACCTCTGGCTCTAAATGTATACCAAAACGCTCTAAAACCTTTTGGCTCACATATTTTGCTAGATTGACAATGTCTTGCCCTGTTGCTCGGTTTTTATTAATTAAAACCAATGCTTGCTGTTTATGTACCGCAGCACCACCGATTTCATGACCTTTCAGACCACATTGGTCGATAAGCCACCCTGCTGCTAGCTTTACGCTTCCATCTTCTTGGTTATATTGAGGACAATTTGGATAAGCTATTTTTATGGCTTGTGCTTTTTCTGCTGAAATAATAGGATTTTTAAAGAAACTCCCTGCATTACCTGTTATTGCCGGATCAGGTAATTTACTTCTACGCGTTTGGCATACAGAGTTAAATACTTGTTCTGGTGTTACTGTATTGGAGTCAAGCTGAGCAAGATCACCATATATAAGCTTAGGCGTCCATTCTTTAGCAAGTTTTAACCCAACACTGATAATGACATGGCCATATTGATATTCATGCTTAAAAATGCTATCACGGTAGCCAAACTGACACTCTATAGCTGTTAGCCGTGTTACTTTACCCGTATCTAGAGAAAGTACATCAACATACTGACATATATCTTTTAGCTCTAAACCGTAAGCACCAATATTTTGAATGGGCGCAGAACCTACACAACCTGGGATCAACGCTAAATTTTCTGCACCACAAACACCTTCAATCAATAACGTTTCAAGTAATTGATGCCAATTTTCACCTGCTTGGGCATGAACATACCAATAGCTGCTATCTTCTGTTATTTGTATACCCTTTAGCTGATTGATAATTACTACACCTGCGAAGTCTTCAACAAATAGAACATTGCTTCCCCCTCCTAATAATAATACTGGGAGTTGCTGATTTTTAGCCTCGCTCCATTGCTGGAGTAGAGATTCTTGGTTATCCACAAAAACAATTGATAGTGCTTTTGCTTGAATGCCAAAGCTATTAAATGATTTAAGTTCAGACGTTAGGTTCATTACAGCCTTCAGTACAAATAAAACAAAGATAAGATAAGTCTATCAGGCTGGATTAAGAGTGAATAGCAGGATTAAGAAAATAAGATAATTAGTGAAAATTACTCTATTAGTAGAATGCAAAAAGCCACCCAATGGGTGGCCTCTTTATATTTAAAACCTAGCAGTTCCCTACTCTCACATGGGGAGACCCCACACTACCATCGGCGCTACGGCGTTTCACTACTGAGTTCGGCATGGGGTCAGGTGGGACCACCGCGCTATTGCCGCTAGGTAAATTCTTTTTAAATGCCGATTATATGGTGCTGATACCCAGATTCGAACTGGGGACCTCACCCTTACCAAGGGTGTGCTCTACCAACTGAGCCATATCAGCAATATGGTGCGGTCAGTTAGTACTGACACAACCTTAAAA
>NZ_JAMPPE010000051.1:0-4399 GCF_028480905.1 Providencia sp. PROV156 | reverse complement strand
ATTGTTTTGTAATGAATTTTGTTTTATCTACTTTACCGGATAAAAATAAGTGAAAAACATCAGAATATCACCTTCATTTAATCACATCAAAAATAACATTAGAAAACAAACGATTAGACTGGTTTTCTATGCGAGTGAATTAATCTAACGCGATAAAGTCATTTCAAAATCATAAACGGATGTAAATAAATATCTCAATAACTCGGTTTTTGATTATTTAAGATATATTTCACTACTTAAATACTCTTGTAATGTGTTTATTTGTTTTTATGGGTTATGTTGGCGTTTAATGCTTATGGTGGGTTGTTTTTTGGCTTAAAGATCTGCATTCAACGCCTTAACGCGGTGCTAGTGATAATGTTAATAAATATTTCGTTTTTTATTTTCCTTTAATTTCAATACATTAATTTAATATATTTCGTTACATTCTACCGGCGAAATACATACTTTAGCGATATCTGATTACTCATTTTATGGATATTATTTGTTTCGTTCTTCACAACAGATAAAAATTTTTAATTAAATGACTTAATATAAGGTAGATAACATGAATAAGACTTTAATTGCATTATGCTTAGCGTTAACGACAACTTCTATTTCTGCAATGGCTGCGGATGCCGGTTCAGGTAAAATTACGT
This sequence comes from Providencia sp. PROV156, assembly GCF_028480905.1. Classification (NCBI taxonomy): domain Bacteria; kingdom Pseudomonadati; phylum Pseudomonadota; class Gammaproteobacteria; order Enterobacterales; family Morganellaceae; genus Providencia; species Providencia sp. PROV156. The sequence goes on along the minus strand of NZ_JAMPPE010000051.1, from coordinate 3,761 downwards.
TTAAAGGCACAATTAATAGCGGTGCATGTACAATTGCACCGACTGATGTGAATAAAGAAGTTCAATTAGGTAATATTGCCGCGGTTAATTTAGATTCTGCAGGTAAAAAAGGCCCACTCAATTCATTTGAATTAAAATTACAAGATTGCCAATTAGACCCAAGTGCTTCAGGTACTCCTTATTCTAAAGTAAAAATTACGTTTAATGGTCAACCTGATGCCACAAACGCATCTTTATGGTCAAGCACTGGTAGCGCAAATAACGTTGCAGTTTCATTCTTAGACAATGCAGGTAAAGCCATTAAACCCGGTGATACTTTAGAGCAAACACTGAAAGCGTCTGACACCACAATTATTTTGTCTGCTCAAGCAGAAGCAACCGGTGCCGCCACTTCAGGTAGCATCAACTCTATCGCAAACTACGTATTAAGCTACGAATAAGATAGCCATCATGCCTAAGCAAAAGCTTTACGCTAATTAGCGTAAAGCTTTGTATTCCCACTATCGATTATCATAAGAGTGCCAACATGTATTTTAAGAAAAAAAATATAGGTTATATTATCTCACTCATTATGTGTGGTGGGTATACAAATGCGGAAACTTTTAATATCAATGCCCTTAATTTGTCTGCAGACGACAATATTGACCTAAGCTATTTTGAAAAAAATAGTTTAAGTGAAGGTTTATATGAATCGGATATTATTTTAAATGATAAAAAAATTATCCGCGGCGAAAAAATTAAGTTTATTAATCATGATGGAACGATTGAACCGTGTATTACGGCACAATTAATAAAACGTTTTCCCTTAAATGAAGAAGCGAAAGAAATATTACTTTCGTCTCAAGAAAACGATTGTATTAATTTATTCTCTCTCGATAAAAACGTGGCTATCGATTTTAATGATAGCGAACAAGTCCTGAGTATTTCGATACCTCAGAAATATATGGCATCGACTTATTCTTCGTGGGTGAGCCCTGAAATGCGCGATTATGGGATTGCGGGGTTAATTTTAGATTATACGATTAGCGATAATCATTTAATCCGTAAAAACGAAGAAACACGTAACCAACTCTATGCCTTCGGGAATGTGGGCGCTAACTTCGCGCAATGGCGTTTACGGGCAAATTACCAATATGAGAATAAATTGGCGGGCGAAGATGGACGGGGTAGCAAGAAACGCAACTTAGATTGGGACCAAGTCTACGCTTTTAGGGACATTGCCAGCTTATCGGCAAAGTTGTTTGCCGGGGAAATTTTCATTAAATCAGACTTGTTTGATAGCGTGCGTTTCAAAGGCGTGAGCATGTTTACCGATGAAAGCATGATGCCACCGAACCTCAGAGGGTATGCCCCTCAAATTACCGGGGTTGCCGCCTCAAACGCAACGGTGACCTTATCACAAAATGGCCGTATCATCAGCCAAGTGAAAGTGCCGGCGGGCCCTTTTGTAATTAAGGATTTAAGTCAATCCATCATGGGCACCATTGATGTGACCGTGGCAGAGGATAACGGTAAAGAAACGAAATTCCAGTTTACGACAACCAATATTCCGTTTTTAACCCGTAAGGGGCAAGCGCGCTACACCTTGAATTTAGGTCAGCTATCCCCGAAAAATGGCACCCATGCTAACGACAATTTTATGACTGTCGAAAGCTCTGTTGGGGTGTTTAACCATACCTCTGTTTTTGGCGGAATCGTGGCAACATCAGGGAATAAATATAAAGCCATTAACCTCGGTATTGGCCAAAATATCGGCTTTTTAGGGGCTTTTTCGGTAGATATCACCCAATCTTACGCCGATACCTTATTGGGGCGTGAGAAAGGCAAAAGCTACCGTATTAACTATGCCAAAGATTTACCGAGTATTGATGGGCAGTTGACATTAACTGGGTACCGTTTTGCCGACAGAACCTTTAACTCTTTATCCAATTTTGTTGAGCAAAACTTTGTCGACAGACAAGATATCGATACCAATAAAGACAAACATGTTTTTTCATTGTCTTACGCTCAGCAATTACGTGGAATGAATGCGAGTGCGAATATCACCGCATCACGTAAAACCTATTGGAATGGTAAGCAAAATAACTATTTCAGTGTGGGGCTCAATAAATTCTTCGATGAAGGCGTCATGAAAGGTGGGAATATCTCCCTGTCTTTAAACCAAGTTCGTGGGGCGAATAATAAAACGGATAACCAAGTTTATTTATCCGTCAGCAAACCATTAAGTACTGAAAACCAAAATGCATCGATATCGTATTTCGCCTCTTACAGTGACAGCAACAAGCGCTATGCAAATAACGTGAATTACAGTCGTCATGTTGATAGCAACACGAACTATAATTTAACCGCATCGACCCAAGATGGGTTATCGGAAGGGATGGTGAGCACCTATGTGTCACACAGCGCGGATGCCGGCCAAGTCCAAGTGACGGGGTCATTATCGGATTCCATGACGTCGCTAAGTATGACCATGAGTGGCTCGGTCACTGCGACACAGCACGGTATTTCCGCGCACCGTTTAACCTATCGTGACCAATCTCGCTTAGTGGTTGATGTGCCAAATGCGCAAGGCGTGATGATTGAAAATGGTCATGCGACGACGAATAGCCGTGGGTTAGCCACCATCAGTAACGTTCCGACCTACTATAATATGGAATACAAGGTGGATGTGAACAACCTGCCAGACACCGTAAACATTGATGATAATGTTTTAGCGTCTACACTCACTGATGGGGCAATCGGTTATGCTAAAATGGATGCAGATATTGGTAAGTCACTGATAACACGAATTAAGCTGGCTAATGGTCAATACCCACCATTAGGCTCAGTGGTGAAAAATAACGTAACGGGTAAAGTTTCAGGCATTATTGCTGAATCCGGTATCGTCTACTTAACCGGGTTGAACATGGGCGACCAACTTAGCGTTAACTGGGGAGATGCACAAGCGTGTACGTTCTTAGCGGACAGTCTCCTGGCTAAAAGTAGCGATTCAATTGCTTGTCGTCACTAATGTGATTTCAATGGGTGAAAAAATGACATTATTTAAAAAAGTACTTTCCGTTGTTTTACTCTCAAGCGTCATGAGCCAAGCGTATGCCGTTCTTGGGTTAGATAGAACCCGTGTTATTTTTAATGAAGCCGATGGCGGAACCAGTATCGTTGTTGAAAACCAAGATACCGCCTCTTCGTTTTTAGCGCAGACATGGATAGAAAACCAAAAAGGTGAAAAGCTGACTAACTCACTAGTGGCATTACCTTTTTTACAAAAAATTGGCCCTAAACAGAAAAAACAAATCAAAATTGCGTATATGGATGGGCAAAATACCTTACCCACAGACAGGGAGAGTCTGTTGTATTTCAATGTATTAGGTATTCCACCGCAAGGTAAAGAAGCGAATGCGGTTCAGTTTACTATCCAATCACGCTTAAAACTGTTTTATCGCCCAAAAGGTATTGACTACAAAGTCTCTGCCGAGAAAGATTTTCAGCGCGATTTAAAAGTCACAAAACAAGGTGGACAGATTACGTTGTCGAATCCAACCCCGTTTAATATTGTGATCACCAATATCAATGTTGACCAAAGTAAAGATAAAGATTTTCCTGAAGTGCTTGTCGCCCCGTTTAGTGATTCGACCGTGACCTTGAAAAACCCGGCATGGAACAGTTTTGAAGTCGCTTATATTGATGACTTCGGTGGTCTGAAATTTAATAAATACCAGTGCGCCGCAGCACAGCCTTGCCAATTATTGCCACAGGCGAAA
>NZ_JAMPPE010000050.1:0-5213 GCF_028480905.1 Providencia sp. PROV156 | reverse complement strand
GCCACAAGTACGATGCCGAGGCCAGCCCAAACAGCATAAGCAATGCCGACCGGGATGGACTTGAGTGCGAGAGAGAGGAAATAGAACGCAAGCCCGTAGCCAGCCACAACTACAACAGAAGGAACTAACTTGGTGAATCCATGGCTGGACTTCAGTGCGGAAGTTGCGACGACCTCACCAAATATTGCAATAGCCAGAAAGAGCCAGTTCTTCACGTGCAATCTCCTCTACGGTATGAAGGATAAATAGTGGTGGCTATGAGTTGCCAAAAACAGTCTTGCGGCTGTCGATTTTCTGTGAGCATACGCAACGCCAAATCTGGCATCTAACGCTTGAGTTAAGCCGCGCCGCGAAGCGGCGTCGGCTTGAACGAATTGTTAGACATTATTTGCCGACTACCTTGGTGATCTCGCCTTTCACGTAGTGAACAAATTCTTCCAACTGATCTGCGCGGGAGGCCAAGCGATCTTCTTCTTGTCCAAGATAAGCCTGTCTAGCTTCAAGTATGACGGGCTGATACTGGGCCGGCAGGCGCTCCATTGCCCAGTCGGCAGCGACATCCTTCGGCGCGATTTTGCCGGTTACTGCGCTGTACCAAATGCGGGACAACGTAAGCACTACATTTCGCTCATCGCCAGCCCAGTCGGGCGGCGAGTTCCATAGCGTTAAGGTTTCATTTAGCGCCTCAAATAGATCCTGTTCAGGAACCGGATCAAAGAGTTCCTCCGCCGCTGGACCTACCAAGGCAACGCTATGTTCTCTTGCTTTTGTCAGCAAGATAGCCAGATCAATGTCGATCGTGGCTGGCTCGAAGATACCTGCAAGAATGTCATTGCGCTGCCATTCTCCAAATTGCAGTTCGCGCTTAGCTGGATAACGCCACGGAATGATGTCGTCGTGCACAACAATGGTGACTTCTACAGCGCGGAGAATCTCGCTCTCTCCAGGGGAAGCCGAAGTTTCCAAAAGGTCGTTGATCAAAGCTCGCCGCGTTGTTTCATCAAGCCTTACGGTCACCGTAACCAGCAAATCAATATCACTGTGTGGCTTCAGGCCGCCATCCACTGCGGAGCCGTACAAATGTACGGCCAGCAACGTCGGTTCGAGATGGCGCTCGATGACGCCAACTACCTCTGATAGTTGAGTCGATACTTCGGCGATCACCGCTTCCCTCATGATGTTTAACGCCTGAGCTCAGCCGACCGAAACCGCGTAGCGGTTTTGGGTCGGCTGCAGCGATTTGTTGGGCGATAGCTTGCCACATTCTCTCAACGATTGGGATTTGATGTACTTTCCGCACTTTGTAGCGCGACCACATCATGCTCCCCCTGGCCGCGAGAGCCCTTCACTCGGGAAACACAAGACAGACCGAGCACGACTGTTGCAAGGGTCAAACAGTACACGACAACCGGCCAAGCCGTGTTGCGCGGCAACAGCGAAATGATCAACGTTCCGATGCTTCCTAGCAGTACACCGCCCAAGCAGAAGTAGACTGCCGTGACCGTTCCAGCAACATGGTCGAATCCTCGAAGAGCGCCATTGGGCGCCACAGATACCGCTGTGGCGACACCAATACCCACTAGCCACATTGGAGCAATAAAGCCTAACACGGACTGCAAAGCCCATATTTCGGTGATGGCAAGCAATACTGCTCCAGCTATCAGGCATCCCATTCCCATTCGCAAGACACTTGGGCTGCCCCACTTGGGTATCACACGCCCCATAAAACGAGCCGTAAACACCATGGCAATTGCCACTGTGGCGAACAGCAGGCTGAAGCCAAGCTGAGACACACCTTGCCTGCCCATCATTAGTCCGGGCGCAATGGAGAAAAAGACGAAGAAGCTACCCATTCCAGCGGCGTAACACAACGTGTACAACCAGAAGTTCAGGCACTTAACGGGGAGTAGCAGCTGCGACCATTGCAAGCCCGCAACTCGTTGCACCCGGGTTTCAGGCCAGAATCGCCACGCTGCTGCAGATGCAGCGATCATGCCCAAACCTAGAAACGCAAAGATAGCCCGCCACCCAAGCCACATGTCGACGAGCGCTCCGAGCAATGGGCCTACCGCCGGGACCATGGCCAGCATGGATCCGAGTATGCCGTAAATGACATTACTTTCCTCGCGACCTGCGTAAATGTCACGTACTGTTGCAAATGTGGAAACAAGGCACGCCGAGGCACCACAAGCCTGAAGAATCCGAAGCCCCAGAAAGACTTCAGCCGATGACGTAAGAGCGAGGCCCATTGACGCCACAACGTAGGCGAGGCCACCTCCCAGTAGAACGGGGCGGCGCCCCAGTCGGTCCGATAGCGGTCCAAACAAGAGCTGACCGGCACCAATCATGACCAAGTACGTTGTCAGCGTAAGCTGAATTGTGCTCGCTGTCGTACCAAGCGCGTTTGGCATAAACGGCACTGCTGGCAAGTACATGTCCATGCCGAGTGATGCCAATAAATCGAACGGTGATAACAACAACACCGTGGCGGCAAGGGAGTACCGCCAACTAAAGTTTTTTGAGCTCACGAAACCATCTCCTTGAACAAAGGATTTGGCGGCGCTCCCGTAGAGCAAAAGGATTCATGAGAACGCCGCAACAACCGAAAAATGAAGGTTGCTGCGGCTTACTTGTCTGCGTTCTTGGAAGTGCTCATCTGCTGACTATCTCATGATTGAATTTGAATCGTAACAACTTTCAAGCAACTCTGCAAGGAGCCTTATTGTGCGCCCAACGCCGGAGTTAAGCCGCCGCGCGTAGCGCGGTCGGCTTGAACGAATTGTTAGACATCATTTACCAACTGACTTGATGATCTCGCCTTTCACAAAGCGAATAAATTCTTCCAAGTGATCTGCGCGTGAGGCCAAGTGATCTTCTTTTTGTCCCAGATAAGCTTGCTTAGCTTCAAGTAAGACGGGCTGATACTGGGCAGGTAGGCGTTTTATTGCCCAGTCGGCAGCGACATCCTTCGGCGCGATTTTGCCGGTTATTGCGCTGTACCAAATGCGGGACAACGTAAGCACTACATTTCGCTCATCGCCGGCCCAGTCGGGCTGCGAGTTCCATAGCTTCAAGGTTTCCCTCAGCGCCTCGAATAGATCCTGTTCAGGAACCGGGTCAAAGAATTCCTCCGCTGCCGGACCTACCAAGGCAACGCTATGTTCTCTTGCTTTTGTAAGCAGGATAGCTAGATCAATGTCGATCATGGCTGGCTCGAAGATACCCGCAAGAATGTCATTGCGCTGCCATTCTCCAAATTGCAGCTCGCGCTTAGCCGGATAACGCCACGGGATGATGTCGTCATGCACGACAAGGGTGACTTCTATAGCGCGGAGCGTCTCGCTCTCGCCAGGGAAAGCCGAAGCCTCCATAAGGTCATTGAGCAATGCTCGCCGCGTCGTTTCATCAAGCTTTACGGCCACAGTAACCAACAAATCAATATCGCTGTATGGCTTCAGGCCGCCATCCACTGCGGAGCCGTACAAATGCACGGCCAGCAACGTTGATTCCAGATGGCGCTCAATGACGCTTAGCACCTCTGATAGTTGGTTCGAAATTTCGATGGTCACCGCTACCCTCATGATGTCTAACACCAGAATTAAGCCGCGCCGCGAAGCGGCGTCGGCTTGAATGACTTGTTAGCGCCCACCTGCGACGCCAACCTCTTGCCACTGATAGTACTGCTTAGTAGCAATGGCCAGCATATCCAGGTCCTCCGGCGTGTCTCCGTACGCGTAGATGGTCGGATATGTCGCCAGGTCGTAGCGCTCACGGACCAAGCGAGCCTTCTCCGTCAAGACGCACTGCCGCCCTTCATAGCGGCCCGTTAGGATTCCGTCCGACTGTTGCAAGGAAGAACAGATGAGCTCAACGCCGTGCGAGTCGCACCACGGCTCCAAGTAAGCCTCAAGTCCGCCGGAAACAACGACAACCTTGTGCCCCTGCGCTTTGTGCCATGCGATGCGCTGCATTGCCTCGCCGCGGAGGGTATTGGGCAGGTAGCTCTGAGCGAAGTCACGACCTTGGGCCTCCAGGACCGAGGCCGGGATGCCGCTGTAAGCGAAGCGAACGATGACGCGACGGATCAGGGTGCCAGACAAGATCCCAATCTTATACCCAAGCACGAGCGGCGCCAGAAGCAGTTGTCCCACAAGCAGTCGACGTCGGCTCACGGACCGCCGCACAAAATCCGGCATCGTCTCGCGAGTGGTAATTGTGCCATCGAAGTCAAAGAGTGCGAGAGACATGCGTTGTGGGCGCTAACGCCTTGCTCACCGGAAAATTGCGAGCGCAGCGAGTAATTTTTCCGGTGCAGCAACTTGTTGTACGGTGCAACCGATAGCTATGACGTTTGCCCCTTAATCGCCTGGATAATCCTCGGCCAGTCTTCATGATGCAACTCATGTCCCGTGCCTTCGAGTGTCAGCATTTTTGAACCACGAATCGCATCTTTCAGTGCCAACCCATGCACATAAGGAAGTACAGGATCCTCCGTGCCGTGAATGATCAAAGTTGGTACAGCTATCTCATTTAATCTCCCGAGCCATCTCTCGCCACCACCTAAAGTAGTGTGGTTGAATGTTGTCAGGATATTCGGAGTGCGATCAAAATTTAACTCAGCGATGTTTTGTATCTTCTCAGCGTCAAAAGCATGCGCAGTACCTGAGTTGATTCGCCACGCTCCGACCTGATACGCGACGACAGCATCTCTATCAGACCAATCCAGCGATTCCGCCCGTTGGTGATACTCAATGATGGCAGGATCAAAAGCGGGCATATCCGGATCTGCATCTGCAAGCCGTTCTGAAGCAATCAGCGTCAAGCTCTTCACACGTTTCGGATACTTGAGAGCTACAAGCTGGGAAAGAAATCCCCCCAAAGACATGCCGACTAAATGAGCAGCTTCCAGACCATAACCATCAATGACGCGAACCACATCATCTGCTAATTCTTCAACGGAATATGGAGCCTGACCTGGCTCATAGCTTGTTGATTTCCCGGTATCACGGTGGTCGTACCGGATCACATAGCGACCCATTTTGGCAAGTTGGGAACAAAACTCATCAGGCCACCACACCGCAGACGACATTGCCCCCATGATCAGAATAATGGGTTCATGGGCCGGGTCGCCGAATGATTCGGTATAGAGTGAAATCGCTTTATCAACAACTACCTTTTCTTTCATACTTAAATTGCCTTCGAGTTCTACGTAC
>NZ_JAMPPE010000049.1:0-5268 GCF_028480905.1 Providencia sp. PROV156 | reverse complement strand
AATGGAGGTGGTAGCCGAGGGTGTGGAAACACCCGACTGCCTTGCGTGGTTGCGGCAGGCGGGTTGCGACACGGTGCAGGGTTTCCTGTTCGCCAGGCCGATGCCGGCGGCGGCCTTCGTCGGCTTCGTCAACCAATGGAGGAACACCACCATGAACGCCAATGAACCGAGCACCAGTTGCTGCGTGTGCTGCAAGGAAATCCCGCTCGATGCCGCCTTCACGCCGGAAGGGGCCGAGTACGTGGAGCATTTCTGCGGGCTGGAGTGCTATCAGCGCTTCCAGGCGCGGGCCAGCACTGCGACCGAAACCAGCGTCAAACCGGACGCTTGTGATTCGCCGCCGTCAGGTTGAGGCATACCCTAACCTGATGTCAGATGCCATGTGTAAATTGCGTCAGGATAGGATTGAATTTTGAATTTATTGACATATCTCGTTGAAGGTCATAGAGTCTTCCCTGACATTTTGCAGGGAATTCCATGACTGGACAGCGCATTGGGTATATCAGGGTCAGCACCTTCGACCAGAACCCGGAACGGCAACTGGAAGGCGTCAAGGTTGATCGCGCTTTTAGCGACAAGGCATCCGGCAAGGATGTCAAGCGTCCGCAACTGGAAGCGCTGATAAGCTTCGCCCGCACCGGCGACACCGTGGTGGTGCATAGCATGGATCGCCTGGCGCGCAATCTCGATGATTTGCGCCGGATCGTGCAAACGCTGACACAACGCGGCGTGCATATCGAATTCGTCAAGGAACACCTCAGTTTTACTGGCGAAGACTCTCCGATGGCGAACCTGATGCTCTCGGTGATGGGCGCGTTCGCCGAGTTCGAGCGCGCCCTGATCCGCGAGCGTCAGCGCGAGGGTATTGCGCTCGCCAAGCAACGCGGGGCTTACCGTGGCAGGAAGAAATCCCTGTCGTCTGAGCGTATTGCCGAACTGCGCCAACGTGTCGAGGCTGGCGAGCAAAAGACCAAGCTTGCTCGTGAATTCGGAATCAGTCGCGAAACCCTGTATCAATACTTGAGAACGGATCAGTAAATATGCCACGTCGTTCCATCCTGTCCGCCGCCGAGCGGGAAAGCCTGCTGGCGTTGCCGGACTCCAAGGACGACCTGATCCGACATTACACATTCAACGATACCGACCTCTCGATCATCCGACAGCGGCGCGGGCCAGCCAATCGGCTGGGCTTCGCGGTGCAGCTCTGTTACCTGCGCTTTCCCGGCGTCATCCTGGGCGTCGATGAACTACCGTTCCCGCCCTTGTTGAAGCTGGTCGCCGACCAGCTCAAGGTCGGCGTCGAAAGCTGGAACGAGTACGGCCAGCGGGAGCAGACCCGGCGCGAGCACCTGAGCGAGCTGCAAACCGTGTTCGGTTTCCGGCCCTTCACCATGAGCCATTACCGGCAGGCCGTCCAGATGCTGACCGAGCTGGCGATGCAAACCGACAAAGGCATCGTGCTGGCCAGCGCCTTGATCGGGCACCTGCGGCGGCAGTCGGTCATTCTGCCCGCCCTCAACGCCGTCGAGCGGGCGAGTGCCGAGGCGATCACCCGTGCTAACCGGCGCATCTACGACGCCTTGGCCGAACCACTGGCGGACGCGCATCGCCGCCGCCTCGACGATCTGCTCAAGCGCCGGGACAACGGCAAGACGACCTGGTTGGCTTGGTTGCGCCAGTCTCCGGCCAAGCCAAATTCGCGGCATATGCTGGAACACATCGAACGCCTCAAGGCATGGCAGGCACTCGATCTGCCTACCGGCATCGAGCGGCTGGTTCACCAGAACCGCCTGCTCAAGATTGCCCGCGAGGGCGGCCAGATGACACCCGCCGACCTGGCCAAATTCGAGCCGCAACGGCGCTACGCCACTCTCGTGGCGCTGGCCACCGAGGGCATGGCCACCGTCACCGACGAAATCATCGACCTGCACGACCGCATCCTGGGTAAGCTGTTTAACGCTGCCAAGAATAAGCATCAGCAGCAGTTCCAGGCGTCAGGCAAGGCCATCAACGCCAAGGTACGTCTGTACGGGCGCATCGGTCAGGCGCTGATCGACGCCAAGCAATCAGGCCGCGATGCGTTTGCCGCCATCGAGGCCGTCATGTCCTGGGATTCCTTTGCCGAGAGCGTCACCGAGGCGCAGAAGCTCGCGCAACCCGATGACTTCGATTTCCTGCATCGCATCGGCGAGAGCTACGCCACCCTGCGCCGCTATGCACCGGAATTCCTTGCCGTGCTCAAGCTGCGGGCCGCGCCCGCCGCCAAAAACGTGCTTGATGCCATTGAGGTGCTGCGCGGCATGAACACCGACAACGCCCGCAAGCTGCCAGCCGATGCACCGACCGGCTTCATCAAGCCGCGCTGGCAGAAACTGGTGATGACCGACGCCGGCATCGACCGGCGCTACTACGAACTGTGCGCGCTGTCCGAGTTGAAGAACTCCCTGCGCTCGGGCGACATCTGGGTGCAGGGTTCACGCCAGTTCAAGGACTTCGAGGACTACCTGGTACCGCCCGAGAAGTTCACCAGCCTCAAGCAGTCCAGCGAATTGCCGCTGGCCGTGGCCACCGACTGCGAACAATATCTGCATGAGCGGCTGACGCTGCTGGAAGCACAACTTGCCACCGTCAACCGCATGGCGGCAGCCAACGACCTGCCGGATGCCATCATCACCGAGTCGGGCTTGAAGATCACGCCGCTGGATGCGGCGGTGCCCGACACCGCGCAGGCGCTGATAGACCAGACAGCCATGGTCCTGCCGCACGTCAAGATCACCGAACTGCTGCTCGAAGTCGATGAGTGGACGGGCTTCACCCGGCACTTCACGCACTTGAAATCGGGCGATCTGGCCAAGGACAAGAACCTGTTGTTGACCACGATCCTGGCCGACGCGATCAACCTGGGCCTGACCAAGATGGCCGAGTCCTGCCCCGGCACGACCTACGCGAAGCTCGCTTGGCTGCAAGCCTGGCATACCCGCGACGAAACGTACTCGACAGCGTTGGCTGAACTGGTCAACGCTCAGTTTCGGCATCCCTTTGCCGGGCACTGGGGCGATGGCACCACATCATCATCGGACGGACAGAATTTCCGAACCGCTAGCAAGGCAAAGAGCACGGGGCACATCAACCCAAAATATGGCAGCAGCCCAGGACGGACTTTCTACACCCACATCTCCGACCAATACGCGCCATTCCACACCAAGGTGGTCAATGTCGGCCTGCGCGACTCAACCTACGTGCTCGACGGCCTGCTGTACCACGAATCCGACCTGCGGATCGAGGAGCACTACACCGACACGGCGGGCTTCACCGATCACGTCTTCGCCCTGATGCACCTCTTGGGCTTCCGCTTCGCGCCGCGCATCCGCGACCTGGGCGACACCAAGCTCTACATCCCGAAGGGCGATGCCGCCTATGACGCGCTCAAGCCGATGATCGGCGGCACGCTCAACATCAAGCACGTCCGCGCCCATTGGGACGAAATCCTGCGGCTGGCCACCTCGATCAAGCAGGGCACGGTGACGGCCTCGCTGATGCTCAGGAAACTCGGCAGCTACCCGCGCCAGAACGGCTTGGCCGTCGCGCTGCGCGAGTTGGGCCGCATCGAGCGCACGCTGTTCATCCTCGACTGGCTGCAAAGCGTCGAGCTACGCCGCCGCGTGCATGCCGGGCTGAACAAGGGCGAGGCGCGCAATGCGCTGGCCCGTGCCGTGTTCTTCAACCGCCTTGGTGAAATCCGTGACCGCAGTTTCGAGCAGCAGCGCTACCGGGCCAGCGGCCTCAACCTGGTGACGGCGGCCATCGTGCTGTGGAACACGGTCTACCTGGAGCGTGCGGCGCATGCGTTGCGCGGCAATGGTCATGCCGTCGATGACTCGCTATTGCAGTACCTGTCGCCACTCGGCTGGGAGCACATCAACCTGACCGGTGATTACCTATGGCGCAGCAGCGCCAAGATCGGCGCGGGGAAGTTCAGGCCGCTACGGCCTCTGCAACCGGCTTAGCGTGCTTTATTTTCCGTTTTCTGAGACGACCCCTAGTTGTTTGCGGTCTTGCGTGGCAGGGAGCAGGCATCTTTAACTTGCCTTTCACAGTGATGCTATGGACTATCATTAGATTAATTATCGTGGTATCGCTTGTATTTATTACTGGAAAATTCGGTCTATCAAGAGAGTTTACTTTCCCCGCAGCAGCAGTAGGTTTAGCTTTTAGTTTATTCCCTGTCCTTGATCATATTGCGTTAGGTTATTCTGCTAAAAATTTCTATGAAACCACTAATTTTATGGGGCAAACGGTTCGGGAATTTGGTGCCAGTAAAATTACGGTCTGGTGGGGTTCGATTTATGCCAAAATAGCCTATGCTAGCCTTGCAGGTTTAATTGGATATGGTGTTAAGGTCGCCACTGATGATTAAAAAAGAAAAACCAACTTGAAGTTGGTTTTTTTGGCACTGTTGCAAATAGAGATTTGAGTCGATGATGTTCCCTTTAAAAAGTACTTAGAGACCGAAAACCCTGTTGATTAGACACACTTCACCCTGAGGCTGACCATAATAAAATGACGATGCTTGTCCTTTACGTAGTGCACGCATGACTTCAATACCTTTAATTGTGGCATAAGCCGTCTTCATAGATTTGAATCCTAATGTGGCCCTGATGATCCGCTTTAGCTTGCCATGATCACATTCAATCACGTTATTTTTATACTTAATCTGCCTGTGCTCAAGGTCTGGTGGACATTTACCTTCCCGTTTTAACCGTGATAAAGCACGTCCATATGTGGGTGCTTTATCCGTGTTGATCACTTGTGGAATTTGCCACTTCTTCACATTATTTAAAATTTTTCCAAGAAAACAATATGCTGATTTGGTATTACGTCTAGAAGAAAGATAAAAATCAATGGTATCGCCACGTTGATCGACTGCACGATACAGATAAGACCATCGTCCATTCACTTTTACATAGGTTTCATCAATATGCCACGAGCTCAGATCTGTAGGATTACGCCAATACCAGCGTAAACGTTTTTCTATTTCAGGAGCATAACGTTGAACCCAACGGTAAATAGTCGTGTGATCAACATTCACACCCCGTTCGGCCAGCATTTCCTGCAGTTCACGATAGCTAATGCCATATTTACAATACCAGCGCACAGCCCAAAGAATGATTTCGCCCTGAAAATGCCGACCATGGAAAGGATTCATATGCTGCACCTTTAGCTAAAACAGTCTTCAGCTTACCATTCGTGGTTATTTGCAACAGTGCC
>NZ_JAMPPE010000048.1:0-6570 GCF_028480905.1 Providencia sp. PROV156 | reverse complement strand
GCATTGCCTCCAATTCCCATAATTTATTACGCCGATAATAACTTGGTGTAACCTTAAAAATGTACTTAAATCGACGTGTAAAAGATTGTTGGGAATCAAATTGATATTTTAATGCGATCTCAAGGATAGTTTTTTTCGTCAACCTCAACTCAACAGCCGCTTTCGTCAAACGACGAGCACGAATATAGCTAGCCAGTGTGACCCCTGTTACTTTTTTGAACAGCCGCTGAAAATACCACTTGGTATAACCCGCTTTATTCGCCACATCATCAAGCAGTAAAGACTGATCTAAATTATGTTCAATCCATAATAGAACATCTTTGATAACCGTTGTATGAAACTGCTTATCATCATATCTTAATTGGATGTTATTAGCTTTATTTTGATAGCGAGAATGCTGTTCAATATACATAAAATAACCTAAATGTTCTTAAGATTGTCACGACCACATCATCATGATACCATAAACATACTGACGGTATGTTATTTTAAATCTATCATGGAAAATAAAAATCATCAACAAGAAAATTTTAAGAGTACCTATCAATCACTGGTTAACTCAGCACGAATATTGTTTGTTGAAAAAGGCTATCAAGCTGTTTCAATAGATGAGATCTCGGGAAAAGCGTTGGTGACCAAAGGTGCCTTTTATCATCACTTTAAAAATAAAAAACAATTACTCAGTGCCTGTTATAAGCAGCAATTAATTATGATTGATGCCTACATCACAACAAAAACTGATTTAACAAATGGTTGGTCTGCCTTAGAAAGTATATTTGAACATTATCTTGATTATATTATTGATAATAATAAAAACCTTATCCCTATCCAAGAAGTGATGCCTATCATTGGTTGGAATGAACTTGAAAAAATTAGCCTTGAATACATTACTGGTAAGGTAAACGCCATTGTCAGCAAATTGATCCAAGAGAACCAACTTAAAGCTTATGATGATGATGTGCTTAAAAACTTACTCAATGGCTGGTTTATGCATATCGCAATACATGCGAAAAACCTAAAAGAGCTTGCCGATAAAAAAGGCCAATTTATTGCTATTTACCGCGGCTTTTTATTGAGCTTGAAAGATAAATAAAATAGATAGGTTTTATTTGAAGCTAAATCTTCTTTATCGTAAAAAATGCCCTCTTGGGTTATCAAGAGGGTCATTATATTTCGCGGAATAACATCATTTGGTGACGAAATAACTAAGCACTTGTCTCCTGTTTACTCCCCTGAGCTTGAGGGGTTAACATGAAGGTCATCGATAGCAGGATAATAATACAGTAAAACGCTAAACCAATAATCCAAATCCAGCCATCCCAAATTGGTAGTGAATGATTATAAATAACAGCAAACAGTAATGGGCCAATAACACCGGTTGCATTGGTAAGGCTCACCAATAATCCCTGTAAAGCACCTTGCTGATGACTCTTTGTTTGGATAGACATCACTCCCTGTAATGCAGGTAAAGCGATCCCACCACCAGCCAATAAAATTAAAACAGGGAAAACTAACCAACCTTCAGATATAAACGCTAAAAAGGCAAATGCACTACTATCTGCAATAAATCCGAGCAGTACTGCCGTTTTTTCGCCCCATTTAGTGGCTATTCTTCCTGCCACAAAGGCTTGGAATACTGAGTGTAAAAGACCAAGACCCGCTAATGAAAAGCCAACCATCATGCTATTCCATCCAAAACGATTTTCGGTAAATAGCACCCACACCGTTGCGGGAATTTGGCCTATCAATTGCGCTGAAAAATAAATAATCAACAAAATGGGCATCGTTTTAAATAAAGTGATGTATACCGAATTCGATTGCGTCTCAACCCCTACTTCGGTATCTGTATTATCACGTGTATTTTTGGTTTCACGGAACCAAAACATAACCACAAGGAAAGTGACAATATTTAGCAACGCAGCGATAAAAAAGGGACTATGCGGTGAAATCTCTCCTGCAAAACCACCAATAATAGGCCCCGCTATTAAACCAAGCCCAAAACTTGCCCCTAACCAACCGAACCACTTCACGCGTTGAGAAGCTGAGGTGGTATCGGCAATGACCGATGCCGCGACAGCCCCAGTAGCTCCTGTGATCCCTGAAAGCAAACGGCCTAAATACAGCATCCAAAGCGCACTTGAAAAAGCCAGCAATAAGTAATCCAGCGATGCGCCTATTAATGACAACAACAGCACTGGGCGCCGACCAAATCGGTCAGACATTTTTCCAAGCCAAGGAGCAAAGATAACCTGCATTAACGCATAAAGTGCAAGCAATACGCCAAAGTGGTTAGCGATATCTTCCGAAGCAATAAATTCACGTAATAACGTTGGCAAGACTGGCATGATAAGGCCAATCCCCATGGCATCGAGTAACGTAATTACCAATGCGATCTTTGTCGAACTATTCATTTCACTTTTCTCTATCACTGATAGGGAGTGGTAAAATAACTCTATCAATGATAGAGTGTCAACAAAAATTAGGAATTAATGATGTCTAGATTAGATAAAAGTAAAGTGATTAACAGCGCATTAGAGCTGCTTAATGAGGTCGGAATCGAAGGTTTAACAACCCGTAAACTCGCCCAGAAGCTAGGTGTAGAGCAGCCTACATTGTATTGGCATGTAAAAAATAAGCGGGCTTTGCTCGACGCCTTAGCCATTGAGATGTTAGATAGGCACCATACTCACTTTTGCCCTTTAGAAGGGGAAAGCTGGCAAGATTTTTTACGTAATAACGCTAAAAGTTTTAGATGTGCTTTACTAAGTCATCGCGATGGAGCAAAAGTACATTTAGGTACACGGCCTACAGAAAAACAGTATGAAACTCTCGAAAATCAATTAGCCTTTTTATGCCAACAAGGTTTTTCACTAGAGAATGCATTATATGCACTCAGCGCTGTGGGGCATTTTACTTTAGGTTGCGTATTGGAAGATCAAGAGCATCAAGTCGCTAAAGAAGAAAGGGAAACACCTACTACTGATAGTATGCCGCCATTATTACGACAAGCTATCGAATTATTTGATCACCAAGGTGCAGAGCCAGCCTTCTTATTCGGCCTTGAATTGATCATATGCGGATTAGAAAAACAACTTAAATGTGAAAGTGGGTCTTAAAAGCAGCATAACCTTTTTCCGTGATGGTAACTTCACGGTAACCAAGATGTCGAGTTAACCACCCTTTAGATTCATAAAGCGAAAATAATGCGGCTCCAACGTACCCACCTAAATGGAAACGGCGTTCACTCCAATCTAAACACGCACAACAGATTTTACGTGAATGTTTGGAAGGAACGTCAATTCCCATTTCATGAAAATATTGAATACCACTTAATGTGATCATTGAACCATTTTCAGTGATCCATTGCTGTTGACAAAGGGAATCATAGATCTTAACGGCAACTTCGCCAGCTAAATGATCATAGCAAGTACGTGCTTTTCGTAAATGCACTGGCGTGGAAACTTTGGCATGTACGCCATGGTTTAAGGAGATCCCCATCATACTTTCCATCAATTCAGCAATATCTTTTCCTGCTAGCCGAAAATAACGATGCTTGCCTTGAGCTACTACTGTGATTAGCTGGCAATCTAATAATTTAGATAAATGACTGCTCGCCGTTGAAGCTGATATATTCGCCACAGAACTTAGCTCAGTGGCCGTCCAAGCTCGCCCATCCATCAAAGCACTGAGTATTTTAACTCGTGAAATGTCAGACATAGCCGCCCCTATCGCGGCTATTGAGGACTCAAAGGTAACCTCTTTTCGTATTAAATTAGCCATCGCAAGTTCACTTTATTGCCCAAGGGAGCGTAACAGATGCAGCCATACTATCATTGTCCGTTATTAATATCAGTTGGTTAGCATGGTCACTGTATTGCACTAAAATATTAATGTTATTCTCCGCCAATACTCGTGCTATTTCGCCAAGTTCCCCCGGTTTTTCCTGTTTTAACTTACGAATTAATGGTGTCCGGATCGCAAGTACTAACAGTCCAGCTTGCTCTAGCGCTATTTTAGCTTCCTTTCCTTGTTCAACAAGAAAATGAGCATGGCATTCATCACCAACCGTAAATATCCCTCCCCCTTCCAATCCAATACCTTTATTACCTAATGTTTTTCCTAGTAATGCTAATTGTCCTATTTGATTATCTAAAACAACGTGAACATCAAACATTATCCTTGTCCTTTTTAAATGAATATTCGCGAGTAATATGAGCAATACTAATTTTGTAAAAATCAAATATTGACTCTCGCCCTTCTTGTTGAGCTTTCGCATGTAAAACATGATTTTTCCATTGCAGAACTGCGTATTCGTTTTCCCACCAAGATAGCGATAACATTTTTCCTTCTGTAGCTAGACTTTGAAAACGTTCAATTGAAATAAAACCAGCTACATGACTTAATAGTGGTCTTAACTCCTCAGCTAAAGTCAAATAGCGAGTTTGTTGGTCGGGTTGTATTTGCACCTCAAATATTACAGCAATCATATTTTTCTCCGTTATTAATCAACAAACAGAGTAATCCACCCGAAAATTAACACTTCGATAAGCAACGAAATATAGAAAGGTCATGCTGCTGTTTTATGTTGTATATCACACTTCTTTAAATTGCTCGGCCTGCGCTTATCATGTTCTCCTTCTCTTATAATTTTGTTTATTATTTATACTTTTTTATTTTTTGCTATCACCGAAAATAGTGCGGATCCCGCATGGTATTTAGGTTTACCCATCATTAAATACCATTGTTGTTATTTTAATCTTTTTAATATTTCATGATTAAGATCACACTAAAATTATGACCCTATTAACTAAAAGTTATGGATACCCTAATAAAACTCATTGTTAAAGATTAGTTAACCAAAGTAACTTCATTTTTCACTATTGTTAAATTGTTATAGTGAAAATTCTGGTAAACTAATAGAGGTAAAAAAATGATCCTAGATGCCAGTTATACATTATTAGTCGCATGTATCGCGCTACTCATAGGAATGTTTGTCGTAAAATTTACCCCGTTCCTACAAAAAAACCACATACCAGAAGCCGTCGTTGGTGGCTTTATTGTTGCAATTGTTCTGTTAATTATTGATAAAACATCAGGTTATTCGTTTACTTTTGATGCTTCATTGCAAAGTTTATTAATGCTCACATTCTTTTCCTCTATCGGGCTAAGTTCTGACTTTTCTCGACTGATTAAAGGAGGAAAGCCGTTAGTTCTATTAACTATTGCAGTAACGATCCTAATCGCCATTCAAAATACTGTCGGCATGAGTATGGCTGTCATGATGAATGAAAGTCCATTTATTGGCTTAATTGCAGGTTCAATTACTCTAACAGGTGGTCATGGTAATGCCGGAGCATGGGGCCCTATTCTCGCTGATAAATATGGTGTAACAGGCGCCGTTGAATTAGCGATGGCTTGTGCAACACTTGGATTAGTGTTGGGTGGTTTAGTTGGCGGCCCTGTTGCCCGTCATCTTTTGAAAAAGGTCTCTATTCCTAAAACAACCGAGCAAGAGCGCGACACTATCGTTGAAGCTTTTGAGCAACCAAGCGTCAAAAGAAAAATCAATGCAAATAACGTTATTGAAACCATTTCAATGCTGATTATCTGTATTGTTGTTGGTGGCTATATCAGTGCATTGTTTAAAGATACTTTTCTGCAACTGCCTACTTTTGTCTGGTGTTTATTTGTCGGTATTATTATCCGTAATACACTGACTCATGTATTTAAACACGAAGTGTTTGAGCCGACCGTCGATGTATTAGGTAGCGTTGCTTTATCGCTTTTCTTGGCAATGGCGTTAATGTCATTAAAATTTGGTCAATTGGCAAGCATGGCAGGGCCAGTATTAATTATCATTGCTGTACAAACTGTTGTCATGGTGCTATTTGCCTGCTTTGTCACCTTCAAAATGATGGGCAAAGATTATGATGCTGTCGTGATCAGCGCGGGTCACTGTGGCTTTGGTATGGGAGCAACACCAACAGCAATTGCGAATATGCAAACAGTCACAAAAGCATTTGGACCATCACATAAAGCTTTCCTTGTCGTTCCTATGGTCGGTGCCTTTATTGTTGATATTTCAAACAGTATCTTAATTAAAATATTTATTGAAATTGGTACATACTTTACCTAATAGCTACACACTACTCGGCGTACTTCTCCTAACAATTTATTATAGGGCAGTATGCCGAGCCGCTTTCTTACCCCGTATATTCCCCTAGTCAATCTATTTAGCTTGCACGTTTACGAATTAATTCTCGTGACAACTAAACCAAAATTTGAATTATGACGAGTATATCTGATTATTTATACTTTATTCGTTAGAATAGTCCGTAGAAATAAATAATCAGTAGGCTACATGGAATGAAATTAAGACATCTCGATATCTTTTATGCTGTAATGACTTGTGGTTCCTTAACGCGTGCGGCTGAAGTTTTACATATTTCTCAACCCGCGGCGAGTAAAGCACTCAAACATGCTGAGCACTGAGAGATCCCCTCATAATTTCCCCAAAACGTAACCATGTGTGAATAGATTTTGAGTAAGCAGGGTTGCAGCCACGAGTGA
>NZ_JAMPPE010000047.1:0-8073 GCF_028480905.1 Providencia sp. PROV156 | reverse complement strand
GTTGATCGTGCTATGATCGACTGATGTCATCAGCGGTGGAGTGCAATGTCGTGCAATACGAATGGCGAAAAGCCGAGCTCATCGGTCAGCTTCTCAACCTTGGGGTTACCCCCGGCGGTGTGCTGCTGGTCCACAGCTCCTTCCGTAGCGTCCGGCCCCTCGAAGATGGGCCACTTGGACTGATCGAGGCCCTGCGTGCTGCGCTGGGTCCGGGAGGGACGCTCGTCATGCCCTCGTGGTCAGGTCTGGACGACGAGCCGTTCGATCCTGCCACGTCGCCCGTTACACCGGACCTTGGAGTTGTCTCTGACACATTCTGGCGCCTGCCAAATGTAAAGCGCAGCGCCCATCCATTTGCCTTTGCGGCAGCGGGGCCACAGGCAGAGCAGATCATCTCTGATCCATTGCCCCTGCCACCTCACTCGCCTGCAAGCCCGGTCGCCCGTGTCCATGAACTCGATGGGCAGGTACTTCTCCTCGGCGTGGGACACGATGCCAACACGACGCTGCATCTTGCCGAGTTGATGGCAAAGGTTCCCTATGGGGTGCCGAGACACTGCACCATTCTTCAGGATGGCAAGTTGGTACGCGTCGATTATCTCGAGAATGACCACTGCTGTGAGCGCTTTGCCTTGGCGGACAGGTGGCTCAAGGAGAAGAGCCTTCAGAAGGAAGGTCCAGTCGGTCATGCCTTTGCTCGGTTGATTCGCTCCCGCGACATTGTGGCGACAGCCCTGGGTCAACTGGGCCGAGATCCGTTGATCTTCCTGCATCCGCCAGAGGCGGGATGCGAAGAATGCGATGCCGCTCGCCAGTCGATTGGCTGAGCTCATGAGCGGAGAACGAGATGACGTTGGAGGGGCAAGGTCGCGCTGATTGCTGGGGCAACACGTGGAGCGGATCGGGGATTGTCTTTCTTCAGCTCGCTGATGATATGCTGACGCTCAATGCCGTTTGGCCTCCGACTAACGAAAATCCCGCATTTGGACGGCTGATCCGATTGGCACGGCGGACGGCGAATGGCGGAGCAGACGCTCGTCCGGGGGCAATGAGATATGAAAAAGCCTGAACTCACCGCGACGTCTGTCGAGAAGTTTCTGATCGAAAAGTTCGACAGCGTCTCCGACCTGATGCAGCTCTCGGAGGGCGAAGAATCTCGTGCTTTCAGCTTCGATGTAGGAGGGCGTGGATATGTCCTGCGGGTAAATAGCTGCGCCGATGGTTTCTACAAAGATCGTTATGTTTATCGGCACTTTGCATCGGCCGCGCTCCCGATTCCGGAAGTGCTTGACATTGGGGAATTCAGCGAGAGCCTGACCTATTGCATCTCCCGCCGTGCACAGGGTGTCACGTTGCAAGACCTGCCTGAAACCGAACTGCCCGCTGTTCTGCAGCCGGTCGCGGAGGCCATGGATGCGATCGCTGCGGCCGATCTTAGCCAGACGAGCGGGTTCGGCCCATTCGGACCGCAAGGAATCGGTCAATACACTACATGGCGTGATTTCATATGCGCGATTGCTGATCCCCATGTGTATCACTGGCAAACTGTGATGGACGACACCGTCAGTGCGTCCGTCGCGCAGGCTCTCGATGAGCTGATGCTTTGGGCCGAGGACTGCCCCGAAGTCCGGCACCTCGTGCACGCGGATTTCGGCTCCAACAATGTCCTGACGGACAATGGCCGCATAACAGCGGTCATTGACTGGAGCGAGGCGATGTTCGGGGATTCCCAATACGAGGTCGCCAACATCTTCTTCTGGAGGCCGTGGTTGGCTTGTATGGAGCAGCAGACGCGCTACTTCGAGCGGAGGCATCCGGAGCTTGCAGGATCGCCGCGGCTCCGGGCGTATATGCTCCGCATTGGTCTTGACCAACTCTATCAGAGCTTGGTTGACGGCAATTTCGATGATGCAGCTTGGGCGCAGGGTCGATGCGACGCAATCGTCCGATCCGGAGCCGGGACTGTCGGGCGTACACAAATCGCCCGCAGAAGCGCGGCCGTCTGGACCGATGGCTGTGTAGAAGTACTCGCCGATAGTGGAAACCGACGCCCCAGCACTCGTCCGAGGGCAAAGGAATAGAGTAGATGCCGACCGAACAAGAGCTGATTTCGAGAACGCCTCAGCCAGCAACTCGCGCGAGCCTAGCAAGGCAAATGCGAGAGAACGGCCTTACGCTTGGTGGCACAGTTCTCGTCCACAGTTCGCTAAGCTCGCTCGGCTGGGTCGCGGGAGGGCCGGTCGCAGTGATTCAGGCCCTTCTGGATTGTGTTGGTCCCCAGGGCACGATTGTCATGCCCACGCACTCGGGTGATCTGACTGATCCCGCAGATTGGAGATCGCCGCCCGTGCCTGCCGATTGGGTGCAGATCTTGCGCAACGAGATGCCGGCATACGATCCGCAAACCACACCAACTCGGAACATGGGTGCAGTGGCTGAATTGTTCCGGGCGTGTCGCAAACACTTTTGGAGGCAGCTATCACCCAGCCAAGGCCGGTATTTTCATGCTTTGTTAACCTTTTGCAGTCCGAAGAGGCGCGCAAGCAAATCATTCTGGTCATTGACGGTCCAGCCGCCTGAAAAGCCAAAGCCCTTCCGCAGCCACAGCATCGCCTCGAAACCCGCGATGGTTCGCCGCGCCGTGTTAAAGGATTGGAAACCGCCGATCTTCGGCATGTTCTTCTTCACCCGGAAATGGTCGCTCTCAATCCCCTGCTGGAGATGTTTGGTCACATAATGCACGGGATCGGGATGGAGAAGCCCATCATCAACCGACGTTTTGATCGTTGACGGGAAGGTGTTGGCCCCGTCCGTCCCAATCCTGTTCGGCGACAACAAGGGTTCATCTTTAAGCATCTTTCGGAAGAACCGCTTGGCAGCGTCGAGATCGCGCTTAGCGGTCAGCAGGAAATCCACCGGATTGCCATGCTTATCGATGGCTCGGTACAGATAGCGCCATTTGCCGCGGATCTTGACATAGGTCTCATCAATCCGGACCGAGCCGCAATGGGGTCGACGAAACTGCCGCAGCCGTTTCTCGATGACAGGTGCATAAGCCAATACCCAGCGGTTGATCGTGCTATGATCGACCTCGAAGCCCCGCTCGCGAAACATCTCTTCCAAGTCACGATAGCTGAGCGGGTAGCGCAAGTACCAGGCAACCGCCTGTACAATCAGCCAGGCCTCGAAATGCCTGCCCTTGAAATCATCCTTCGACTGGCGCTTCAGCTTTTCGGCAATGGTATTCAAAATCATCGGCTCGCTCCGCAATATCAGGAGCGGCAACTTCTCTCCCCATGGTCAACATCGAGTTAACCTGAAGAATTTGCGACAAGGCCATGCGTTCCGCTCCGGAGATGTCTGGCTTACTAGGTCCCGGCGCTATGGCGATCTGAAACACGCACTCGTTCCGGCACAATCCATCGCGGAAGGCGGTCGTCTCGCTGTGCCATTGCGGCCGGAGGAATGGCTGGCAGACCGGCAAGCTCGCCTCGACATGCGGTTGCGCGAGCTTGGCCGTGCCGCTCGCGCAGGCACGATCCCGGGCGGGTCGATTGAAAACGGCGTTCTGCATATCGAGAAACTCGAAGCCGCCGCGCCGACAGGCGCCGAAGATCTGGTGCTCGATCTCTACAAGCAGATCCCGCCCACGCGCATCACCGATCTCCTGCTGGAGGTGGATGCGGCGACCGGCTTCACCGAAGCGTTCACCCATCTGCGCACAGGAGCACCCTGCGCTGACCGGATCGGGCTAATGAACGTTATCTTGGCGGAAGGGATCAACCTCGGCTTGCGCAAAATGGCGGATGCGACAAACACCCACACCTTCTGGGAATTGATCCGCATTGGACGGTGGCATGTCGAGGGCGAAGCCTATGACCGGGCGCTGGCCATGGTGGTCGAGGCACAGGCAGCGTTACCCATGGCCCGGTTCTGGGGCATGGGCACGTCGGCTTCGAGCGACGGACAGTTCTTCGTCGCTACAGAGCAAGGTGAGGCCATGAACCTGGTCAACGCGAAATATGGCAATACCCCGGGCCTGAAAGCCTATAGCCACGTCTCCGACCAATATGCGCCGTTCGCAACCCAGGTGATTCCTGCAACGGCAAGCGAAGCGCCTTACATCCTCGATGGCCTGCTGATGAACGATGCTGGACGCCATATCCGCGAGCAGTTCACCGACACGGGCGGCTTCACCGATCACGTCTTTGCCGCATGTGCCATTCTCGGCTACCGGTTCGCTCCGCGCATCCGCGACCTGCCATCCAAACGGCTCTACGCGTTCAATCCGTCGGCCGCCCCGGCGCACCTGCGAGCGTTGATCGGCGGAAAGGTCAACCAAGCCATGATCGAGCGCAATTGGCCCGACATCCTGCGCATCGCCGCCACCATTGCTGCCGGGACCGTCGCGCCAAGCCAGATTCTGCGGAAACTCGCCTCCTATCCGCGGCAGAACGAGCTCGCGACAGCCCTGCGGGAAGTCGGTCGCGTCGAGCGCACCCTGTTCATGATCGACTGGATTCTGGATGCCGAACTCCAACGGCGTGCCCAGATCGGGCTCAACAAAGGCGAAGCTCATCATGCGCTGAAGCGGGCAATCAGCTTCCACCGCCGCGGTGAAATCCGCGACCGTTCCGCCGAAGGCCAGCATTACCGCATCGCCGGCATGAATCTGCTCGCCGCCATCATCATCTTCTGGAACACCATGAAGCTCGGCGAGGTCGTTGCAAACCAGAAACGCGATGGAAAGCTGCTATCGCCCGATCTCTTGGCCCATGTTTCGCCGCTCGGATGGGAACACATCAATCTCACCGGAGAATATCGCTGGCCAAAGCCTTAGCGTAGGATTCCGCCCCCTCCCGCAAACGACCCCATCCAGAGTTAGCTGTAGAAATGATTATGCCAGTCAAGGCTTTTGAAGAATTCTGCGCACACCATCAAGTACAGCACCTAAGTACGGATGATTTTGCAAAGATTGAATATGACCGCATGAAGTGGCGATTTGGACAGGCCGGTATTAGAGAATAAAAACTCTAGTCTTTATTAAAAAATCAGGAAGATTTATATGCAAATTGATATTAAAACATCTTCAGTTAAGCCTTTAAGAAATACTTATGCTTATATTGAAAAAAGATTTGGTGATAAACCAGCTTCACGTTATCAAGAAGCGACCTACGATATTCAGGAAGAAATTAATTTTCATTACAAACCTTTATGGCAGCCTGAATTTGATCTTTACGATAAGGGCCGTACTGTAATCCAAATGAAAGATTGGTACGTGCTTAAAGATCCTCGTCAATTTTATTATGGGGCTTATACCCAAACTCGAGCTAAACAACAAGAGATTTTAGAAAGTAATTTTACGCTTGTTGAAAAACACGATTTATTAAGAAATATTTCTGAAGAAATTCTAAACAAAGTAACGAAATTACTACTCCCACTTTATTGTAAACAAGACATTTTTATCTTTTATATTCAATGGCTTATTTTCCTGCTAATTGGTAATACCATGAAAAATACCATGCTCAGAAAAGGCTTAACAATATTTTGAAAAATTGCCTACTGAGCGCTGCCGCACAGCTCCATAGGCCGCTTTCCTGGCTTTGCTTCCAGATGTATGCTCTTCTGCTCCTGCAGCTAATGGATCACCGCAAACAGGTTACTCGCCTGGGGATTCCCTTTCGACCCGAGCATCCGTATGAGACTCATGCTCGATTATTATTATTATACTCTGTACACGACAAATTTCACAGAACCCTTATCCTATCAGGA
Source organism: Providencia sp. PROV156 (assembly GCF_028480905.1). Taxonomy (NCBI): domain Bacteria; kingdom Pseudomonadati; phylum Pseudomonadota; class Gammaproteobacteria; order Enterobacterales; family Morganellaceae; genus Providencia; species Providencia sp. PROV156. The sequence continues at coordinate 2,301 of NZ_JAMPPE010000047.1, read as the reverse complement.
TTCTGCTTTCTTAAAATTGCCAAAATTTCCTTAAACTCTTCTTTTTTCCCAAAACCAATTAAACGCTGAATCGCCATTTGAACATAGTCTAAACCATAGCGAAATAAACTCATTGAGAGTCGTCCATGCTTCTTTATTTTTATCGCTTTTTTTTGATTATGTTGCCATTCACCCGTTAAGTAACACCAACAGAAGCTTATAGCTAACACCGCAATCAATTTTTTCACTCGTCTAGGGTCTGTCAAGCGCGTATTTTCAAGATTAAACCCGCGTCCTTTGAGACAACTGAATAAGGTTTCAATTTCCCAGCGTAATGCATAATCCTGAATAGCATTGGCATTAAACTGAGGAGAAACGACGAGTAAAAGCTCTCCATTTTCTAACTGTAGTGCACTTATATATAGTTTCACCCGACCAACCAAAATCCGTCGTTTACGACATTCAATTTGACCAACTTTAAGATGGCGAAATAAATCACTAATTTTATGATTCTTTCCTAAATGATTGGTGACAATGAAGTTTTTTTAACACGAATGCAGAAGTTGATGTCTTGTTCAATTAACCATGTAAACCACTGCTCACCGATAAACTCTCTGTCTGCGAACACATTCACAATACGGTCTTTACCAAAAATGGCTATAAAGCGTTGAATCAAAGCAATACGCTCTTTCGTATCTGAATTTCCACGTTTATTAAGCAATGTCCAAAGGATAGGTATCGCTATTCCACGATAAACGATTGCGAGCATCAGGATATTAATATTTCGTTTTCCCCATTTCCAATTGGTTCTATCTAAAGTCAGTTGCACTTGGTCGAATGAAAACATATTGAAAATCAACTGAGAAATTTGACGATAATCAAAATACTGACCTGCAAAGAAGCGCTGCATACGTCGATAAAATGATTGTGGTAAACACTTGATGGGCAAGGCTTTAGATGCAGAAGAAAGATTACATGTTTGCTTTAAAATAATCACAAGCATGATGAGCGCAAAGCACTTTAAATGTGACTTGTTCCATTTTAGAGATTTGTTTAAGATAAGATATAACTCATTGAGATGTGTCATAGTATTCGTCGTTAGAAAACAATTATTGTGACATTATTTCAATGAGTTATCTATTTTTGTCGTGTACAGAGATTATTATAGAAGCCCCCATGAATAAATCGCTCATCATTTTCGGCATCGTCAACATAACCTCGGACAGTTTCTCCGATGGAGGCCGGTATCTGGCGCCAGACGCAGCCATTGCGCAGGCGCGTAAGCTGATGGCCGAGGGGGCAGATGTGATCGACCTCGGTCCGGCATCCAGCAATCCCGACGCCGCGCCTGTTTCGTCCGACACAGAAATCGCGCGTATCGCGCCGGTGCTGGACGCGCTCAAGGCAGATGGCATTCCCGTCTCGCTCGACAGTTATCAACCCGCGACGCAAGCCTATGCCTTGTCGCGTGGTGTGGCCTATCTCAATGATATTCGCGGTTTTCCAGACGCTGCGTTCTATCCGCAATTGGCGAAATCATCTGCCAAACTCGTCGTTATGCATTCGGTGCAAGACGGGCAGGCAGATCGGCGCGAGGCACCCGCTGGCGACATCATGGATCACATTGCGGCGTTCTTTGACGCGCGCATCGCGGCGCTGACGGGTGCCGGTATCAAACGCAACCGCCTTGTCCTTGATCCCGGCATGGGGTTTTTTCTGGGGGCTGCTCCCGAAACCTCGCTCTCGGTGCTGGCGCGGTTCGATGAATTGCGGCTGCGCTTCGATTTGCCGGTGCTTCTGTCTGTTTCGCGCAAATCCTTTCTGCGCGCGCTCACAGGCCGTGGTCCGGGGGATGTCGGGGCCGCGACACTCGCTGCAGAGCTTGCCGCCGCCGCAGGTGGAGCTGACTTCATCCGCACACACGAGCCGCGCCCCTTGCGCGACGGGCTGGCGGTATTGGCGGCGCTGAAAGAAACCGCAAGAATTCGTTAACTGCACATTCGGGATATTTCTCTATATTCGCGGTTCAGCAGGCATGTCCCCTTTGAGGGCGACCCGACGACAGGATAATCGACCTTATGGTGCGCAAATATTTCGGCACAGACGGTATTCGTGGCAAAGCCAACGAAGGCGCGATGACGGCGGAAACCGCCTTGCGCGTCGGCATGGCGGCTGGCCGTGTCTTTCGTCGCGGTGACCACCGCCATCGTGTCGTGATCGGCAAGGATACGCGCCTGTCGGGCTATATGCTTGAACCCGCGCTCACAGCCGGTTTCACCTCGATGGGCATGGACGTATTCCTTTTTGGCCCGCTGCCGACAA
>NZ_JAMPPE010000046.1:0-8213 GCF_028480905.1 Providencia sp. PROV156 | reverse complement strand
ACTTGGCATCCTAACGGTTTCTAAATAACGCCCAAATATTCGATCGTTCTCTGTTAAATAAATTGTTGCCCCTAATGCCGGAGCCCAAGCTGATTCTTCATTTCTTTTTGGCGCTTTAAATTTTTGGTCGTTTGTGAACATCAATTCATCATTTGTGCTATTTGTTACCCCTATTTTTTTTGCTATTAATCCTGTTACGGGGTCTATAGCCTCTTCATTTAAGTCAATTTCGCCATTATAGAATGGATTATTTTTACGTATAAACCTATTATTTTCATCAACTTTCCATTCTGCTGTGTGGTTCTGCTCAAAAATTCTATACTCTCGTTTTTTTCCTTCTGGAGTTACTATTTTCCCCATTATTATAGTAGAAGAAGGCATTGACAGTGCTTTTTCAACTAACCGAGTCTGAGCATATAAATTATTTTTTAAATCATTAAACGTTCGCCCTTTATCATCCACATATTTTTGTACTAATTGATACTCTTCTGAAGTTAATATACGAGACAAGCTATATTTTTTAGCTATTATATGGCTATAGGGCGCATAATTTACATCTTTGGCCGCAATGCGTCTCTCTTTTAATAAATCCCTTGACCAGTAACTAATATATTGAGCCCCCGCATTCAGGCTTAACCAATCAGTAGGCTGCCAATCAAACCTAATAGTACCATTATATTCCCGACGCTTACCTTCCCTAGGGATAGCACAGAACATGTTCCCCTTTGGGCTAGAGTCCGAATTAAAGATATCTTCACGGCTACCAATAGTTTCATCAATTAAGCTTCCCATTAAAGTCACTTTAAATTCAGGTGTAATTTGGAATTTATTAGATAATGAAACACCATAGCGATCGTTTAGTTGGTTTAATTTAATCCCATCAACTAAGGTGCCATTGATAGCAGGATTTTTAGCTACATTTTTATCTCGACCAAATTCATAATTCCAATCCCTTTCCACTGGTTCCCTAGGTTGGCCACCTGCGGTATTTGAGTTTAAATTAGTTTTTGTCAACCAATAGCCTAATCGAAAGTCAATCCAACCAATGGACTCAGGTTTGAACGAATAATTGGCGTAAAAAGTATTTAACGCCAAGTTAGCTAAAGGCCATTGTGGAATTTTTCCCTCTAAATCATGATAACGAATTTGCGATGGCATGATTTCGCCATAATGACTTGATGTATGCATATAACCAAGGGATAAGTCCTGTGAATTAGGTAGCATTAAATTTAATTTAGCTAACCATGTCGACATTTCATTTGATGTATTCGCCACCTCTTTATTTGGCCCATAAATCCTAGCTACGAAGGGCATATATGGGTCTATCGCTTTATTTGGGTTATTAGAGTCATAAGTAATGATGTCGTCATAAAATTTACCCGCCCCTCGGCGCCCAGCAAAATAATTACCTTGGTTGCGATAGCTGTATGCTAGCATCAAATCAAACTTTTCTTGCCGTGTCCCAACGGCAATACGCGCTGCGTTATCTTGCAGATTAAAAAAATTAGCATTACCTTTACTACGAGGATCAACAAGCATTTCGTGATCTTTAAAATAAATCCCACGAAACTTCTGCATGTCTAACGTATTCAATAGCCGCTTATCATCACGGTAATCTATACCGTGGCTTAATTGATTAACCCTCGGTTTTGTCGAGTTACTTGATGTTTCTAATTTAATATCAAAACCAAACTTGTCGTATTTATCCACAACGTCATCAATGCCTAGCGTTGTTATGGCAACTCCTCCCCCCATCGATGTACGCACATTGCGGTCTAGCGTTGCACTTTTCATTACCTTAATGCTACTAATCATATTCGGGTCGATATAATTACGATTATTCGCCCCATTATAACCACGCCAAACAGTGATAGCTTGCTCTGTACCGTCTACAGTCACCGGGACACGCCCTTGCCCCTGTATACCTCGAACATTGGGGTCTATTGCCCCGCTATTACGGGCATCTCCACTATATACCCCTACCGCATGGTTAATAGTGTCTGCGGGGTTAGTACCTTTATAACGATCAATTTCTTCTTTACTAATGTAAATATTTGATTCGTCTTTATCATATTGGTCATCCGCCCCTTTTCTATCACGCTCTTTGATTGTGGCCGCTTTATCATTTACCACAATAGAACCGATGTTTTCACTTTGTTGTGCATAGACTAAGTTTGTAATATTGCCAATAGATAACCCTGTTGCGATATTAATGGCTATCACTGTTTTGATTTTCATTATCTGTTCCGGTGAAAATTAAAATTTCTTGGTGAAATTGACACCGACTTCACTTTGCTTAAAAGAATAAATAATATCTGCAGTACTTTTATTCACTTGGCTATTAAAATAAATAGAAGGCGTAAAAGTTAATATTTTATTTTTATCAAATGTTAATTGGGTATTTAAATACCCATTATGATCTTTTCTTTTTACATTCAAAAATGCATCAAACTGTTCAAAATTTGTTTGCTTATAACCTATCGCAACAAGTAGATCACACAGTTCGGTTACTTTTAGAAAACCCGCCCTAACCCCATACTGTACATAGCTATCACTATCGTATTGCTTTTTTCTATTGGCTCCATAAAAACTGCCAAAAACCATTAATCGAGGGTTCATTAAATAGGTACCAGTAACTGAATAAACCCATTTATCGCCGTTATTAAAACTATACTTATAAGGGTAAGTTTTATTTTTATATTCAATATTACCTAACAAGGTTACTCGATGATTTAACATGTATTCTGTCGCTATTTTTCCTCCTAGGCTTAAATTATAGTATTGGTTATCGTGCCATTTAGCCTCAAGGGTGGGCTGTATATGGAACGTTGTATTCGCGTTATCGAATTGATACTCCCCAGTAACATATATATTTGTTTTTCTAACCGCGACTGTTTTCATTGGCTCCACCCCAATCACACCTAATGAGAGTACCATTGAGTGGTTTCCTACTAGAGGAAAACGCTTTGATAGTTTAGTATAATAATGCCACTTTCCACCAGCGATAGACTGGTTACTACTATTCATACATTTACTACGAAAACAGTACATCTCACGGCTATTTGATGCTTCATTTAAATTAAAATCATAACTTGAGCCTAACTTAATCGTACCTTGCCAACGATTTTTATTTTCTAAATCTATTATTTGACTTTTAATAAATTTAGTTAACCCATTTGATATTCTTCCTTTATATTTAACTTTGATGCTTTGATATATTGATAATGCTGATTCATAGTGCTTAACATAAGTCAGTGCTTGTGCAAGTTTTAACTCAACCAATAACATATTAGGCTTGTGAATTAAAATTTCATTATATAGGCTAATTGCTAAATCATACTGTTTATTTAAAACTGCCCTTTCTGAATGAATATATTTAACCAATTCTTTATCGTGGTCTTTATGGTCAACGTAATTACCAATAATTTCATTTATTTTGTCAAAATCTTGTTTCTGAATGAGATCATAAAGAATAAAACCAAGTTCGTCGATATTTTTTTCACTATATTTAACATTATTTATTTCTGAATGATGTTTTTTGTTACTATAATCTTTTAAATTACCGATAACTCCTCCTTTTAGCTCTTGAGCTGACGATACCGAAGGGAGAGAAAAAAGTAATAATAAACTCAAATATATTAAATTTGTTTTTTTATTAAAAAATAACATGATTAGGCTACCATTTTAATGACAAAAATAAAAAAGTAGACAAAATCACTTTTGCCTACTTTTTTTAGCTTATTATATGTTCAGTAATTATTCGTCTTTCTGGCCACCAAATGCCGTGTCTAACTCACGCTTATCCGCATAAGAGAGAATACCCGCCACTTGTTCTGCATTATCCCCAAAGAGTTGCCCCATACTATCACCTTGGTGTATTCCATTGGCAATGGCAGTACCGCTAAATTTACCGTCTTCTTTAATAGCCCCTTCCATGGAGTGGCTATTTACTCCTTCTAATGCACCTGTATATGATTTATCCGCAAAGTCAGCATTAAACCAACCTGTCTGTTTTTCTTCTCCTGCAAACTGGTTAATACCCGCTATCGTATAAGTTGCTTGGCCACTGGTTGGCACTTCTGTCGTTGCATTCTCACCAGAGAAATAAACCGTGTGCATTGCATCATCAGCAGCCCCTGTTTGTGACCAATCACCGAAATATACCTCGGCATCTGCAACCTGGCTAAATTGGAACTTACCCATTCCACCGTGCGGGCTACCGCCACTTTCCAAAACATACACGTTGTCAGGCTTTTGCGTGACTAAGTTTTTTAAACCAGAGAACGAAATTGTTTTTCCATTTCTCATAAAGCGAGAACCGATACCCGGTGCACCAATACTGCCACCATGAGGTCCCATGGTTGATTGGGTTTTATCAACAATAATATTTGTTTCATTACCTACGTAACTTAAGCTTTGCGCTGACTCGGTTTCTGCCATAACACCAACAGAAAATACAGAGAAAGATACTGCGACTGTAATTAGTGATAATTTTTTCATTTATTCATCCTCTTCAATAGAAGTTTGAATTAGATTGGTTTATTAACGAAACACATTAAATAAAAGATTATTCTTTCCTTTAATGTTCGAGATTCAGTATATGAAAATGATTTTTATTTACAAATGTAAGGAATATAATTCAATTTTTTATTATTAAACCATAAAATAAAATAACCTTTTATTTTTTAACTGGTTAATTAAAGACCCTATAATGGATAGTTTTATTTATTGCGTTTTACATTAAAGATTAATTGAATTTTTAAGAGTAATTACAAATTTTGAGTGAAAATAAGATAAATACACCCACAAGTAAATATGACGTATATTTTTATAAGTTTATTGAATGAATAATAAATAAAAATGAAGATAAGATTGAAGATTATAAATAAGCTAAGCTATTTAAATAAGGTACAAGAAGCTTTCTTCTTGTACCTTAATATATTACTCGTTTGCTAATAACTTTGTAATGGGCTCGGCGAGTAATCGCCCTCTCCACCCCGACAGCAGCTCAGGAGGTGTAAGCGAAGATTTTAACCCCCAATGAATCGACAGTAATTGGTTAATTTGCCGCCTAGAAGCCAATAGTTCTGCATTAAATTTTTCATTTTCAGCAATATCTTTGACCATCGCTTTAATTTCTTTAAATAAGCTTTTGTATTGGCTCTGTTCCGTAATATTCGCTACAGGCGTTGGGTATTGGCTTTCATCAAGTTGCTTTGCTTGCTCGACAATGGCTAACAAGCGCTTGCCATGGCAACGAATTTCCTGCCCAGTTAAGCCAAGTGCATCAAGTTCACCCAGAGAGCCCGGTAAATAACGAGCCACTTTCCACAGGTGCTCTTCTTTTACTACAAAGTTAACGGCCATATCGCGGGCTTTAGCTTGGTTTAAACGCCATTCGGCTAATAATTGCAAACAAGCGAGCTGTTCATCACGTAGCTGCCATGCATTATGGATATTCATGTAGGCTTTTTCTGGCTTTAAGGCTTTTTGCCGACGAGCCACAACACGTTGACACTCATCTTTGGCATCTTCCAAGTAGCCCGCTTCAGTCACTTTTTCCATTAGAATTTCAGCTAATGGCAGCAAATACAGCACATCTGCGGCTGCATAATCGCATTGTTTTTCGCTCAGAGGACGCGCAAGCCAGTCTGTTCGTGATTCACTTTTGTCTAGTTCAATACCTAAATGTTCAGCAACCAATGATGCAAAACCACAAGAAATTGGATAACCTAAAAATGCCGCCACAACTTGCGTGTCGATCATCGGCTCAGGGACACAATCAAAATCATGCATAAACACTTCTAAGTCTTCACTACCTGCATGTAAAAATTTAAGTTGCTCAGGATTCGTTAAAAGTGCTTTGAACGGGCTAAAATCCGTCATTAATAATGGGTCAATTAACGAAACTTGCTTTCCATCATATAGCTGTAGCAAACCTAGCTGTGGGTAATATGTTCGGGTACGAACAAACTCGGTATCCAAAGCGAGCCATGGTGCATTACCCGCCTCTTGGCATACTTGGGCTAATTCGCTATCTGTAGTTACTAAACGATAATTCAAAACAAGTTTCTCTTTGTTATTTTCATCACAATGACGCCGGCTAAAACCGGCGTCATCTATTCATAGTTCAAGACTAAACCACAATCATACTTGTGATTTTTCTCTTTGCAATTTTTCTTCATCACGTAGGTCTTTACGTAAAATTTTACCCACGTTAGATTTTGGTAATTCATCACGAAATTCAAATATCTTAGGGACTTTATACGCGGTTAATGAACGGCGGCAAAAGGTTTTTAGCTCATCACCCGTTAAATTCGCATTTTTCGTTACAACGAAAACTTTAACCGCTTCGCCTGTACTTTCACTAGGTACACCAATTGCAGCGCATTCTATCACGTCCGGATGTGCAGAAATGACATCTTCAATTTCATTTGGATAGACGTTAAAACCTGAAACGATGATCATATCTTTTTTACGATCAACAATACGAATATACCCTTCGCTATCAATTTCAGCGATATCCCCTGTCGCTAACCAACCATCCACTATCGTATCAGCAGTGGAATCAGGGCGGTTCCAATACCCTTTCATGACTTGCGGGCCTTTTACCCACATTTCACCAGGCTCACCAATAGCGACTTCGTTGCCGTTATCATCAAGAAATTTAACATCTGTTGATGGAACAGGTAAACCAATACTTCCGCTATAACTGGTTAAATTATAAGGGTTACCTGTAACTAGTGGCGCACATTCCGTTAACCCATACCCTTCGAGTAAGTGTTTCCCTGTCAGCTTCTGCCATTTTTCTGCAACGGCTTTTTGAACGGGCATTCCGCCTCCAACTGAAAGGCGTAAACGTGAAAAATCCAACTTTTTGAACTCTTCATTATGCAGCCACGCATTAAATAAGGTATTAACCCCCGTAATTGACGTAACGGGATAACGTCCTAGTTGTTTTACGGTGTCCGGTACATCTCTAGGGTTGGTAATCAATAAGTTAACGCCCCCTACAGTGATAAACAGTAAGCAGTTTACTGTCAATGCAAAAACATGGTACAGCGGTAAAGCGGTGACAACAAATTCAGCACCAAATTTCAGTACAGGCCCGTAAGCTGCCCTTGCCTGCTCAATATTTGCTAACATATTGCGATGAGTTAACATCGCCCCTTTAGCAACACCGGTGGTTCCACCTGTATATTGCAAAAAGGCCAAGTCATCACCAGCAATGTTAGGTTTAATATATTGCATACGATAGCCATAATGCATGGCACGGCGAAAGGAGATGGCGTCTGGTAAGTTATATTTAGGGACTAAACGTTTTACATATTTGACAACAAAATCAACAATCGTGGCTTTAGGACGTGAAAGCTGGTCACCCATACGAGTTAAAATGACGTGTTTCACTTTGGTATTGAAAACAATTTTTTCCAGTGTATGTGCAAAATTCGACACAATTACAATTGCGGTTGCACCGCTATCATTCAATTGGTGCTCTAGTTCTCTCGGGGTATAAAGTGGGTTGACGTTGACTACCACCATACCTGCTCGCAATATCCCAAACAGGGCAATCGGATACTGTAATAGGTTTGGCATCATTAATGCGACACGATCCCCTTTTTTAAGACCAAGTCCATTTTGTAAGTAGGCGGCAAAAGCGCGACTTCTCTCTTCAAGTTTCCGATAAGTCATCACTGCTCCCATATTAATGAATGCAGGTTGGTCGGCAAATTGAGAGACCGCATCTTCAAGTAACTCTGCTAGAGAAGCGAAGCTATCAGGATTGATTTCTTCCGGCACATCAGCAGGGTAATTTTTTAGCCAGATTTTTTCCAAAATGTTACTCCTGAATTTAGTGAAGTTATTATACTCAACATCTCTTTTAACAAATTATTAACTCAGCGTACCAGTTTGAAAAACAGACAATGTCAAGGTTGAGAGGTCTATCACTAAATAAATTTTGTTCCTTCAAGAAAAAACTAGGCGGACTAAGCCGCCTAGTTTGTCTTAAATTCGTTAAACAGATGTAAATCTGTACAAGATTGCCTGATTATACATGATTTTACGCTATTTTTGGAAAGGTTATCTCGCACTTAAGAAGGGATTTAATCTATTACATTAACCGAAGTCACTTTTGCTGGGATTAAATTTTATCTAATACTATTATTAAACACTCTTATTTATTAGCTCTTATTTAGATAATCTTTTTACGG
>NZ_JAMPPE010000045.1:0-16603 GCF_028480905.1 Providencia sp. PROV156 | reverse complement strand
TACTGGTGTATGCTCCTAGGGTCTCATTTGCTTGCCGCCTAGCCACAACGCAACCTATTTAGAATAAACACTTTTTAGTGATAGCCATAAGATGAGCTATTTAGAGGATTGATAAAATCTAATTAGTTAGAAACAAGAAACAACCGCAATATCATTGATTTTAAGCGTTATCTCGCAAGTTCCGTAATAACCGCCCTACAACTTATGCATAGCAGACAAAGGATGGGAACACAGATATGTCGATGTCACTGAGTCAATTAGAAAATCGTTCAGAATTCATTTCGCGCCACATTGGTTCATCAGAACAACAATTAAAAACCATGTTAGACACCGTGGGTGCAACGTCATTAGATGCCTTGATGGGCAAAATTGTCCCCAAAGCCATTTTGCTTACAGAGCCGCCAAGAGTGGGGGGTGGAGCAACTGAGCAAGAAGCTTTAGCGGAATTAAAAGCAATAGCGTCACTCAATAAACGCTACAAAAGTTATATTGGTATGGGATATGCCCCTGCTGTGCTTCCGCCAGTTATCTTGCGTAATTTATTAGAAAACCCGGGTTGGTATACCGCTTATACGCCATATCAACCGGAGGTGTCACAAGGCCGTTTAGAATCATTACTGAATTTTCAACAGTTAACTATCGACCTTACGGGGTTAGACCTTGCTTCTGCATCGTTATTGGACGAAGCCACCGCTGCGGCAGAAGCTATGGCGATGGCAAAACGGATCAGCAAACTGAAAGATGCAGAACGTTTCTTTGTGGCGGATGATGTTCATCCGCAAACTCTGGATGTTGTTCGCACACGTGCGGGGACTTTTGGTTTTGAAGTGATCGTGGATAGCGCAGAGAAAGCACTGGAACACGAAGGTGTTTTTGGTGTGTTACTTCAACAGGTTGGCACGACAGGTAATGTCCATGACTACAGTTCGCTATTTGCCCAATTAAAAGAGCGTAAAATTGTCAGTTGCGTTGCAGCAGATATGATGGCGCTAGTATTGCTCACTGCACCGGGTAAGCAAGGGGCGGATATTGTCTTCGGTTCAGCACAGCGTTTTGGCGTCCCGATGGGGTATGGTGGGCCACATGCGGCCTTCTTTGCTTGTCGTGACGAATTTAAACGGGCAATGCCTGGACGTATTATCGGTGTGTCACGGGATGCAGCAGGTAATACCGCACTGCGTATGGCGATGCAAACCCGTGAACAACATATTCGCCGTGAAAAAGCGAACTCGAATATTTGTACATCCCAAGTGCTGTTAGCCAATATCGCAGCCATGTATGCGGTTTATCATGGGCCAAAAGGGCTGAAAATAATTGCAGAGCGTATTCATCGCTTCAGCACTATTTTTGCCAAGGCATTAGCAGACGCAGGTTTTACATCACGCCATAAAACTTGGTTTGATACGTTATGTATTGAAGTCGCTGACAAAACAGCGGTGCTAGCGCGTGCTGAAAAAGCCAAAGTGAATTTACGTACTGATATTCGTGGTGCAGTTGGCGTGACTTTTAGTGAAATCACGACTCGCCAAGATTTAAATGAATTGTTTGCGGTGATCACAGGTGTTGAAGCTAAGTTAGATTTTGAAAAACTAGACCAATCTGTTTCAGCGACAGAGCAAGCGATCCCAAGCACTATGTTACGTGATGATGAAATTTTAGCTCATCCAAATTTTCATCGTTACCATAGTGAAACCGAAATGATGCGCTATATGCATAGTTTAGAGCGCAAAGATTTAGCCTTAAACCAAGCTATGATCCCTCTGGGTTCTTGTACGATGAAGCTTAATGCGGCTGCGGAAATGATCCCAATTACTTGGCCTGAATTTGGCGAGCTACACCCATTCTGCCCACCTGAGCAGGCTCAAGGTTATCACCAAATGATAGAGCAACTTTCCCATTGGTTAGTGCAATTGACCGGTTATGATGCTGTATGTATGCAACCTAACTCAGGGGCTCAAGGTGAATATGCCGGTTTATTGGCTATTCGTCGCTATCATGAGAGTCGCAATGAAGGGGAGCGAAATATTTGTTTGATCCCGGCTTCTGCTCACGGTACCAATCCTGCCTCTGCGCATATGGCGGGTATGGAAGTGGTAGTAGTGCGTTGTGATGATGAAGGTAATATCGATTTAGTGGATTTACGTGAAAAAGCTCAGCAACATAGCGAAGCACTTTCTTGTGTGATGGTAACTTACCCATCAACCCACGGGGTATATGAAGAAAGTATTCGTGAAGTGTGTGAAATTATTCACCAATATGGTGGTCAAGTCTATCTTGATGGTGCAAATATGAATGCTCAGGTTGGGTTAACAACACCGGGCTTTATTGGTGCGGATGTTTCTCATCTGAATTTGCATAAAACATTCTGTATCCCTCACGGTGGTGGCGGACCAGGTATGGGGCCTATCGGTGTGAAAAAACACTTGGCACCGTTCGTACCGGGGCATTCTGTGGTTGAGCAAGAAATGTTAACTGACCAAGGTGCGGTATCTGCAGCCCCATTTGGCAGTGCATCAATTTTGCCAATTAGCTGGATGTATATTCGTATGATGGGCTCTTATGGTCTACGTAAAGCTAGCCAAGTTGCTATTTTAAATGCGAATTATATTGCCAAGCGTCTTTCTGGCCGTTATGACATTTTATATACAGGGCAAGAAGGCTATGTTGCCCATGAATGTATTGTCGATTTACGTCCAATTAAAAGAGATACAGGTATCAGTGAGCTCGATATCGCTAAGCGCTTAATTGATTATGGTTTTCATGCGCCAACCATGTCTTTCCCTGTAGCAGGGACATTAATGATTGAACCGACAGAGTCTGAAAGCATAACTGAAATTGATCGGTTTATTGACGCCATGTTAGCGATACGCGATGAAATTGACCAAGTCGTGAAAGGGCAGTGGACACTAGAAGATAACCCTCTCGTGAATTCGCCTCATGTGCAAACGGAGCTAGCCGGGGAGTGGCCTCATAGTTATAGCCGTGAACTCGCAGCATTCCCAACAGCACAAACGAAAGCGAATAAATACTGGCCAGCAGTAAAACGGCTTGATGATGTGTATGGGGATCGTCATTTACACTGCTCATGTGTGCCGATTGAAGATTATATGTAGGAATATATCGCACACTTCCATTATATAATGTGAATTAAATACTCTTTAGGCTTGATTTCGGTGAGTTACTGAATTCAAGCCTTTATTTATTTAGGATTTATTTAACCTAAATATTGTGAGATACCCGTATAATTTTTACCTTGGTGTAGCTTTTCCACAGCACCTGTTTCTATAATTACTCGGTAAACCCCTCCATTAAGGTCAGCCACATACATCAGTTGTGCAGGCTTATCATATGTGAGTCCAATAGCCTCTTTAAAACCACGGCTTATCACCTTGTAATGGCTTAATCCATCAGCAGAAATATTGGCACAATTTAAGCTATTACCATCGGGCTCAGCGCCTCTATCTGTCCAATATAAAATATGGTTTTCTTTATCAAGCAATAAATCAATAGGTTCGGGGAGGTCTTGAAGGAGTAATTGAATATCAGTTCGTTGATTGGCCGATTGTTGGATTTTAGGCGTTAATGGCACCCTAAAAATACGACCTAAATTACCTTTAGGGGTCCCTTTCTGAGTCCAGTAAATCCAATTATTTGTGACATCAACAGTAATGCCAACACATTGGTCTAATATATCTACTTTATTGTGTTTATCTCGGGGTCTTGCTACATGGACGAATAAATCAGAACCATCAATATTACATGATGAAACCATACCTCCTTCACGATCACACCAATATAATCGTTGATTTACTAAATCAAGATGCAATTGTTTTGGCGTTCTTATCTTTCCGTTGCCCAATAGTATTTTTCTGCCAGTACCATCAAAATTCATCACATTAATGGAGCCATCGTCAGCCTCATAATCTTCACCCATATTACTCCAATAAATTAATCGGTTAGCAGGGTCAACGGCAATACCATCAGGGGTTCCACCGAGTCCTTCGATAATTGGGATTGTTTGGTGTGTTGATTTATTGAATTGAATTATAGCGGGTGAATGGACATCTAGAAGTAAAAGGTAAGGATTTGAATATTCATTGAATTTTTCCATTTTAAACCTCTTTGGCAAATGTTCAATGATAAAGATAGGAGCGATATTAATAATTGGCAAGTTATTAATATTGGTATTTCTATATAAGTCGAGATTAATAATTATTAAAAAATATAAAGTGGTTTATTATTTAAATCAAAATAATGAATTAGTGAAAAGTATATCTTGCTGTGGGTAATACACATAGATTAGATGAGTGTAACACGTTAAATAAAGCGGCTTTGTAGCCGCTTCTGACATAAATTACAGTAACCAGCCTTTTTGCTGAGCGAGTTCCAATTGTAATTTAAGTTGTTGATAAAATTCAGGTAGGATCTGCTGAATATAATCACATTTACTGAGAACTTGTTCCAGACGAATGTGGTTTTCGACCCAACTTTGGCCTTGATTATGCAGGTTCATCAGCATCGGCATCGCTCGGTCAATGGCATTCGCATACACAGATTCCGGGGTTTCTAATGCATCATATTCATTCCACAGAGCTAATAGCGTTTCATTTTGCGGGCTAGGCAGTAAGTTAAAAATACGCTTAGCCGCTTTAACTTCTTCTTCATGAATAGCATCACGAGCGGCATTATCAAATACCAATACATCACCTGCATCAATTTCAACAATGTCATGAACGAGGGCAAGTTTTATCGCATGTTCGATATTAATGCCTTGAACATAAGGTGCAAAACTCATTGCTGCAACGGCAAATTGCCAGCTGTGTTCTGCTGTGTTTTCTTGGCGTTCACGGTTCAATAATTTATTCTTACGATAAACACTTTTGAGTTTATCTAATTCCATCAAAAATTGGACGACTTCGGTAAAAGCCCCAAAATTAACCACCTCTACGGGCTTGCTACCTAATGCAGATGACATAAAAACTCCAATTAATTCTCTTCTAATGAATAAGGTAATGGTGCGATAGTTAGACGACTTTGCTCATCCCCCATAACACGGAAAACGCTATCCGCTTCCATATCGTTATTCATAATGACTTGCACATAGATTTCGCCGCTACCTAAGCGAATAGCAGCTAAAACAGTTCCTGTACGGCGCCATTTATCACCAAGCTGCCATTCCACACCTTCACCAACGACAGGAATAGTGGTACCTGTACCTTTTAAGGTGTACATCGCACGTTTATTTGCACCACGGAATTTTGCACGGGCAACCATTTCTTGACCGGTATAACAGCCTTTTTTAAAGCTAATACCATCAGGTAGGGCTTGTAAGTTGGTTGCTTGAGGTAAATGTTGGGCACTATTTTGTTGATCGATAACCGCAAAACCGGCTTCGATATCAAGGGCTAACCATTGTTCATCGTTGACCTGAATAGCACCTAAGGTTTGGGCCATTTTTTGTGCCGTTTCTTCGTTAGTGATCACTAAAAAACGCTCTGTGGGTAATGCAAAATGTAATATTGTGGAGGCGTCGTCTGTAACTACTTGGTTTTGAGCGTCAGGTAATGCAGTAAATAATGTTGCCAGTGCTTCTCTAGCGCCTTTACCCGCGACTCCGACTAATTTCAGTTCTGGTTTTTTTTCAAAGGTGACTTTCGAAAAAACAGCATATTTTTTCAGTTCGGCGAGTTGTGAGTCGGCAACGCTGGTTCTTAATAAATATGAGTAGCCATCTAAATGATGGAATAGGCGGAGGTCGCTCCACATCTTACCTTTAGGATCACAATGTGCGGTTAATGCATGTGATTGCTTGAGTGTGGCGATATCTGCGGTTACTTGGCCTTGCAGGTATTTTTCTGCATCGGCGCCGTGGAGGTGAATAAGTTCCCAGTTTTCCAGTGAAATCAAAACGAGTGGTAAAGACTGAGATCCGAGAGGGAATTGCTGTGTACTATCAATTTGGTTAGTCATGATTTCACCTGTTGTTCTTTGATAGATAAAGGTGCCTAATGGTAAAATAGCTAGATAACATTGCAAGTAGTTATTATGATGAAGCTGTATTATCTAATAGTTTTTTATCATCTGTTTGTAGAAAAACGGTATTTTACTACTAAAATTACAACAATGTAGTCTATAACATGTTTTCTTAGCGGATAATCTGTTAGAGTATGGAAAATAATCAATCTAATCAGTTAACTGCAAAAAAGGCCGTAGTAGAATGGATATTGAGAATAAAGCGCGAATTCATTGGGCATGCCGCCGTGGTATGCGTGAATTAGATATTTCAATCATGCCGTTTTTTGAGTATGAATATGATGACCTAACAACTCACGATAAGCAGGTATTTGTCCGTTTATTAGAATGTGCGGACCCTGATTTATTCAATTGGCTAATGAATCACGGTCGTCCAGATGATGACGAACTTTTTCGTATGATTAAACTGATTCAGGAAAAAAATAAAAATCGTGGTCCTGTGGAAATCTAATCTCTCCATTTCATGGAAAACCCAACTGTTCTCAACCTGTGTTCATGGGGTCATTGGGATGTTTTTACTATTGGCTCCATGGTCCCCTGGTAACTCAATGATATGGTTGCCGCTATTAGTGGTTGTCGTTGCGAGTTGGGCAAAGAGCCAGAAAAATATCAGTAAAATAAAAGGGGTTGCTGTACTGGTTAATGGCAATAAGGTTCAGTGGAAGAAAAATGAATGGAGAATACTGAAAGCACCTTGGCTTACCCGCTATGGTATATTACTGACACTAGAAGCGTTACAAGGTAAACCACAAAAGCTCCATTTGTGGGTTGCAAAAGACGCATTGTCGGAAGAGAATTGGCGTAATTTAAACCAATTATTGCTGCAATATCCGGATATTTAGGCTACCAAAATCATAGGTGATAAATCAAATTGGTAGCCTAGTGTAGGGTAGGTAACCCTCACTTTGGGGGTTCGCTGAGCAAGTACATATAAACTTGCATCATAATAGCGCTTCAATTTCCTGAAAAATCTGCACACACCACTGCGCAATACGTTCATCGGTCTGTTCAAACTGGTGGACTTCATCTAATGCCAGCCCAACAAACATATCACCAGTTTCATTGAGTGGTTTAGGGCTATCAAAGGTATAGCCTTCAGTTGGCCAGAAACCGACAAATTTAGCGCCAGTTGGTTTTAGTTGATGATAGAGCATGCCAAGGGCATCAAGAAACCACTCGCCATAATCTATTTGGTCACCCAGTCCATACATCGCAATGATTTTATTTGCGAGGTTAAGATTGGGAAGCGCTTCCCAAATTTCAAGCCAATCTTCCTGTATTTCACCAAAATCCCACGTAGGTATTCCCAAAATAAGAACATCATACTGTTCCATTTCTGCTGGCGGTGTATCGTTAACGTTATGCAATGTGACTAAATCATCGCCGAGAATATCACGTATTTTTTCTGCAACCATTTCGGTATAACAGGTACTAGAACCGTAAAAAAGACCTATTTTCATATATATTATTACTATGTCCAGCTATGGTTTTCATCACAAGAGAGATATTGTAACAGAAGCAGCCACATTCAGGCATAATAGAATCGTGTGGTATTATCTAAAGGAAGCTTATCTGTCGTGGAAACAAAACAACTTAATCCATTAATTGAACAATTTCTTGATACAATTTGGCTTGAACAAGATCTAGCCGAAAATACATTGGCTTCTTATCGTAATGACCTTCAACTATTAGATAAATGGCTTGATGCGCATCAGTTGCATTTAGAAAGTGTTCAATCAATTGACTTACAATCTTTTTTTGCGGAACGTATTGATTGTGGATATAAAGCAACCAGTTCAGCACGTTTATTAAGTGCGATGCGTAGGTTATTTCAATATTTGTATCGGGAGAAAATCCGTCTGGATGACCCTTCTGCGGTGATTGCTGCCCCCAAAATTCCGCAGCGTTTACCCAAAGATTTAAGTGAAAAACAAGTTGAAGATTTATTAAATGCCCCTGCTACCGAAGATGCTTTAGAACTACGTGATAAGGCCATGTTGGAAGTGCTATATGCTTGTGGTTTGCGTGTTTCTGAATTAATCGGCTTAACTTTTTCAGATATTAGCTTGCGGCAGGGGGTTATTCGCGTTGTTGGTAAAGGTGATAAAGAAAGATTGATTCCCTTGGGGGAAGAGGCAATATATTGGCTAGAGAAATACATTGATGAAGGTCGCCCAGATTTATTAAATGGCAAAACTAGCGATATTCTATTCCCGAGTAAGCGTGGCACGAAAATGACTCGGCAAACGTTTTGGCATCGAATAAAATATTATGCAGTACTTGCACATATTGATAGCGAGCTACTCTCACCGCATGTTCTTAGACACGCATTTGCAACCCATTTACTCAATCATGGGGCAGATTTACGCGTGGTACAAATGTTGTTAGGTCATAGTGATCTTTCAACCACCCAAATTTATACTCATGTTGCTACTGAACGGTTACGAGTATTGCATGAGCAGCATCATCCAAGGGGGTGATGCATGATTAAAGGACTATCTATGAAACGCAAATTGTTATTATTGGCTGCTGCATGTATTGCGACTGTGACTTCCACGGTCTATGGGGCAACAGAAGAAAAAGTTATCCGTGATACTTTGGAAAAATACAACATGGTTGTTGAGGTAATTAAACCTTCGCCAATCGTTGGGCTGAATGTTGTTGAAACCACAACAGGGGTTGTTTATATCACTGATGATGGCAAATATTTATTGCAAGGGCCAATTTATGATATGAGCGGTAAAAATCCAGTCAATATCAGTAATCAGCCATTAATGAAAAAAGTAGAAGCGCTCAAAGATGAAATGATTATCTTCAAAGCCCCTCAGGAAAAGCATGTTGTGACAGTTTTTACCGATATTAGCTGTGGTTATTGTAAAAAATTACATGAATCTGTTGGTGAATTAAACAGCCAAGGTGTTACGGTGCGTTATCTGGCTTATCCACGCCAAGGTGCAGATAGCGACGTAGGAAAGAAAATGGCATCTATTTGGTGCAATGGCCTACAACAAAAAGCATTAACTCAAGCGTTTAAAGGTGAAGAAGTTGCCATGATTGAAGATTGCAAAATTGACCTAAGTAAACATATGAGTGTGGGTAATTTATTCAAAGTGACGGGAACACCAGCAATCATCCTACCGGATGGGCAATTACTGCCTGGCTACATGAAACCGGATGCCCTTGTTCAATTACTCAACGAAAAATAGTTAATTATTGTGAATGTAGAAACACTCTTACAACAAAGACAGCAGCAAAGTTCTGCCGCTCAACTTCCTGGCTTGCCTGAGCTATTACAACGAATTTACCAGCATCGGGGCATCACGGATATCAATCAGTTAGAGCGCAAAGCAGCTAATTTATTGGATTATCGGACATTATCGGGTGTTGATAAGGCATTGCCCCTACTTTATCGTGCGTTAAATGAACATGAAGCTATTACTATTGTTGGGGATTTCGATGCGGATGGAGCAACCAGTACGGCATTAGCTATTAGAGCTCTAAAATCAATGGGATATAGAAATATCAATTATATCGTTCCGAACCGTTTTGAAAATGGTTATGGATTAACGCCATTGGTTGTCGAAGAAGCCCGTAAACGCGGAACGAATCTCATTATTACCGTTGATAATGGCATCTCATCCCATGAAGGGGTTGCAGTAGCTAATCAATATGGAATGAATGTAATTATTACCGATCACCATCTGCCGGGGGAAACTTTGCCTGCTGCGGATGCGATAATCAACCCGAACTTAAATGAATGTTGCTTTGCATCTAAATCATTAGCTGGGGTTGGTGTCACATTTTATTTAATGTCTGCCTTACGTGCATATCTACGTCAGCAAGGGTGGTTTGTGCAGCAAGGGCTAGCAGAGCCTAATTTAGCCGAGTACCTTGATTTGGTTGCATTAGGAACTGTTGCAGATGTGGTTCCTCTTGATACAAATAACCGCATTTTAGTTCACCAAGGGCTAAATCGTGTTAGAGCTGGGCGCTGTTGCGCGGGTATTAAAGCCCTCATTGAGGTTTCCAAACGTGATTTATCAAGACTAGTGGCAAATGATTTTGGGTTTGCGCTTGGCCCTAGGCTAAATGCGGCAGGCAGATTAGATGATATGTCAGTGAGCATTGAATTATTACTGACAGACGATATGGCGTATGCAAGGGAACTGGCAAATGAGTTAGATGGGCTGAATCAAACTCGCCGTGAGATTGAAGCGGGTATGCAGCAAGAAGCGCTCGTGCTTTTTAATCAATTCGAATACGGTGAAAGCCAGTTACCAAATGGCTTAGCCATTTATCATCCTGAATGGCATCAGGGGGTTGTCGGTATACTCGCCTCAAGGATCAAAGAACAATATCATCGTCCTGTTATCGCTTTTGCTCCTGCGGGTGATGGTTTATTAAAAGGTTCTGGGCGTTCCATTCAGGGTGTCCATATGCGGGATGCATTAGAACGGTTAAATACATTACAACCCGGGATTATGCAAAAATTTGGTGGCCATGCAATGGCAGCAGGCTTAACTTTGCATGTTGATCAATTTGACGCTTTTAAACATCACTTTGAATTATTGATGGGTGAATTAGTTCAACCTGAGCAATTGGCTGGGGTAATCTGGAGTGATGGCGAACTTTCACGCAATGAGTTTTGTTTAGAAACTGCTGAACTTATTCGAGAAAGTGGCCCATGGGGACAAGCATTTCCGGAACCTATATTTGATGGTGAATTCCAATTATTACAGCAAAGGCTTGTTGGTGAGCGCCATTTGAAACTTATGCTGGAACCCGTGAATGGTGGGCCAATGTTAGATGCAATTATGTTTAATATTGATGTTCGTCGATGGCCAGATAACAGCATCAAAAAAGCGAAAATAGCCTTTAAATTAGATGTGAACGAATATCGTGGACAAAAAAACGTCCAGCTAATGATTGAGCATATTTGGCCTGATTAAGCCTATCATAAACGGCGGAATAACCAGCAAATAGCGTTTGATGGCGCTATAAACATGAGATAAATTCCGCTATACTAAGCGGTTTGTGAATAAAAAATTATTTTTGACTAACCATAAGATATTGAAAAATGACGTTTGAAATAAACCCAGTAAAAAATAAGATTCAGGACCTGTCTGAACGGACAGTGGTTCTGAGGGGGTATCTTTGACTATGATGCCAAGAAAGAACGCTTAGAAGAAGTCAATGCTGAGCTTGAACAGCCTGATGTGTGGAATGAACCCGAGAGAGCGCAAGCCCTTGGTAAAGAACGCTCATCTCTTGAAGCAATTGTTGAAACGATTGACCAGATGACGCAAGGCCTTGAAGATGTTGAAGGTTTATTAGAGCTTGCGGTTGAAGCTGATGACGAAGACACATTCAATGAAGCTGAAGCTGAACTAGAGCAATTAGAAGGCAAATTAGAGCAACTTGAATTTCGCCGTATGTTCTCTGGCGAATACGATAGTGCAGATTGCTACATTGATTTACAAGCGGGTTCTGGCGGTACTGAAGCTCAAGATTGGGCAAGTATGTTATTGCGTATGTACTTGCGTTGGGCCGAGTCAAAGGGCTTTAAAACCGAGATTATCGAAGAGTCTGATGGTGATGTTGCTGGGCTAAAATCGGCAACAGTCAAAATTATTGGTGACTATGCCTACGGGTGGTTAAGAACGGAAACTGGTGTTCACCGTTTGGTTCGTAAGAGTCCGTTTGACTCAGGAGGGCGTCGCCATACTTCTTTTAGTTCTGCGTTTATTTATCCTGAAGTTGATGATGATATTGATATCGAAATCAATCCAGCGGATTTGCGTATTGATGTATACCGTGCTTCTGGTGCGGGTGGTCAGCACGTAAACAAAACGGAATCAGCGGTACGTATCACACATATTCCAACCAATATTGTGACGCAATGCCAGAATGACCGTTCGCAGCATAAAAATAAAGACCAAGCTATGCGACAGTTAAAAGCGAAGCTATACGAACTGGAAATGCAAAAGAAAAATGCAGACAAGCAAGCGATGGAAGAGAACAAATCTGATATTGGCTGGGGAAGCCAGATTCGTTCTTATGTCCTTGATGATGCAAGAATTAAAGATTTACGTACTGGTGTGGAAACGCGTAACACGCAAGCCGTACTGGATGGTGATTTGGATAAATTCATTGAAGCTAGTTTAAAAGCTGGCCTGTGAGGAAAAAATGTCTCAGGAACAACAAGGTGTTGAACAAGCACCTGATTTGAATAACGAACTTAAAGCACGTAAAGAAAAATTAGCGGCACTGCGTGAAAAGGGTATTCCATTTCCAAACGATTTTCGTCGTGAAGATATTTCCGATAAAATTCATGCGCAATATGATGATAAAACCTCAGAAGAGCTTGAAGACCTAAATATTGAAGTGTCGATTGCTGGCCGTATGATGACTCGTCGTATTATGGGTAAAGCTTCGTTTGCAACGTTACAGGACGTTGGCGGACGCATTCAAATTTATGTATCGCGTGATGATTTAGCGGAAGGCATCTATAACGAACAGTTTAAAAAATGGGACTTAGGCGATATTTTAGGTGCTAAAGGCCGTTTATTTAAAACCAAAACGGGTGAGTTAACTGTTCATTGTCATGAAGTTCGTTTATTAACCAAAGCGTTGCGTCCATTGCCTGACAAATTCCACGGTTTATCAGACCAAGAAACACGTTATCGTCAGCGTTACCTTGACTTAATTGCGAATGATGAATCTCGTCATACTTTTATTGTTCGTTCTAAGATCCTAGCTGAAGTACGTAACTTTATGGTTAGCTACGGTTTTATGGAAGTGGAAACACCAATGATGCAGGTCATCCCTGGTGGTGCTTCTGCGCGTCCATTTGTGACTCACCATAATGCATTAGATATCGATATGTACTTACGTATCGCACCTGAATTATACCTGAAACGCTTAGTTGTAGGTGGTTTCGAACGCGTATTTGAAATCAACCGTAACTTCCGTAATGAGGGGTTATCCCCACGTCATAATCCAGAGTTCACAATGATGGAACTCTATATGGCTTATGCTGATTACCGTGATCTAATCGCATTGACAGAAGATTTGTTCCGTACACTGACACAAAAAGTGTTAGGTAATACTGTTGTTCAGTATGGCGAACAAGAGTTCGATTTTGGTAAGCCATTTACTAAAATGACGATGAAAGAAGCTATTTGCAAATATCGTCCAGAAACGAATGTTGCTGATTTGGATGATATGGATAAAGCGGTGGCAATTGCTCAGTCTATCGGTATTAAGATTGAAAAGAGCTGGGGCTTAGGCCGCGTACAGTGTGAAATCTTCGAAGAAGTTGCAGAAAGCCACTTGATTCAGCCAACATTTATTACTGAGTACCCAGCTGAAGTTTCGCCGTTAGCGCGTCGTAATGATGACAACCCATTTATTACCGACCGTTTTGAATTCTTCATTGGTGGTCGTGAAATCGGTAACGGTTTCTCGGAATTAAATGACGCAGAAGATCAAGCTGAGCGTTTTGCTGAGCAAGTACGTCAAAAAGATGAAGGTGATGACGAAGCAATGTTCTATGATGAAGACTATGTCACCGCATTAGAACATGGTTTACCGCCAACAGCAGGTTTAGGCATTGGTATTGACCGTATGGTGATGTTATTCACTAACAGCCATACTATTCGCGATGTTATTTTATTCCCCGCTTTACGTCCTAGCAAAGCTTAAATGCCATTATGCCCGGTTAATTCCGGGCATATATTTACATTTATAAGCAATCAATATTACTTTCCTCATGTTTTATTCAAATGCTTCATTTTAGGTT
This sequence comes from Providencia sp. PROV156, assembly GCF_028480905.1. NCBI lineage: Bacteria > Pseudomonadati > Pseudomonadota > Gammaproteobacteria > Enterobacterales > Morganellaceae > Providencia > Providencia sp. PROV156. The sequence continues at coordinate 2,769 of NZ_JAMPPE010000045.1, read as the reverse complement.
AAAGATAAAACACCATTTACTAGACGTTAAATGAGTAACATGGAATAAAATCACTGAATAGTGTTTTTTGAGTGATTAAGGCTATGTGAACGCTATATTTTTATTAAAAATAAATTTGAGTTACGAATCGTATCAATTTAATATAAGTAATTCCGACAGATAACTGCTATGCTTTATTACGTAGTTGGAAATTATGTAGCTGAAATGCCGATAAATTCGATTTTTTATAACTATCTGATTTTTCTTGTAATTTTTAATTGCTGTTAGTTTTTGGAATTGAATTAAGCAGGTTACCCATATTTTGAATGATGGCGGTTATTGCCATGTCACAGGTTTAAAGTGTGTCAGCAGCTTGATAAATGAAAAGTAGGCGTATTTATTGTTAGTTATCATTTTATTTGTTAACAATTGTTACAGGTGGTAGAACTAAAATGAGAATTTACTTGAAAGGTATCTAATTGTTAGCAAGGTTTATCGAGCAACTTAATCGTTATCTGACATAAAATAATAAAAAATTCCGGTAAAGGTGTTAATTTATCTCTTTATAAGGACTGCTAGCGAAAATTAGCTCATAAATTTAATAGAAATGTAGCAATAAAATAATTTTAAAACTAAAGTTAAGTTAATCTAAATTTATGAGATGACTCTATTTCTACATTCGGGCTTATAGAAAATAGCTAATTTTTAGCTTACACTAAGTTTTTTGGACATCATTATAATAGCGAAGAAAAGTGCTGGTAAGGTAACCATATGTTTTTAAAAAATAAATTTCATGTTGCATTTTTGCTTATAGCAGGTACAGCTCTTCTTTCAGGTTGTACATTTGGTTCAGACACATACAATACAGCAACACCTAATACTCCAAGTAAACAAACAGTCAATACAAGTACCGCTCAGCCGGTAACACAATCGACTGTTGATACCAATCCAGGTCAGGTTGATAACTCTTATCCTGAATCTCAAAAAGTTTTAAACAGCGCAATTAACCGTACACCAGTTGCTTCTACAACTTATGGTGAAGCGGGGGCTGACCAGCAAACATTTGCTCATTTGAATACGTGTGTTAAAGAATTAAACGCGCTCAAAACACTATCACCAAAAGATTACAATCGCTTAGTAGGTTCATTTAAAGAAGTTAGCGAAATCAACCGTCTATATCGACAAGTTGAAGGGACTGCTAGCCCTGACACAATTGAACTATTACAAATGGCAATAGAGTCTAAAACCAAAGTGTTGTGTGCAAAAGTTCGTTATAACTCAGTATTGTCTACCGAATCAACATTGAAGAAAATTAGTGGATTATGAGAATAAACCTTAGGCTTTGTGTGTCACTGGCACTTGTTACGACTTTTTTTAGTCATGCTCCAAAAGCAGAGCGCTTTAACAATGTAATTGATGATTTTGATACCTACCTTCAAATGGAAAAAGAAGGCAAAGTACAAGAGCAAAAACAACAATTGCCAGTTAATACACAAAACCAAGGTTATGATATCTTTTCTTCGCTATCTACCGTTCCAGCGCCAAAAGAGAAGCAAAAATCTGCGGCAGCGAATAAAGGAACTAAAGGCAAAACTACAGGGAAAAGTAAATCTGCTGCTACATCAACGAAGAAAGCAGATGTAGCGAAAGCAGACCCTGTAGAGCCAGAAAAAACGACTTTTCCTGAAGTGTGTGCGGTGGCGACAGAAAATGGCGTAGCGCCTATTTTATTGTCGTCTTACCCTTATTTTTTTCAAAGCAACCAATGGGATCCTGCTTATCTAGCAAAAGATTTTGCAAAGTATCAATTGGTTCTTGACCCACTCGGCTTATATTCATCTAAATTTGCTAAGCCAACAGGTATTAATACCTCTGCTTATCTTGAGCAACTGGCACAATTAATTGAACGCCAGCAATTAACACATCTATATAAGTTTGGTATTGCTCAAGGAGTAGGCCAGCTTATTGCCTATAATCATTTACTCAATGATGATCAACTCGTTTCTGAACTCATTAATCATAATAAGAGTATTGCGCAATTAACGCAGACAATTACCGAAAAACAATTTGAGATTGATAAACTAAACGACGAAGTTCTGAAGAGTAAAGAGCATATAGCCCAGCTACAGGCGGTTGTAAATTCATCAGATGATCAGTCTTTAATTGACACATTAAAGGCTAAATTGGCGGATGCCCAAAAAACAATTGAGCAAAAGCAAAATAGTCTTGAACAATTAAGTCAAGAAAATCAGCAAACCCAAGAAACGATTGCCCAGCTTGAGAAACAATTAAATGAAAGTGTTGTTGAACAAGCCCAACTTAAACAGCAATTAGCAGAAAAAGAACAACAATTTGCTACCGCAAATTTGAAAATTGAGCAATTAACCGCTGATATTGCAAAATTGGAGTCAGAGGCTAAAAATCAACTGCAACTTGTTGGTAATACTGATGAACAAATGAAGTCAGTGACAGCTGAACTTTTACAGCAAAAAGAGTTGTTAAAACAGAAAGAAAATGAATTAGCTACGGCTAAAAGTGAAAAAGATGATGTCCAATCTTCTTTGGTCGCTCAGCAAGAGAAAAGTAAATCATTAGAGTCACAAAACCAGCAACTACAAGCCCAGTTAGTCGAAAAAGAACAATTAGCGAAAAGCATTCAAGCTTCTCTGGCGGAAAAAACTGAACAAGCTGAGCAAAAAGTCGCATTAGAAAATGCCTTAAAAGTTGCCCAAGAACAGCTGAATTCATATCAAAGTACGCAAAATACGTTAGAAAAACAGTTAGCTCAAA
>NZ_JAMPPE010000044.1:0-21293 GCF_028480905.1 Providencia sp. PROV156 | reverse complement strand
TCTTTGAACTATTTCGAGTCTGTTTTTAATTTATGCTATTCAGTAACCCGGAGCATATGCCCCGGGAGAGTGCTGGTTAAGCGACGATTGGGAAGAAATAACCGAACAACATAGCACCTAAAATGGCGCCACCGGCAACGGGTTTTTGCCATACATAGAAAATCAATGCGCCAATTAAAGAGCCAATTCCGATTGGAATGGATGCGGCCATCGCAGCTAAAATAATTAATGGACCTAAGAAACGGCCAGAGGTATTACCCGCACCCATCATGACGTCAGCACCAAAGGTTGAGTTAGCCTGAGCAATCGTGAATTTACGTGCAAATACAATCAGTAAGCCGATTAATACGCCAAGGAATAAGCCAGTTAGTAACGACATCCAGAAGTTAGTGACTAAAAAATCCCAACCAGCGGCTAAAAATAAGGCGGGAACACCGAGGCCAATACCGGTTTGCAGTGCACCACCGATATCTAAAATACCGACCAATGAACCTTCGATGATCCTAGCAAATAAGAAACTTGCACCAAATGCTGCGACTGCGCCATAAACCCCGGTATCTAACCCTGCACGTAACATGGCGACGAACGCCACTTCGTTAAATGCCCCAAAACCGTAGACGACATACATGTGGGTACCTGCGAAGATCCCTGCGGAAAGCAACCCAACAAAAATCGGGAAGGACCATTCTGCGTACCAAAAATCTTGTTTGTTAATTTCTGTTGTCATGATTATTTCCCGCTCAGCAGACCGTGGACGTATTCAAGCCACAATGGTTTATCTAGGTTGAAAGAGGTGATCATCTTTAGGTCGAATTCACGGAAGAAGCCGCTGAGAACGAACAGGAGAACCACTGTTATCATCATTGTACGAGTGATACGGTTCCAGCCGTTGTCATCAACGCCTTTACCAATCAAGATACCTAAAACTAAACCAGGGATAGCATTCCCCATGATTAGCTGAGCACAACCACCAAATAATGTTGCCCAGAAACCTGAACGACGCCCTGCATCCATGGCGGCTAACCAGAAGATGACTGGCATCACGGTATTAACTAACAAGTTTGCGGCAGGCACTAGTACGTTAATGGCTGTCGTTTGTAGTGCAGCCGGAACTGCGGAAGCGGTTGTGTTTAAGAAGGCGACAACTAATGCCCCAATGATGGCACAAGCGATAGCCATTTTTTTCGGGTTATGCAGTGTGTCAGCGACACTACGGTTTTTGGTTAATAGTGCAGCCGCGCCCCAGTTTGGGATGATGCGGTGATCAACATCTTGTGTAAATGCCCCAGCAGCAACTGACGATGCCCATGCGTTAAAGAAGAACCCTAAGCCGAAAGAAAAATGAGATGCTGGGTCGCCTTCACAAGCGTTCAGCTCACCCAATGTACGGAATGCCCCCATACCTTGTACGGTTGGTGCGTGGAACATACGCGCAGCCCCTGCGCCTAAGCCAAAGCCGCAGAGCCCACCGATGATCAGGGACATGCCCAATATTTCTAAAAAAGATGCAGTTTCACTCATGGAATTAACTCCAGACCTGATTGCTATTATTGTTCTGTAAATGGTATTTCGTTGACAGAAAGTAAAGTGACATCCAGCGAAACGTCGAGTACAACACGAAAATGTTCACGTTTGCGTGGCAAAAAGAGAAAAAGAAATTTTTCTGTCCGCGAATGAGAGTGAGCACTAATCACTTCAACATCCTTTGGTTCTATCCGTAGGATGATATCTGTGCTGTTCTTCAGTACGGTTTTTTGAATTGAATTTAAGGCGTCAGCTATTGCTTTTTGCTTAGTGTCGCCTTGCCCTGTAACCCGTACAACCGTTTCGATAGATTTTTTCATTAAGCGTTGCCGTATTTTTTATTGAATGCTTTTACCAAGCGCTCGCCTAACTCTTCCTTGTCCATAAAACCGAAACCTAATACATTGCAACCGTCTGCAATCGCGGTTTCTCCCTCTTCAATAGAGCGCATCCCATAGCGAGCTTTATAGCCATATTTAGTTTGAGCGGTAATTGCGCCAGCGCCACCACTACCACAAAATGAGATGCCTAAATCGGCTTGTTCTGCGTTCATGACATCACCGAGTTTCATATCAGCAGCGACCCCCGGAACAACAACGGCTTTGCCACCCGCAGCTTCAACACCGGCAGCTACTTTTTGGCCTTTACCTAAACGGTCACCGATAACAACAACTATCTGTTTCATAAAATATTCTCCAAATCCTACCAAATTAGTAATTAATCATTTGAACGTGCGACTTCAAAGTGAACAGAGAGTAAATAAGTCTCTTCAGGTGCTAATCCAGGAAGTGTGTCAACAACCCGTTGTGCGAGCACTATCGAATGTTCAGAAATTTCATCGAATAAGCTGATATCGACTTCTGGTAAGGCTTCACCCGTTTTTGCTCTACCGACCATGGCACGTAAATGAGACTCCAACATCTGTTGTTGTACATCTGTGGTGTAGCAGTCCTCCTGCTTGAGCCAGTCAGTAATCACTGCTAGCAGTTTTTGTGTCACCTCATCAATATCAAGGTTATGTTCTAACATTTTAAAAACGATAACTGATTCACTCATAACTATTTAAAATCCAAAGTAATATTGCAAGTTAGACTACTCTGTTCCTTCATGCTTAATACCTTAGTCTGTTCTTGTTCATTTTTGCAGGCAGGAAATTTCCACTTATAAGTGGAAATTGTTTGGAAATTAATAAATGTATCTTTGGTGTGTTTTTTGCTCTATTTGGAAATTAAGTGGAAAAATTGACATCAGTCAACTATCTAAATAAGATGTAAATAACAATACTTTGAATAAAATGTGTTATTTATCAATTAATTATTTTTTTAATTAAAAAATGGAAACAAAAAAAGGAACTGGAAAGGGAAGTGGAAGCTATAAATGGAAATGATGTTGCGTGGGTTGTACTCGCTTCCATTTAGTCACTTTGGCCGTAAAATAGACAGTTTAGGATAGGAAAGTATTTATAAGAGTTGTGGTTAGGATCACGTAAAAGTCAGCAACTTCCACTTTTCCACTACAAAGTGGAAATTGCTATCAAGTTAGAGGATACGCGCTAAGCTATCTTTAGCTATTACTTGGAACTCATTGAAATTTTTGACACTCACTAAGCGACGTGTTGTCTTTTCTTTTACAAAGGTAACGAAAAGGTCATAAATAGCCATTGCTTCTTCATAGTCTGTTTTACTGATAGCTAATAAGAAAATGACATAAGCATTTTCTTTGGTTTCCTTATTCCACTCAATGCCTTTCGGGGCGACAACGGTTGCAACCACTGTTTTATTGGCAAGTAGACCTAAAGAGTGAGGCAATGCGATACCTTCCCCGAGCAAGGTGGAAACAATTGATTCACGCTCTTGTAGTGAAGGGTAGAAATCAGGTGTGACGTAGCCTTCTTGCTGCAATTTATTGCAAACCATTTGAAAGAGCTCTTCTTGGCTAATTTTTTCATTAATTACCATGAAGAACCGTTCATCAAAAAAGCGCTCGATAATATAAGGGCGAGTTTGATCAACCATGGCGAGGCGGCCAACTTGCTCTAGTTGATAGGGTGTTGGGAACGGCGCAATTTTAATAACAGGCTTATTTTTCTCTGAAATTCGTACAGTGGTAATCACGAAATCTTCAGAGACTTCATCCAAGGATTCATACTCTTGTAACGTTAACCCTCGGCTAAATTTGAGCTGTGGAAATTCACGCATGATTTTAGATTCAACCACGCGAAACGTGGAGTTCCCTGCATCAGTAACTACCAGTACTTCTGTTTGGCGAATGGAGCCAGCGCCATAGTTACGTTCGAGGCTGACTCCAATATGAACCGCAAGGTAACCTAGTTCATCTTCACTGATTGGGTGGGGGAGTAATTGCTTACTTGCACTGGTTAACGCGCTCAGTGTGACATCATAGGCGAACGGGTAATATTGTTTGATATCAGATAATAGCGGGTTTGGTGTGGAAATATGATACTGCAAACGGGTGATCAGCGATGCAAGATGAGTATTGAGATCTTTTTTGAGTTTTTCATCGCTCCGTAAGTCATAATTATATAACTCATTAATATAATTTAAAATATATTCACACAGCTCATTATGAGTACCACTTTTTTGCGTGCTAGAGTCTTGGTTACTAATGCGTTGGGCAACAATTTGGTCATGTAAATAGCTAAGTTCTGCCCCTGAAAGGTCATTGCCAAGAAAGTAGATTAAACCTTTGGATATTTCATCACAGGCTTTGCGGATCACTTCTTCACTGTCATCATTTTTGACGGAGGTGGTGAGTTCATGACCACGAGTGATACGCAAAATAGTCACCGCACAATTAAAAACCAGGTATAAATGCCCTTCGTTGCTAATTCGAATATCAAAGCGATTCATACTGTTATGTAAAACTTTATCGATATATGTCAGGTCTAAATTATCAAGGCAATCAGGGCGGAAAGTGGTTAAATCAGGGGTTATCTGTGCAGAATAGCGGCGCCATAAAGTTTCGGTCATACAAGCTCGAACTGCCCACTCGCTACCGTTCAAACGAATGCCTTGATGAGGGATACTTTCTAATGCAATTTGGTATTTATGAAGCTGTTCTCTCACCGCACCCATATCTTGCTGTAAAGTGCCACGGCTGATAAACCACTCTTCAGCGATATCATCAAGTTTTACGGGGAGTGATAACATCAAGAGTTTTAATAGCAGGGCATCAATGCGCTCTTTGCTAGTGCGAGGAATCTGATTGTCTTCATCACTTTGTTGAGTAAAGGTAGCAAATAGGGCTTCGTCTTCAATTTTTAGTCGGTAACCGCGACCTCGCTCATATACAATATGAGCACTATATGGCTGTATCAATTCATTGATTTCATTGATATCAGAACGAATAGTTCGAGTAGAAACGGAGAAATTTTTGGCTAACTCGTCTTGAGGCACTACCTCATTGAGAATTTGAGCAAAAATTTGATTATGTCGCTGTTGAGTGAATAGAGCCACGGAAACACCTTTAAAATCAAAACGAAAAAGCATTTGAGCAAGAAAATGACTTGTTTTTTGCTCGCTAATGGCAGGACTCTAACACAAGCATGTCAATATGTAGGATATGTAAATCATAAAATTTGCGAATCCGTTCGCAAAATTCACTCTGCTATAGCAGGAAAAGGGCTAGCTTTGCTCTCCAAGATCGATTAATAGCCCTCTAAACGGTTTATTTGCACTAATGATGACTTGATTGTCGTCTTGGATAAAAGCCCCATCATTGCAATTCATTTCTAACTGCTCGCCTTTTGGTGTACGCAATGTCGCTCCACCATGTATAGACTGAAGGAATGAGTTTTTTCCTTTTAGCGTGATCGCTGTTGACTCATTAGTTGCCAAATGAATTTGGGTGATCCAAATTTGTTGACGTAACTGAATGCTTTGACTTTCCCCGTCAGGAGATGCGATAAGTTTGTTCTCATTTTCACTAATGGCTATTTTTTGCAAAGGCAAAGATTCTTGCTGTGGGCAAGCATTTAGCCAGAGCTGTAAACGTGTCAACGGTGTTTTTGGGCACACATTTTGTTCGCTGTAGCTTAGGTCTGGGCGCGGTGAAAAACGCACACACTCACCTTCATCTGCTTGGATGGTGTTACCTAGGCTATCTCGATATTCTGCATGCCCTTTTAGGATGATATTTAAGATATCGACATGTGGATAGGTTCTTGGCTGTAGTGCATTTTGTGGCGCGATAACTTCTTGGTTCAGCACTCTGAGAGTTTTAAAACCCATAAAGTCTGGGTCAAAATAATGGCCGAATGAAAAGGAATAACGGGCTTGTAGCCAACCATAATCAGCTTTTCCGCAATGGTTAGCGGGTCTTAGTGTCATCATAATGGTTAACCCTCATTGAAAATAAATAAGTTAATAATCTATTGTTATAATAAATAGCTGGACGTTGAATTGTTAGCCAGTTAATCTGTTTCCTTTGTTCAAATTTCCTGAAAGAGAAACTTCATGAGTAAAGAGAGAGCATTAACGCTTGAGTCATTAAGGGTTATGGATGCAATCGACCGCCGTGGTAGTTTTGCTGCAGCCGCTGAAGAGTTGGGGCGAGTCCCATCTGCGCTGAGTTATACCATGCAAAAATTAGAAGAAGAGCTCGATGTCATTTTATTTGACCGTTCAGGGCATAGAACTAAGTTTACCAATGTCGGTAGGATGCTACTTGATAGAGGAAGGATCCTACTTGAAGCCGCAGATAAGCTAACATCTGATGCGGAAGCGCTTGCAAAAGGATGGGAAACGCATTTAACCATCGTGTGTGAGGCTTTAGTTCCTGCTCATTCACTTTTTCCGCTGGTGGAACGATTGGCGGAAAAATCAGAAACACAGTTATCGTTAATTACTGAAGTATTGGCGGGAGCATGGGAACGTCTTGAAAGCGGTAAAGCGGATATAGTCATTGCTCCTGATATGCATTTTCGATCCTCTTCAGAAATTAACTCTAAATCGTTATATACCGTTAATCATATTTATGTAGCGAGCCCGGATCATCCCATTCACCAAGAACCTGAGCCGTTATCTGATGCGACTCGAGTGAAATACCGTGGAATTGCAGTGGCTGATACCGCTCGTGAGCGGCCTGTGATCACGGTGCAGTTGTTGGATAAACAACAACGATTGACGGTGTCAACGATTGAGGATAAACACAGAGCCTTGTTGGCCGGCCTTGGTGTTGCGACGATGCCGTACCCAATGGTTGAACAAGATATTCGCGAAGGGCGTTTAAAGGTGGTTGGCGCAGAATTTAGCCATGAGACGAATATTATTATGGCGTGGCGGCGGGATAGTATGGGGGAGGCTAAGTCGTGGTGTCTCCGAGAAATCCCCAAATTATTTAGAGTGTAAACTCGTTATATTTTGAGCCGTAGGGGTGTTGGCTTCATTGAGTCACCCGAGTCACATACTTATGTATGCTCACGGGATGACTCAATTTGCCGCCTACCTACAACTCAAACTATTTAGAGTTTACGAGTAAGGTTTGCTGGTAGCGATTCAAAAGAGTAAAACTATCTCAGTCATAGCTCAGTTGTAGCACGAATTATTTAGAAGTTAACCGTGGCTGAAAAGATAAAACCGCTCGACTAATTTGTCGCCTACCTACAACTCAAACTATTTAGAGTTTACGAGTAGGGTTTGCTGGTAGCGATTCAAAAGATTTAAATAAAAAAATACCTCCCAAGGGAGGTATAAGTTGGACAAACAAATAAAGTCAATAAGGTAATAAGGGGGATAATGAAATCGGAGTTACCATTTTTTATTTAATAAATGGTCAATACTAAATTTCCCTGGGCCGGTTACTGCTAATAGTAAGAAACCGCCTGCGATAGTAAAGTTCTTCATAAACATTAAACTATTTGGTGCAACGCTAAAGTCGATATGGAACAGTAGCGCCGTTAATACGGTAAAGCCTGCAGTAAATAGGGCTACAGTTCGTGTTAAGAAACCAAATAGAATGGCTAAACCGCCACCAAGTTCTAATAAAATGGTTAAAGGTAATAAAAAGCCTGGAACACCCATTGCTTGCATGTATTGTTGTGTTCCTGCGTATGCATCTCCCAGTTTTCCATACCCAGCAACAATGAACAGAATTGGCATCATAATACGAGCTAACAATACCGCACCATTTTCTAAATTTTTCATTAAGATTCTCCAGACTAATAAGCCATTAAATATAAAGTATTTGCGATATGTGTCGCTTTGTAATGTTGTTTTCAGCACAAATAGGTAAGAAAACATTTGATGGGCTTATAATAGTCATTTGCTTATTCAATAAAAAGCAAAGCTTATTAACAAAGATAGTCAAAAAAATTGAATGGTGATGAAGGGGAGCTAGCTAAAGTGAAGAGGCTTAATTTAGCATATTGATTTTAATTGAAATTACTTCTTTCCTGCATTGATCGTACTTTGAATTGTCCTTGCTATACCCCACATTGTGAAGGCTTTTTTCCCTAATTGAAGTATGCGTTTGGGTTTTTTCAGTGAATAAATCGAAAGCAGGCCTGTTGCCGCAATAAATAAAGGACGGAAGGTAACGAAGGTTTTCCATGTACGGTCATAAGGAGCGGTCACTCGTAGCCAATCTTCAGAACTTGCAGCAAGGTCGCTCCGTTGCTGCTCAATTCTGTTGAGTAACCGTTGTTTTTTTGCGGCAAGTAATTGGCGTTTATTTCTGGTCATTATCTTTACCTGCTAATGCATTCGCGTCTTGGCTTAATTGCTCCCGTGTGGAGCTCAATAAGGTAGACTGCTTTGCTTTTTTAAGAGCCCAAATAGCAAAGGTAATGGCGAGTAGGACTAAGCACCCTGTTGTTATAGCAAGTGCTTGATAACGATAAACAGGGTCAACAGACCAAAAAATAAGACCAATTAAACACATTAGGCCAAAAGCAGTAAAAAGAAGCGCTAGTCCAACTAACAATAACAACTGGATAAAATTAACTTTCTCTTCTTCGAGCTCAACGGCAATGAGTTGAAGGCGAGTTTCAACAATATTAACGGTAATACTGGCAATGCGTTGCAGTATTTCAAGGACCCCTTTACCGGGGCCCTGACGTTGTTGATTTTGTTCCATAAGCAATTAACGTTTCGCGAGAAGTACGCCAAGAACCACACCAACAGCAGCACCGATACCGATACCAGTCCATGGGTTTTCTTTGACATAGTTGTCTGCACGGCCCGCAATTTCTTTAGTTTGCTCAGTGATCCTTTCGGTGGTTTGACCGAGTTTAGCGCGAGATGAGTAAAGTACATCTTTCGCTTTGGATTTCAAGCTTTCAATCTCTTCTTTCGACTTCTCGCCTGTATCATTCAATACGGCTTCAAGAGAATCTGCTAACGCTTTTAGTTCTGCGCGTAGGTCTTCTGATGAATGATTTGATGACATATAGAACCTCCTATCAATAGAAAAGAAACATCACTGTATTAACAATAACTGTTTTTGCATTAAGTGCAATGAGTTATTCAATAATAAATTAGGGGTTAAGAAAAAATGTAAAAAACAGTATTTATAGAAATGCCATAAATATCAGTTAGTTAATTTAATTGCGGGGAGTGGAGATACTAAGACGTAAAATTAAGTAAAAATGAAAATGCGAGAACTGAGAGTTCCCGCATGGAGAATTAATTCGCTTTTTTATTTGAGAATTTTTTCTTAACGACAACAGCAATGCTACCAATTAAGCCAAGGATCAGTAGCCCTACAGGGATCAACATCAAAATGTTCATAATATGATGTTCATATTGTAGGAAAATCGGGCTTTTACCAAAGCCATAACCAATTGCAGTCAAAATTAACACCCACAGTAGGCCACTTAACCAATTGAATACTTGGAAACGACCGTTTTGCAAGCCAGCTAGCCCTGCTATTGTTGGAAGTAGTGTTCTGACAAAAGCTAAAAAACGACCAATTAACAAGGCAGCGAGGCCATGACGGTGGAACAAGCCATAAGCGCGTTGGTGGTAGTGTTCAGGTAAGTGTTCAAGCCAGCCTTTAACTATTCGTGTGTTCCCCAGCCATCGCCCTTGTATATAACCAACCCAACAGCCTAAACTGGCGCCAGCGGTTAAAATTACAATAGTGAGCGGATAACTTAATGTGCCTTTAGCGATGAGAACACCAACTAAAATCAATAAGCTATCGCCAGGTAAAAACGCTGCAGGCAACACCCCGTTTTCAAGAAACAAGATAGCGAACAGCATGAAGTAAATCGACCACACTAACGATGGGTTAGATAGGGTGACATAATCTTGGTGCCAAAGGGCGAAAAAAAGTTCTTTAACTAATTCCATTAATGTTTCCTAAACGGCAATAACAGCAACAAACTTGTTGTTGGGCAGGGAGAAATGGATTAAGTGAATGCCAAAGTGAAAGTAGTGTTTCCTCAGGCTGTTAGTGTAAAGCACGCTCACTTTAACAAAACAGAAAATAACTAAACAGTAAATTTTAAGCTTATTTTTAGAATTCATTTAAGTTTTGGCCGATTTTTACGATTTATTGCGCGGCATGGAACGATGTAAAGTGCTTAAAAATGGCGTTTAACCCGCTTTTTACCGAGAGTATGCGAAATATACTTGTTAATTTATCTTTTAATGTAAAAAAATAACGATAAAACAATAAAGGCTAATTATTGCATTTTAAGGCTATTTACCGTATCTTATCGCCATAGCAAAGGGGAGTAACTTCTTCTTGTCGGTTTATCGTCATTACGGTGTACACATTACACCCGGTAGCCGAGCACCACAGTTCCCTATTTTTAGGTTATTTGTGTTGTAAGTGAGACCTTGCCAGAAGGCGGGGTTTGCTCATAATTTACAACCAAAAGAAATAGCTTGTGGTTAACGAATTTTAAGCGGCTGATGTCTTCTGGATATCAGCCGTTTTTTGTTTTTTAAGGGAAAGGAAAATGCACTCAGTTGGTAACCCGATTTTATGGGGTAGTTTTGCCGTTATTATTTTACTTATGTTACTCATTGATTTGTTCTGGCAAGGGAAACACAAAGGCCAAGCAATGTCGATGAAACAAGCTGCGGCTTGGAGTATCGTGTGGGTAACGCTTTCGCTTCTCTTTGCAGCGGGTTTTTGGTGGTATCTTAATGAGAACGTAGGGCGTGAGTTTGCTGATAGCCAAACCATGGCGTTCTTAACGGGTTATTTATTAGAAAAAGCATTAGCTGTTGATAACGTATTCGTTTGGTTGATGTTATTTAGTTATTTTGCCATTCCTGCAACTTTACAGCGTCGTGTGTTGGTTTATGGAGTATTAGGCGCTATCGTACTTCGTACGATTATGATTTTTGCAGGTAGTTGGTTAGTCACACAATTTAGCTGGATTTTGTATGTATTTGGCTTGTTCTTGCTATTTACTGGTTTGAAAATGGCTTTTGCCAAAGAAGATGACTCGTCAATAACGGATAAACCGCTAGTAAAATGGGTTCGTTCTCATTTACGTATGACGGATGAATTACATGGTGAAAAATTCTTTATTAAACGTAATGGCGTCCTATTTGCGACCCCACTTATTTTAGTGCTGATTTTAGTTGAAATTAGTGACGTGATATTTGCGGTGGACAGTATACCCGCTATTTTTGCGGTGACGACTGACCCATTCATTGTTTTAACATCGAATTTATTTGCAATTTTAGGCCTACGTGCCATGTATTTCTTATTGTCAGGGGTTGCTGAAAAGTTCTCAATGCTAAAATACGGTTTAGCGGTAATTTTAAGCTTTATCGGTATAAAAATGCTATTGATTGATATTTTCCATATCCCAACACCGATTTCGTTGGGTGTGATTGCGTCAATTTTAGTCGTGACGTTAATCATTAATGCAATTGTTAATAAACGCAACGAAGCAAAAAGTTAATTTATCTTTTTTATTTTTAAATCCTCTGCTGTAAAAAGCAGGGGATTTTTTTTAACCCCCTGAAAACGCTCAACCATTTTGTTTATCCCATTCTACTATAAGAAACAAAACTCTATTGAGATCACAGTTATGTAAAATGTTTGTTAAACAAAGTCAATCATTGTGTATATTTTGAATAATTGCCTTTTCAGGCGACTATTATTCCTTATACTTGCTGTGCAAACACATTTAATTCCTAATAAAGATAAATAATATAGGTCTATTATGGATACAAATAAAACAGGGTTATGGCGAGTTATTAGCCAAGGTAGTCTAGTCAAACAGATACTGGTTGGCTTGATAGCGGGTATTTTGCTTGCATGGTTATGGCCATCTGCTGCAAAAAATGTCGGGTTGTTAGGGGATTTATTCGTTAGTGCGTTAAAAGCTGTTGCTCCTGTACTGGTTTGGGTGTTAGTCATGTCATCCATTGCTAACCACCGCCAAGGGCAAAAAACCAATATCAAACCTATACTGGTGTTGTATATTTTAGGAACATTTTTTGCCGCGGTTGTCGCCGTTATTGGTTCTTTCCTGTTCCCATCAAATTTAGTCTTAGCGGTAGGTGATACACAGCTAAATCCACCGGGTAATATTGCTGAAGTGTTAAAAGGCTTGCTAATCAATATATTTGCGAACCCTATCGACGCACTGATTAAGGGCAATTATATTGGTATTTTAGCGTGGGCGATCGGGCTGGGTATTGCACTGCGCCATGCAAATGAAACCACAAAAACTTTAGTTCATGACTTTTCTAATGCAGTAACACAACTGGTACGGGTTGTGATCCGTTTAGCGCCTTTAGGGATTTTTGGCTTGGTTGCTTCCACTATCGCAACGACAGGCTTTGCAACCTTAAAAGGCTATATTCACGTTCTCGCAGTATTGATTGGCTGTATGCTGATTGTTGCTTTCATTGTTAACCCATTGATTGTTTACTGGAAAATGAAACGTAACCCATACCCATTAGTTCTCGCTTGCTTACGTGAAAGCGGGGTAACAGCATTCTTTACACGTAGTTCAGCAGCAAATATCCCTGTGAATATGGGGATGTGTCGCCGCATGAATCTACATGAAGATACTTACTCTGTTTCTATCCCATTAGGTGCAACCATTAATATGGCTGGTGCAGCGGTAACGATTACAGTACTGACGTTAGCCGCCGTACATACTCTAGGTATTCCAGTTGATATCCCAACGGCACTGTTATTAAGTGTGGTTGCTGCGGTGTGTGCATGTGGCGCATCAGGCGTTGCCGGCGGTTCACTATTACTGATCCCATTAGCTTGTAACATGTTCGGTATTTCAAATGAAATTGCGATGCAAGTGGTCGCGGTTGGTGTGATGATTGGCGTATTACAGGATTCAGCAGAAACGGCGCTTAACTCTTCAACTGACGTGTTATTTACTGCAGCGGTGTGCTTAGCGGAAGATGAGAAACTGGCTAACGCTGAAGCGCGGCTATCTCATCGTGATTAATTGTTAATTAAATATATTTTGAAAGGGCAGAGACAGCGAAAGTGAACTCTGCCCTTATTTTAGTGGGTTATTGAGTTAAAACTCATTACGTAAGCGGCGATAACCTTCGACTAACTGCACATTAGTTGCGGCAACTTCTTCTGAAAATTGCAAAGAGGCGCGGTCAACTTGCTTAAACTGAGATAAATCACTGTGGGCATTTACATGTACGCAGGATGGAATATATAAAGCAGGGGGTAGCGTTAAACCATCAACAACAGCGTTATAGCGAACAACACAGTTTTCCCCAATTTTGCAATTAAATAGAACGCTATTAAATCCAATAAATACTCGTGTAGCAATATTACAAGGGCCATGGACAATGGCACGATGTGCTATTGAAGTATGTGAGCCAATTTGTACTCCAGCCCCACTTTTAGAATGGATAACAACACCATCTTGAATATTTGAATGTGGGCCTATTACTATCGGTGACATATCCCCCTCTTCATTGAGCTCATCAGCTCGGATGACTACATATGGGCCGATATATACGTAATCTTCAACAATGACTTTGCCACAAATAATTGCGGTAGGGTCGATATAGGCTTTTTCTGAAATAACAGGGGAGTGTCCTGATGGATTTTTACGCAGCATGAGTACTCCGTTTCCAGTGCGTGTGAACAACTGCATTATGTGCATGTAAACTTTCTTGATGCTCTATATTAATGTTCACTTCGTCATAGTGACATTGATGACGAAAAGCCATGACTAGTTTTCTCGCTGCATCTTCACAAAACATCAGGTTTTGGGCATTTGCGATAGCGAAAGCTTGTTCATCATTACGTTTAACAACAGTTTGTACAGGTGTTGAAAGCACGTTTTCAATTTGATTAATTAATTCAATGATGGGAAATATTTTATGACTAGCTTTCAACGCTATGGTTACCCATGCCCAGCTGCGTTGGCTATGTGGTGTAGCGGGTAACCCATTTTTAGCTAGCCAGTTGAAAACTTGAGTGGGATATAATGGTTGTGTCTCGTCCTCAAATTCAATAGCAAATTGTTGTTGAATCACTTGGGTACTGAGTGCCGTGGCACTAGGACATGTCGATGAATAAGGAACCCCAACTTTTAAACAGATAATAAATGATTTGTTGAAATTTGCATTTATTTCAAATGGATATGCTTTCCATCCATGCTGGTGAGAAACTAAAGAAGGGCGAGATAATAAAATATCGCCATAAAGTCGAAGAGATGACTTCGATGATACATGGCTATGGGATATTAAAATCTGCTCTAGAGCCTGTTGAATCAAATTGGGGGTTAGTTCATGCTGTGTGAGTCCATCTAAGGTCTGATACAGCCGGGACATGTGTATTCCTTTCTGTCCTTGTAAATCAGTACCGACATCAACAAGTGCGTTGATTGGACGACCCGCTATCTCAATAGGTAAAGCAATCCCTGTCATACCGACCCAGTCTAGCTTGATATTGCTATAAATATCATTTTCCTTTTGCGCATCCGGTAAAGATGAACAACGTAATTCAGTTGATACTGTCATAACCCCTCAGCCATTCTTAACTTACAAATAGTGATTATGTTATAACATAACAATTGTTTAGGGTGAAGAAAAAGAGGTATAAATATCAGTTAGGTTAAGGAGTGCAGTTCCCCCTCAGATAAAAGGCTCACCTTAGGGGGATATGAAGAGGCTAAATCTGATATGCGGTTTTCATCCCTTGCTCAATTGCTCGGCGGGCATCCAGTTCTGCAGCAACATCCGCACCGCCAATCACATGGGCGTTGATCCCGTGTTCTGCTAGTTGTGTTTTTAATGGGCGGTAAGGCTCTTGCCCTGCACACAAAATGACATTATCAACAGGCAGGCACTGTGTTTTATCTTGATAGCGAATATGGAGCCCTTCGTCATCAACTCGCATGTATTCCACGCCATTTAGCATTTGAACACCGCGTTTCATTAGTGATAAACGATGTACCCAACCGGTTGTTTTACCGAGGCCTGCTCCCACTTTACTGTTTTTCCGCTGTAATAAATACAATTGACGAGCTGATGCCATAGGGACTTTTTGTGGGGGTAATACACCACCTTTAGAATGAATTGTGGTATCAATATTCCACTCTTTATTAAAGAGTGAATTATCTAAACTGCTGCTTTTCCCTTCTTGGGTTAGCAATTCAGCAACATCAAAGCCAATCCCTCCAGCGCCAATAATAGCGACACTTTTTCCAACAGAGCGTTGTTTGGTGATGACATCGATATAGGAAATGACTTTATGGTGCTCAACCCCTTCGAGCTGGATTTTTCGTGGGATGACACCCGTTGCAATAATGACTTCATCAAACCCCGATAAACAGTCAACATCGGCTTGTTGTTCAAGGCGTACATCAACATTCAATAATTGTAATTGGCGGCAAAAGTAACGGATGGTTTCATGGAATTCTTCTTTGCCAGGTATCTGTTTAGCGAGGTTAAATTGGCCACCTATATGGTTAGATTTTTCAAACAAAGTGACACGATGCCCACGCTTTGCCGCGTAAATTGCACAAGATAACCCAGCGGGCCCAGCACCAACAATCGCAACGGATTTACTCAGTGCGGCTTTTTCGTTGGGATAATCCATTTCCCTAACAGCTTGTGGGTTAACTAAACAACTGGCCAGTTTTCCACTAAAAATCAGGTCGAGACAGGCTTGGTTGCAACCAATGCAAGTGTTAATTTCATCTGCTCGATTTTCTGCGGCTTTACGAACAAACGCTTCATCAGCTAGAAATGGCCGAGCCATTGAAACCATATCCGCTTGGTGATTGGCAATAATATGTTCTGCAACAAAAGGGTCATTGATGCGGTTAGTGGTTATCAGTGGAATATTCACTTTCCCCATTAATTTTTGCGTAACCCAACTAAATGCACTGCGAGGAACTTGCGTTGCTATCGTCGGTACTCGAGCTTCGTGCCAACCAATACCGGTGTTGATCATACTCGCACCCGCGTTTTCAATTTGTTTGGCAAGTAATTCAATCTCTTCCCACGTTGAGCCATCTTCAACTAAATCCAGCATGGAAAGCCGGTAAATAATAATAAAGTTAGCGCCAACGGCTTCCCGTATTCGCCGTACGATTTTAATGGGAAAACGAATTCGGTTTGTGTAACTTCCACCCCATTCATCGGTTCTATGGTTGGTACGTTTGGTGATAAATTGGTTAATTAAATAACCTTCGGATCCCATAATTTCGACACCATCATAGCCAGCTTGTTGAGCTAGCTTGGCTGTTGTCACGAAGTCATCAATCGTTTTTTCAACTTCATCAGTTGAGAGTTCTCGGGGGGCGAATGGAATAATCTCTGCTTGAATAGGACTTGGTGCAACTAATTTAGGATGCAGGCCATAACGCCCTGCATGTAAGATTTGTAAGGCGATTTTACCGTCAGCTTGGTGGACGGCATCCGTGATTTGTTGATGAAATGAAAGCTGGTTTTTATCGTTTAATACTGCGCCATGAGCGGTAAGCGCCCCTTCTGGATTGGGGGCGATCCCACCGGTAATGATCAGACTGACACCATTTTCAGCGCGTAGGCGATAAAAATGCGCTAGCCGCTCGCTGCCTTGCGGGTGCTCTTCAAGCCCAGTATGCATTGAACCCATCAAAATACGGTTTTTTAGGACGGTATGGCCTAAATCAAGTGGGGTAAAAAGGTGTGGAAAATTGCTCATTATTATACTCCCATTCGGGATTTCATTAACAGGTCAGATGAGTTAACTGTAGCGTAATGAAGCTGCAATTTGGTAAAGATGTTAAAATTTTGTGATTTTTATCATATGTTTTCGGTTAAATAGCTGAGTGTCATAAAAAAATAGGTGTTTTTTTATTTTTATGTCATAAACAGAGATTAAAAAAAGAGACACACAGCATAAAGAACGATATAGGGGAAACCATGATGAAAGAGATTTGCCAAGCTATTACTTTAGAAGGTGAATACGTTCGCCTTGAACCTCTATCCCACCAATATGATGTCGAACTGGCAGAAATCATTCGACGAGATGGGTTGAATAATTTGTGGTATGCCTTAGTTCCTGAGCCTGAGCATTTCTCTCAAGATGTGGAAAAGCGCCTGGAAAATTTCCAGAAAAAGGAATGCTTACCTTTTGTGGTGATCGATAAACGAAGCGGTAAACCAGTTGGTATTACTTCTTACAATCGTGTGGACCATGCAGTAAGGCGGGTTGAAATCGGAGCCACTTGGTATGGAATAGAAGTACAACGCACCGCATTAAATACAGAAGCTAAATATATGCTCTTAAAGCATGCTTTTGAGGAATTGAATTGCGTTGCAGTGGAGTTTCGTACACATTTTTTAAATAGCCAAAGTCGTCGAGCCATTGAACGGCTAGGGGCTAAGCTTGATGGTATTTTACGCAACCATATGAAAACTAAAACGGGTGAACTGCGTGATAGCTGTATATATAGCATTATTGAGTCAGAGTGGCCGTCAGTAAAACACCACTTAGAATGGCAGATGGTGAAACCGCGCTAAGGTTAGCTGTAGATAAGTCGCCCACCGAAAGGTGGGCGATATTAGCTATAAATACTCATGCATGGGTTTGGTCATAAACACATTATTTGGCATTTTTTCTGTGGTGGTATAGCCTGCAGGGCTATTAATCAGTGCAGGAATACGGTTCACTAAATTTGCACAGGTTAATTCTACGGTTGTATGATGTTGTTTTTATTATTAATTCGATATTGGCAAGCATTAAATATAAATAAAGTACAAAAAAGTCATTCAAATAAAAAATCGAAGAACTGATTAAAATTGTAGAAAACGACGTTCAAATGATAGTAATTGCTTATGCTATCGCATTGAATTATAAGAAGAGCTATTGGGTTGAACACAATTTCAGCATACGGTTTCGAAACACTAGACCTAAGCGAAAACTACACGTATAATCCTCTCCACTTTGGCCCCTTAGCTCAGTTGGTTAGAGCAGTCGACTCATAATCGATTGGTCGCTGGTTCAAGTCCAGCAGGGGCCACCAAATTTATCAAGGAGTTAGGTGTTAATCATCTAACTCCTTTTTGTTTTTACCTCATTATCGTGAGTGTTTAACTCACAATCTAACTGGCTGTGAGTCTTCGGTTTTAACATTTTAAAAATCAATTTCAACACTTATCGTTAGGAAAACAGTGAAATTGTTTTTGCCGTTCAACGTGTTCTGCCTTTATCCATCCTATTTTATCCGCAATAGGAAAGAATAAAGAGTGTATAACGTAAATGGCGACAAAAATTCTGAAAAAATGGAAAACGGACATAAAAAAATGTTTTTTATATGTTGATTCGATAAATCACTAAGCGTTGGAGTAAAATATTCTTTAAATGTGCATTTAAAGAATATTAAACTACACCGTCAAAGTGGTTAATCCCTGTGGAATTAAATGTTAATCTAATGGTGTGTTTTTATTTTTATTAATCAATGGGTTATTTAATTTTTTCTGTGTGAAATATTTGGTTACATAGTTTATTTCTATGTACATTAGAACTTACTGGGCTTATCGCAGTTTGGTCTATTTTTTGTTCGATGATTATTTTGTTATGATTCGTTTTTAGTGTTTTTCTGGAATTATATAGCGATATTTCAACCCGTTTACGCTAAGTCACTTATCCTAGAGAGATACAAACTGGCCCTCCGGTTTACAGTCCATTCATAAGCTTTTATTATCCTTAACTCAAATCTTACCGTGCGCACTGGCTGAGATGACGGAAATTAATCGATAATTATTTTGACTTAACCCAATTTGTCATTCTGGATAAAGGATATCGCTATGCCAACTCCATGTTATATTTCCATTGAAGGAAAAACCCAAGGTAACATCACTGCCGGTGCATTTACGGCGGATTCTGTCGGTAACATCTATGTGCAAGGTCATGAAGACCAAATGTTAGTGCAAGAGTTTTCTCACGTTGTGACTGTGCCGACAGACCCACAATCTGGGCAGCCTTCAGGTCAACGTGCGCACAAGCCGTTCCGTTTCACCGTGGCCTTAAATAAAGCGGTTCCGCTGCTGTATAACGCCTTAGCGTCAGGTGAAATGCTGCCGAAAGTGGAACTGAAATGGTATCGCACGTCGGTTGAAGGTAAACAAGAGCATTTCTTCACCACTACATTAACCGATGCGACAATTGTCAATATTGACTGCCAAATGCCGCACTGCCAAGACCCGGCAAAAGCGGACTTCACGCAGTTAATCGAAGTGTCTTTGTCTTACCGTAAAATCGATTGGGAGCACACCGTTGCAGGCACATCCGGTGCCGATGACTGGCGTGCGCCGCTCGAAGCGTAAGTTCGAATTTAGCGAGCCTTTCGGGGCTCGTTTGCGTTTTTAGCTTTTTCTCCCGAAGAGGAAATTCCCATGTCTTGGACAGACCCCAATAAAAACAAACGACTCGGCAGCCCCGAAAATAACCCGCTTATTCACGGTGGCGGATACACGGGTGGCAGAACCTATGCACAGGACCAAGCCTTGCAAGAAGCCCATGGGCAATTGCTAGACCGTATTATGAATGGCGAAATGGGGACGGGATTAGTATTCACCTGTACGATTGGTGGGCTACCTGAAAACACCTTTCAAGTGACGCAGTTTGATTTGCAAGAAGGGCTTTCCCAACTCTTTTCATTGTCGATTCAGGCGGTTAGTCTGTTACCCGAGATTGATTTTCAAACGGTACTCGGTGCGGCCTCTTCGTTGACTGTAAAACGAGATGGAAAAGTTCTTCGCACGGTACAAGGGATTTTAGCCGGGGCTGAGCAAGGGAATACGGATGGGGTAAAAACGTGGTATCACTTTGTGATACGCCCCGAAATGTGGGTCATGACGCTTAAGCAGGATAGTCGTATCTTTCAAGATACCACCGTCCCGAATATCCTTGAGACGCTATTGAGCGAATCTCACATCAAATTTGACAAGCAGTTTTACCACGTCGAAGAACACCTGAAACGCGAGTACATCACCCAAAAGCGCGAAACGATGTATGAATTCTGGTGTCGGCTTGCTGCTGAAGAAGGGATTACGTTTTGGTTCGAAGAAGGCCCGCAACTGTTTTACAGTGACCGTCATTTAGGTATGAAAGCAGGGATTTCGCTCACCTATAATCCGCAATCTGAAACGGATATCACCGACAGTACGGCGACCACATGGCGTTACGCTGAGCAGTTGTGCAGCGATATTCGCGTGGATAAAGACTATAATCAACTCAGACCATCATATCCCTTAAGCCATCAAGTGACGGGGGAGGTGCATCAACAACATGAAATCTTTGAAAGCTATGGTCGCTTTCAAGAAGATGCGCAGGGGCAACCGTTCAATCAAATTCGTTACGAACAATCACAAAACCAGCGCCAAGTGGGGTCGGCCACCACCAACTGCATTGAATTGGCACCGGGACGTATTTTTAGCCTATCAAACCATCCTAGCCCTCGAATGAATACGACATGGCAGGTGGTCAGTGTCTCCCATCACGGCGTGCAGCCTCTTGCTGATAACAGTGGCGGTGAAGGGACTCAATTGAGTAACCAGCTTTCCTTTATTCCCAGCACCCAAGAGTGGCGTCCCCCTTATCGGTACAAACCCACCGCCGATGGAGATGAGCTGGCGACGGTCGTCGGCCCGCCGGGGGAGGAAATTTACACCAACTCACAAGGGGCGGTGACGGTCTATTTTCACTGGGATAGGCGTGGTAAGCCCAACCACAGTGCTTCCTGCTGGGTGCGTGTAGCACAGGGTTGGAACGGCGATGGCTTTGGGTTTATGGCTATTCCCAGAATTGGGCAGGAAGTAATTATTTCCTATCTTAACAATGATATAGATAAACCGATTATCACGGGGTGTACGTATAACGGCCGTAATCGACCGCCAATTGATTTGCCTAAACATAAAACGCGCACGACGTTTCGCACCAAAACCCACAAAGGGGACGGGTTTAATGAATTGCGCTTTGAAGATGATAACGGTCAAGAAGAAATCTATGTGCATGCGCAAAAAAATTTAGCCATCAATGTGCTGAACTCTCGGGGTGAACGGATTAACTACGACCGGACAACCAGTATTGGTCATAACGATGACTTGGTTGTTGCCAGTAATCGGACAGTGACGGTTGAAGGTAATCAAGCGCACAAAACAACCGGTAACTATCAAGACAAAGTTGAGGGAGACCGACACCTTTCGATTGAGGGCGACTTGGTTAAGGCAATACAAGGCGTGGTCAGTGTGAATACACAAGGGGATATCACCTTACAAAGCCGCAGTAAAATCACGTTAAAAGTGGGCGGAAGCTTTATTGTCGTTCACAGCGGTGGTGTGGATATC
>NZ_JAMPPE010000043.1:0-21368 GCF_028480905.1 Providencia sp. PROV156 | reverse complement strand
TGCAGCTCGAAGTATGACGAGTATATTGAGAAAACCGATAATAAATTACCTATCATTAGAATTACTGATTTACTTCGATTCTTGATTGACGCAATCCTATTTACCCGATAAATCTATATAAAGATTAGGTTTAACCAAAGGGATTGACACCATGAATATCGCAGCGTCTTCAACAGACAATCATCAGTATGTTATCGCCAAATTTGGCGGCACTAGCGTCGCTAACTTTGAAGCGATGAACAACAGCGCCAATATTGTTCTCTCCAACCCAAATGTGCGAGTTGTGGTACTTTCCGCCTCTGCTGGCATTACCAATTTATTAATCGAACTGGCCGAAGGTTGCGATGCTGATAAACGTAATGAACTGCTGAAAAAAGTGAAGGATATTCAATACGCAATTATTGATAACTTACAAACTGCTGATGTTATTCGTGAGGAAATCAATCGATTGCTCGATAATATTGCTCATTTAGCTGATTCGGCTGCTTTAGCCACTTCTGATGCATTAACGGATGAAATGGTGAGCCACGGCGAATTAATGTCAACCTTACTATTTGTTGAAGTACTACGCCAACGTAATGCTAACTCCCAATGGTTTGACGTACGCAAAGTGATGAGAACGAATGACAGCTTTGGCCGTGCTGAACCAGAACTTGCTCAGCTAAAAGCATTGTCAGAACAACAACTCATGCCACGCCTTACTGAGTCGGTTGTCATTACTCAAGGGTTTATTGGTCGTGATGAAAAAGGCCGCACGACCACTCTTGGGCGCGGTGGAAGTGACTACACCGCCGCTTTGTTAGCTGAAGTCCTTAATTTATCACGTGTAGATATTTGGACTGATGTTCCTGGAATTTACACCACTGACCCTCGCGTCGTACCGAGTGCCCAACGCATTGATGAAATTGCTTTCGATGAAGCGGCAGAAATGGCGACCTTTGGCGCAAAAATTTTGCATCCTGCGACACTCCTTCCTGCAGTACGTGCGGGGATCCCAGTTTTTGTCGGTTCAAGTAAAGCCCCCGAAGCCGGCGGCACCATTGTGTGTGATAAAACCACGAATCCACCACAATTTAGGGCATTAGCACTGCGCCGTAAACAAACGCTACTCACCTTGCACAGTCTAAAAATGCTGCACGCACGCGGTTTCTTAGCGGAAATTTTCACCATTTTACTGCGCCACAATATTTCAGTGGATCTAATTACGACTTCAGAGGTCAGTGTCGCCCTAACCTTAGACACAACAGGTTCAACGGGAACTAACGGCAGTTTACTCACCAATGCGCTAATGACAGAACTATCCGCATTATGCCGTGTTGAAGTGGAAGAAGATTTAGCGCTCGTGGCAATCATTGGTAATGAGCTGTCGCAAGTGAATGGCCTCGGGAGACAAATTTTTGGGGCGCTTGAGTCATTCAATATTCGCATGATCAGCTATGGAGCAAGTAGCCACAATATTTGTTTATTGGTACCTGGAAATGATGCTGAAGAGATCGTTCGTACCTTGCACAGTAACTTATTCGAATAGTGTGGAAATTTGATCAAAATACTAGAAGGCGATCATTTCGATCGCCTTCTATATTATACAATTAATCCTCTCTAGCATTTTTGCTGGGTTGCGCAACACTACCAGTGTATTGCAACATTTTTCCCGTCACGCCTTTATTCTGTTTTAAAAGCGCCAAGTTGCTTTTTGCGGTTTCATTACCGAGTTCTACCGCTCGTTCAAACCACATTACTGAACGAAAAATATTTTTCTCACCGCCCTCGCCTCGTGCATACATCACCGCAAGGTTGTTTTGGGCATCGCTATTTTTCTTAAATGCCGCTTTTTCCAGCAATTGTCGTGCTCTGTGTGTGTTTTTCGCCACACCCGTTCCCGTTAAATAAAAGATAGCTAACTGGTTTTGAGCTTCGATGTTATTTTCTTGCGCAATCAGCAACCAACTCAAAATATCATTCACATCAACATTTTTCAGCCCACCAGACACATACAGTTCCGCTAACTTAATTTGAGCCGCTTTACCATCACTGTTGGCAAGTGATATATACCACTCAATAGCCTTTTTGGGGTCTTTTTTAACCCCCCCTAACCCTTTTTCATAGAATTCAGCTACCTTCATTCCAGCTTCTTGGGATTTATTTTGTGCTGCTCGTTCATACCATAGAAAGGCTTCAGAGAGATCTTTACCAACGCCATTACCTTGCTCATAGGCTTTCGCAATCGCCAGTTGGGCCGCAATATTGTTCTGTTGCGCAGCGCGTTTATACCAGTACATCGCTTGGTAGCTATTCTTTTCTATTGCGCTATGACCTTCTTGATAAAAATCACCCATATTCACTTGCGCTGTCGCAGAGCCCATATTGGCGGCTTGACGATATAAATAAATCGCCATTTCGGCGTCCGGCTCTACACCCTCACCATTTTCATACATCACCGCTAAGTTATTCACTGCGGCTGCAATATTATTTCCCGCACTTCTTTCATACCACTCTCGAGCCTTCTGGTAATCAATATCACCACCTAACCCATCATGATAAAACAACCCCATCGCAAACTGTGCGTTGGCATGTTCTTGCTCCGCGGCCTCTGCATACCATGCTTTCGCTTGCTTTAAATTTTGCTCAACCCCAATGCCATGTTCATATAAGTAACCCATCGCATATTGGCAATAAGCATCGCCTTTTTCAGCACCTCGGCGATACCATTGTTCCGCTTGTCGGTATTTTTCCTGATTTTGCAATAACATCCCAAGGTAATAATCTCCATCTGTATTATCTCGGTCAGCTACCTTTTTAAACCAACGATAAGCCTCTTGCTCATTGACGGCTAAAAATTCAGTCCCATCCATATAAGCAAGCCCAACATCCACCATTGCCTCTTCATCTCCGGCATTCGCTAGCTTCAATTTTGCTTTGAATTCATCAGGAATAGGCGCGCTTTTAGGCTGCGCATGTAGCGTATTCGGTTTATCTTTCGTAGAAGGTGCTTCAACGATATTGCCAGCTTGCGCAAGGGAAATACCGCTAACATAGAGAACTAACAGAAAAGAACGTAATTTCATCACCATGACCTATTTATTGGCGTTATGTCATTAACATATCACTCCAATAAAAAATTCATAAGGGATGTTGGCTGAAAAAGTAGAATAACAAAGGAATTATTAAGAAAACGGAGGAGACGCCAGCTTCTTGCTGAAACTTTTGTCTCCGAAATAAGCCGCAGTACTTAGTTAACGCGGTAACCACCGTGTTTACTGGCAAATAAATTAAATTTACCCCACTCAATTAACAGAGCTTCCAATGTGCGGTGGCTAATCTTACACAGTTCAGAGATCTGAGAAACGACAAAGTGGTTTTCACTCACCAGTTCTGGTGAAAACACTTCCGCAATCCATTCACACTCTTTCGTGGTCACCAACCAACCGTCATTGGTCGAAAATTTATGCACGGGTACCATACCGTCTTTCGGGCTTTCTTGAGATAACAGCTTATTTTCATCGATTTGGGCTTGATGAAAAGCCGCGATTTCGTCCTCTGAAGGCACGGGTTCTACTGCTAAATTTTCTTCTAAAAATAGGTAAATTTCTTCTGCTCTTGCAGGTGTTAGCTCGCTTCTTAACCAAATCTGATTAAAACAGTGCTCATCCAGTGAATCATCGGTATCAAGCTTATCCATGATCTGTAAAACACTCATCATAGCGCTCACCGCGTCTTCGCTCATCATGAACGTTTCAGGCGCCGCACTGTTTTGGATCTGATAAGGAAAAACTGCCGAGCGTGGCAGTTCTTCTTCAATAATAAATTCATAGCTCATCATTGGCCCCCTCTAATGTATTACCTATAAGATGGTGCCGAATGCATGAAAAATCAATGTATTGATCTTGTTTTAATCTTCAGGGTCATAAGCTAAGTTTGGCGCTAGCCAACGCTCCAGCTCCGTCACCGACATCCCTTTACGCTTTGCATAATCCTCAATTTGGTCTTTTTGTAGCTGGGCTACCGCAAAATATTTACTTTCAGGATGGCTAAAATACCAGCCTGATACCGAGGCCCCTGGCCACATCGCATAGGAACTGGTGAGTTGCATACCAATTTGCGTTTCCACGTCCAGTAACTGCCAAATTTTTGCCTTTTCTGTATGCTCAGGGCAAGCCGGATACCCCGGTGCAGGGCGGATCCCTTGGTAATTTTCGCGAATAAGTTCTTCATTACTCAAGTTTTCATCGTCTGCATAACCCCAATATTGCATGCGGACTTGTTGGTGTAAATATTCAGCAAATGCCTCCGCTAGCCTATCCGCCAGCGCTTTAACCATAATTTTATTATAGTCATCATGCTGTTGTTCATATGCATCAGCAAGCGCGTCTTCTTCTAAGCCCCCTGTCACTGCGAAAGCCCCAATATAATCGGCTTTACCACTGTCCTTTGGCGCGACAAAGTCAGATAAACAATAGTTTGGAAACTCAGTTTTTAAAGTTTGTTGGCGTAAATTCAGCCCCATGACTTGCACATGATTTCGCGACTCATCGGTATAAATTTCAATATCATCGCCAACCCGGTTTGCAGGGAATAAGCCAAAAATACCTTTTGGCGTTAATAAGTTTTCTTTATCAAGCTTATCTAACATATTATTGGCGTCTTTCAATAGCTTACGCGCTTCAGAACCGACCACTTCATCCTCTAAGATCCGCGGGTATTTACCTGCCAGAGACCACGTCATAAAAAATGGCGTCCAATCAATATAGTTTCTCAGCGTTGAAATAGATGCGGTGACTTCTTGAATACCAAGAAATTTTGGCACAGGTGGTTGGTAATGTTGCCAATCAATATTAACCGCATTAGCGCGTGCCACATCCAGTGCCACAGGCGGTGTTTTTGGCCTTCTACGACCATGTTGCTGACGAACCGTTTCATATTCACGGCGAGTGCGCGCAACAAAATCTGCTTTTTGTGTTGCTGACAATAGCGCTGCGACAACCCCCACAGTTCGAGAGGCATTTTGCACGTAAGTCGTTGGCCCACTATAATTAGGCTCAATTTTCACGGCAGTGTGTGCTTTTGATGTTGTCGCCCCACCAATCAGTAATGGCAAGGTAAACCCTTGTCTTTCCATCTCTTTAGCTACGTGCACCATTTCATCAAGAGATGGCGTGATCAAACCGGATAACCCAATAATATCAACGTTCTCTTCACGTGCTGTTTTTAGAATAGTTTCACACGGAACCATCACGCCTAAATCAATGATTTCATAGTTATTACACTGCAGAACAACCCCAACGATATTTTTGCCTATATCATGAACATCGCCCTTTACCGTCGCGAGTAAGATTTTTCCTGCACTACTACCTGACTGCTTAAGCTCTTGAATATAAGGTTCTAAATAGGCTACGGCCTGTTTCATCACCCGAGCAGATTTCACCACTTGAGGTAAGAACATTTTTCCTTCCCCAAATAGGTCTCCAACCACATTCATACCATTCATCAAGGGGCCTTCAATCACTTCGATTGGGCTGGAAGCACGTTGGCGTGTTTCTTCAGTATCTTCAATGATAAATTCGGTAATGCCTTTCACTAATGCGTATTCAAGACGCTTTTCAACTTCCCAACTACGCCATTCCGCTTGTTGAACTTGCTGCTCTCCAGCCCCTGCTCCACGGTATTTTTCCGCCAGTTCAAGCAAACGTTCTGTACTGTCATCACGGCGATTTAAAATCACATCTTCAACAGCATCTTTTAATTCAGCAGGCAGGTCATCATAGATAGCGAGCTGCCCCGCATTAACGATCCCCATATCCATTCCATTACGAATGGCGTAATACAGGAAAACAGCATGAATTGCTTCACGTACAGGGTCGTTTCCTCTAAATGAAAAGGAGACGTTGGAAACCCCGCCAGAAATCATCGCATGAGGTAACTGAGCCTTAATGTCCTTACAGACTTCAATAAAATCAACGGCATAGTTATTATGTTCTTCGATTCCTGTGGCTACGGCAAAAATATTTGGGTCAAAAATAATGTCTTCAGGAGGGAAGCCCACCTCTTCGGTAAGGATCTGATAAGCACGGCGACAAATTTCAATTTTCCGCTCACGTGTATCTGCTTGACCAACTTCATCAAATGCCATGACGACCACCGCAGCACCATATTTGCGCAATAATTTAGCATGCTCAATAAATGCCTCAACCCCCTCTTTCATTGAGATTGAATTGACGATCCCTTTACCTTGTATGCACTTAAGCCCCGCCTCGATCACCTCCCATTTTGAGGAGTCAATCATAATTGGCACGCGAGCAATATCAGGCTCACCAGCAATCAGATTCAAGAAACGCACCATCGCCGCATGGGAGTCCAACATCCCTTCATCCATATTGATGTCGATGATTTGCGCACCATTTTCAACTTGCTGACGTGCCACATCTAAGGCTTCTTGGTAATTTTCTTCTTTAATCAGCCGCTTAAATTTTGCGGATCCCGTCACATTGGTTCTTTCCCCAACATTAACAAATAACGATTTTTCGCCAATATTTAACGGTTCTAAACCCGATAAACGGCATTCAACAGGTAGTGACGGTAATTGACGTGGTGTGATGCCTTTTACGGCTTCTGCCATTTTTTTGATATGTAATGGCGTCGTTCCACAACACCCACCAACAATATTTAAGAACCCTGCGGTTGCCCATTCATGAATTTGTTCAGCCATATTTTGCGCATCAAGATCATATTCACCAAACGCATTCGGCAGCCCTGCATTAGGGTGCGCACTGACATAACATTCCGCAATCCTCGATAATTCAGCAATATACTGGCGCAGCTCATCCGGGCCTAATGCACAGTTCAAGCCAAATGATATCGGCTGCGCATGGCGCAATGAGTTATAAAATGCTTCTGTTGTTTGCCCTGATAATGTCCGGCCAGAAGCATCCGTGATCGTACCTGAGATCATAATAGGTAGAGAAACACCCAAAGCTTCCAGTTCAGTTTCTACCGCAAAGATCGCGGCTTTCGCATTCAATGTGTCAAAAATGGTTTCGATCATGATCAGATCTACCCCACCTTTTACTAAAGATCGGGTAGATTCACGGTAGGCTTCAACGAGTTGATCAAAGGTGATATTGCGATAAGCAGGATCATTAACATCAGGAGAAATAGAAGCAGTGCGGTTTGTCGGGCCTAAAACTCCGGCAACATAACGCGGCTGGTCAGGGGTTTTACGTGTCCACTCATCAGCACATTCACGGGCAAGGCGTGCAGCAACCTCGTTAATTTCAGCGGAAAGTGATTCCATTTTATAATCAGCCATCGCAATGGATGTTGAGTTAAAAGTATTGGTTTCAACAATATCCGCGCCCGCTTCAAAGTATTGAGAATGGATATCTCGAATAATATCTGGCTGAGTTAAGACTAATAGATCATTATTTCCCTTTAAATCACTCGGCCAATCCGCAAATCGTTCTCCGCGAAACTGGGCTTCCGACAACTTATGTTGTTGGATCATTGTTCCCATTGCACCATCTAATACCAATATACGTTTTTTTAATTCTTGTTCTAATTGATTAACTTTTGCGGACACTGCACTGCCCTCCTAAAATGGAACACTGAGAAATAAGTCAAATTTTTACCTTTAACATCCTATCACAACTTCTCGCGTGAAAATTCGCTGTTATGATGAGAGTTTTTCAAGGTTGCACAAGAGCACACTTTTCACTGATCCGATGAGTATTTTCAAGTGAAATAGTTCATAATAGAAGCTAAATGACAGTCAGGAGAGACTTAATGGCAACGGCACCAATTACTAAGAAACTTAAAAAAGCAAAAGGGCCGGCGAGTGGCGCAGCTGCAGCAGGACAAGTTCAATCATTAAGTCGTGGATTAACACTATTGGAATATATTTCCGAATCGACAGGGGGAATTGCCCTCACTGACCTTGCGATGCAAGCAGGCTTACCTAACTCAACAACACATCGCCTTTTAATGACTTTAGAACAACATGGTTTTGTTCGCCAAACTGGTGATTTAGGCCTATGGGTTATTGCTTCTCATGCTTTTATCATTGGTAGCAGCTTTTTAGAGAGTCGTAATTTGTTAGCCCTCGTCCACCCAATACTACGTCGCTTAATGGATGAATCGGGGGAAACTGTCAACTTAGCTATCCTAGACCATACAGAGTACGATGCCGTCATTGTTGACCAAGTACAATGCAATGCGCTAATGAGAATGTCAGCACCAATCGGTGGAAAACTGCCATTACACGCCTCGGGGGCAGGCAAAGCATTCATTGCTAACTTACCAGAAGATAAACTAGTCCCACTTTTAAGCCGTAAAGGTTTACATGCTTATACGCCTTATACATTAACTAACCCATCAGCTTTAAAAGAGAATTTACAACAGGCTAAAAAGCAAGGTTTTTCTTATGATGACGAAGAGCATGCATTAGGGTTACGCTGTATTGGGGCTTGTATTTATGATGAACACAAAGAAGCTTTCGCAGCCATTTCTATTTCAGGCCCATTATCACGTATCACCGATGACCGTATTACTGAATTAGGCGCTATGGTTATCAAAGCCGCAAAAGAAATAAGCCATGAATATGGCGCAAACCGCTAGCTAAACAGTGAAAGTGAAATACAAAGCAACCTGTATTTCACTTAACCTTACAAAGCTTTTTACTGCCCTCTAATCACCTTGCTGATTTGTTGAAATAGTAGGCAACTTCAGAGTCTTTTCAAATAACTTAAATTTTTGCATATCACGATACTTTTCAATGAGTGACAACGCGATAGCCTCTGTTTCAGCGTCCGCTTGTCCTTCAATATCTCGCGGTCGGAAATGCAATTGGAAAGCACGCAATGTTTTTTTAGTCTGTGGATCTAACTTACCTGATAGCGGGATTGTTGAATATCCATAAAAATTAAGCGCTTTTTGAATGCGTAACACGCTTGCGGGTTCATTGGCATTACGCCCCGCCAGAAATTTAGTGACTGTTTTTGGGTCAGGCCAAGCCCCTATACCATGTTGAGCAAGACGTTGCCATGGAAATGCCTTGCCTGGGTCTTGCTTGCGCAATGGTGCGATATCACTGTGACCAATAATATTTTCTGGGGGAATACTATAGCGCTGCATAATATCTTGGATGAGAGGTATCAATGCCACAATTTGCGCTTCATTGTAAGGATCCCACTGTTGCTTTCCTTTAACATCCTTTTGTACCCCTGCATTAACGATTTCAATTCCAATAGAAATATCATTCAAACCATTATGCTGTAGCCAATAACTTTCACCTGCATGCCATGCTTTTAATGATTCGGGAACGAGTTGTAATACAACAGGCTGGCCATTTTTAGTTTCAGGTACACTCGGTATGAGGAAATGGGAGCTCACTTTGCCTTGCGTTAGTGTGGCTATGGAACGCGCATCATCAGAAACGGTGTAGTGAATAATGACATATTGAATGCGCTGACTATTATTTTTTGATGGGTAACGGTTATCGAGATAGTAACCTTTGTTCGAGGCAGAACAGCCTAATAGTAAAAAAGCAAACAATATCCCTATATATTTGAACATCAAACCATA
Organism: Providencia sp. PROV156; assembly: GCF_028480905.1. NCBI lineage: Bacteria > Pseudomonadati > Pseudomonadota > Gammaproteobacteria > Enterobacterales > Morganellaceae > Providencia > Providencia sp. PROV156. Next base: position 11,795 of record NZ_JAMPPE010000043.1, on the reverse strand, counting down.
GCCTTACTCTATTATTCATTAAGCTTTATTTAAGCATTGTGTCGTCTGCAATACTATCAATTTTCATGCACCAACAACATCACAATGCTTATTCTTTTTAGAAAAACAGATAATAGAAAATGAAATAAATGTTTAAATACATCATGTTAAAACCTTTTTAGCTCATATTAGAAACAAAAAAGGTTTTCTTATTAACGAAAAACATCCCCTTCTATTAAATGGTAGGGAACATTGGAAAAAGTAGAGAGAGAAGCACCAGAAAAAATTATAATTATGATCACTAATAAGCTCCCCCTCCTTAAAATAGAGACATATTGAATTGATTATTCTTATTTCTAGAATTTAATTTTTAATTTTAAGTAGTTACCATAGACATATTTTTTTCGAGTACTATGACTATGCAAAATTAATCGTCTAATTCTCTATAACGTATAAGTTATAACCTATTTTTTATACTAGGAATTTTTAAATGAGTAAATTATTCATAAAATGTTATAAAAATAAAATAAAAAAATATCTTACTTAGGTTATCGCTAACTCATTTTTTCATACTCAACCTGCTTAGCAATGATTTTAGTAATCTCATTAATATCAATATCTAAAAAAATTACAATTTCAATTAGTTTATCTAAACTCAACTTATTAATACCTAACTCATATCGTGATACTTGCTGTTGGCTCAAATGAATAATCGAACCCAGCTCATTTCCTGATAACCCTTTACTCACTCTAGCCTTACGTAAATGATTACCTAGTAATGCATAAATATTTTTCTTTTTAGCTATATGCATAACCATCTCCTAAATGTAAATAAGAAAAATAATTTAGCTAGTATTATTCATTATAAAATTAATCATAACTATTTAAAATAGTTATGAGCAATCAAAGATAACAAGATTGATAGACAAACATCATTTTTATATACAAAAAAAATGAGGAAAATAATATATGTAAAGTAATCCATTGCTTTATAAAAGTTTTTTTATTTTTATAATTAAATTACATTTCTATATGTTTTTTTTGATCAAATCGATAATTTAATATACTTTTACATTTTAAATGTTACTAGAAATAATTAGTAACCAATCAAAATAATTATCTGTTTTTTATTATTAAATAATTTTCACTCTATATGTTAAATTTTTACATACGCAAAAATTGTGTTTTCCCTTTTTTATATCAAAAAACAGATTAATAATTTATCTTATTATTATAATATTCTCTATAGTCAGGCTAATAATCTGATTTCGGCCTAAAAACAACAATCCCGGCCTTCCCTTTTAAGTAATCGTTCAGTTCGATATCAATAACCTGAAGATTTCTACGTAGTGAAGAGGCATTTCTAAATATTGTTTTATTACCTCTACGTATTACAACACCCACATGACTTACATCTAACCCATTATCCTTTGAATAAACGCCGATGTAATCCCCTACATTTAATCTCAATACTAAATCATCATCCACATATTTGACTGGGATATAGTTTATCAACCTACCTTTAACAGGCAAGCCCGATATATATCGCTGATTATAATTTTTCAAATTAAGTTGTTTTTTTACCTGAATAGCGTGTGGGCTTATTTCACTAGTAATATCTACCACAATCGCCTCAGGTTCTTGCGCCCAATCAGAGAAAAAATGCCGCCGATGTTTAAATGTAATATTTTGGTTGATATAACGAATATTGATTAAATTTGAAACAAATTGCTCGTAATTGTTAGAACGCTTAAAAGCCTCGATGTACTCTATGAATGTCATACAGTCCATCTCTTTCAAATTAATCACCAATTCTTCAGGTGATAGCGGACTCATATTCAAAGTTTGTTTATTGTAAGGTGTAGTTAAAAAATATCGGGTCAATACATCAATTTTTTCTGCTTGTGACGCATTCTGTAACTGCATTGCCGTTTGTTCATTAAAAACTTCAGTTAAAATTTTATATGACCCCGAAGCTAAGATAACCTCAGCCCTAACAAAATTTGCCAATAACAATATAAATGCAGCTATAACTAGCCTTAACATCCTGCCGCTCTTCTCATGAATACAACCTAACCTTCGACAATCATCTAATTGAATTTTGATGATAAAATCATCAACTAAGCCACTATAGCATGCTTATTTGTCTATTTCCTACCCTGTCCACACCATAATATAAATTTGATTCAGATCACAGATAGCTTCGAATGTTCATTTTCTATATTGCAACTCCTCCGCTTTCATTGAACAATGTTACCGGTAACATTGATGCTATAGTTCACAAGTAAATAACGATAGGCACAACCCGAATTGACTTGCAGTTTGATTCATCTTTTTACTGCACTATGGAGCAATTATCATGAGCATGACCACCTCTAAAGAGACAAATCCTTCAGTGATCAATAAAGAACTTGATCGCATCACTCAACGTATCATTTCTCGTTCACTGAAAACTCGAGCTGCTTATCTCAAAAAAATAGAGCAGGCTCGTTGTATGACCGTCCATCGAGCATCACTCGCTTGCGGTAACCTTGCCCATGGCTTTGCAGCATGCCAAAGCGAAGAAAAACAAATTCTTAAAAGCATGACTCGCTCTGATATTGCAATCATCAATTCCTACAATGATATGCTTTCTGCTCATCGTCCCTACGACAAGTACCCTGAACAACTCAAAAAAGCATTATTAGAAGCTAGCTCAATTGGCCAAGTCGCTGCGGGTGTCCCAGCAATGTGTGATGGCGTAACCCAAGGGCAAGATGGGATGGAACTATCGATGCTAAGTCGAGATGTCATTGCCATGTCAACTGCCATTGGCCTATCCCATAATATGTTTGATGGTGCGCTCTATTTAGGTATTTGCGACAAAATTGTTCCAGGCTTAATGCTTGGCGCACTTTCATTTGGTCACCTTCCTGCAATATTTGTCCCAGCAGGTCCAATGGCAACAGGCTTACCAAATAAAGAAAAGGTTCGTATTCGCCAGCTGTATGCTGAAGGCAAAGTTGATCGACTCGCTTTATTAGAAGCCGAAGCCGCCTCTTACCATGGGATCGGCACCTGTACTTTTTACGGTACTGCCAACTCGAATCAAATGATGATGGAGGTCATGGGGTTACATCTACCCGGTGCGTCATTTGTACCACCTGACTCTCCACTACGGGATGCATTAACAGAGGCTGCCGCACGACAAATTACGCGTTTAACTGAACAATCGGGCCAGTACTTACCTATCGGTCAACTGGTTAACGAAAAAGTTATTGTCAACGGTATCGTCGCATTGCTCGCGACGGGAGGCTCAACTAACTTAACCATGCATCTTGTTGCTATAGCAAGAGCCGCAGGGATCATTATCAATTGGGATGATTTTTCCGATATTTCAGCTATTGTTCCACTTATTTGCCGTATCTATCCTAATGGCCAAGCGGATATCAACCAATTCCAAGCCGCAGGTGGCGTAGCTTTGCTTATCCACCAGCTATTACAAAAAGGTTTATTATATAACGATGTCCATACCGTAGCAGGATTCGGGCTGGAACGTTATACCATGGAACCTTGGCTAAATAATGGCCAACTTGAATGGCGAGAAGGCCCTAAATCCTCGTTTAATCCTGATGTTATCGCTGAAATAGAACACCCATTCTCACCTCATGGGGGCACAAAATTACTTTCTGGTAACTTAGGGCGTGCCGTGATGAAAACATCAGCAGTTCCTGAAGAAAATCAAGTTATTGAAGCTCCAGCAGTCGTATTTAACAACCAAAATGAGATTGCATCACACTTTGAAGCAGGTGAGCTTAATAAAGATTGTATTATTGTTGTCCGCTTCCAAGGGCCATCCGCGAATGGCATGCCTGAACTTCATAAACTCATGCCTCCTCTTGGTGTACTTATGGATAAAGGCTACAAAGTCGCGTTAGTTACTGATGGCCGCTTATCCGGAGCATCCGGTAAAGTACCATCTGCAATTCATGTCACCCCTGAAGCTTATAATGGTGGGTTGTTAGCAAAAGTAAAAAATGGCGATATCATTAGGGTAAATGCATTGACTGGAGAATTACAATTACTAGTTGATGAAGAAGAACTCAATAAACGCCAACCCTTCGAGGCTGATTTAACTGCTGAGCGTAGTGGTTGTGGAAGGGAGCTTTTCGGTGCATTAAGAAGACATTTATCAGGTGCCGAAGAAGGTGCTTGTAGTATTGATTTTTAATCTATTTTCATTGAATAGGAATAGAAAATGAATAATTGGAAAATGACCGCTGAAAGCGTATTAAAACAAGGCCCTGTCGTCCCTGTTATTGTTATCAAAAAATTAGAACAAGCGGTTCCTCTTGCAAAAGCATTAGTCAAAGGTGGCATTAGAGTGTTAGAAGTCACTTTACGTACGGAGTGTGCTATCGATGCTATTCGCCTCATTGCAAAAGAAGTACCTGAGGCTATTATTGGCGCAGGTACTGTTATTAATGCAAAACAACTCGCTGAAGTTACTGAAGCTGGAGCACAATTCGCAATTAGTCCCGGTTTGACAGATGAATTACTCAATGCAGCAACCAAAGGAGATATTCCTTTAATCCCTGGAATTTCAACTGTTTCTGAACTTATGCTTGGTATGCAATATGGCCTGAAAGAGTTCAAATTTTTCCCAGCGGAAGCCAATGGTGGCGTTAAGGCGCTAAAAGCCATTGCGGGCCCTTTCTCACAAGTCAAATTTTGCCCAACCGGTGGAATATCGCTAGATAATTACCTTAACTATTTAGAATTAGATAGTGTTCTGTGTATTGGTGGCTCTTGGTTAGTGCCTGAAGAGGCTTTGAATTCAGGCAATTATGAAAAAATTACCCAACTTGCTCAAGAAGCTGTGCAAGGCGCAAAAAAATAGCATTCCCGAAAAACGACTCAATGCTTGCTGAGTCGTTTTTAATTGCCTTTAATTAATACGCGACTATTCCCATTAGTTGCGTATTATAGTTATGCAACCTCACTGAATTTATGGCAAAAACGTAATTCCTCACGATAGGCATAAACATCTTCTACGTGCCCCGCCAAAATTCTATTTTGTAACTTTTGCCAATAATCTGCGGAAAATAAATCTGCATGATATTGTTGCAAGTAATGACGAATTTTCTCATTTTGGCAAATAAAAGAAGCAAACTCTTCAGGGAAAACATCTTGCTCACCAATGCTATACCATGGCTCACTAGATAATTCTTGCTCAGGGTATAATGGCTCAGGAATTTTACGAAAATTCACCTCTGTCATATAACAGATTTCATCATAATCATAAAAAACAACACGGCCATGCCGCGTTACTCCAAAATTTTTAAACAACATATCTCCGGGGAAAATATTCGCAGCCGCTAACTGTTTAATCGCCCAGCCATATTCATTTAATGCATTATGTAATTGCGCGTCAGTGGCATTATCCATATAAATATTCAATGGGATCATCTTTCTTTCCATGTACAAATGACGAATCAATATGTTATCGCCTAAATCTTCAATTTGAGATGGAACCTCTTTCAATAATTCCACCATTAACTCATCGCTGATGGAAGACTTACTAATCACAAAATTTTCAAACTCTTGGGTGTCAGCCATACGGCCAACTCTATCGTGCTCTTTAACCAAACGATAGCATTCTAAAACTCGTTCTCGTGTTACTTGCTTTTGTGGCGCAAATTGATCCTTAATAATTTTAAAAACACGATCGAAAGAAGGGGACGTAAAGACCAACATCACCATTCCTTTAACACCTGGTGCAACGGTAAATTGCTCTCGTGAAAAATTAATATAGGCGAGATATTCTCTGTAATACTCTGTTTTTCCATGCTTTTGACAACCAATTGCCATATATAATTCAGCAATTGACTTACTGGGTAAGATCTCCCTCAACCAAAAAACCAGTGCTGCTGGAAAAGGGGCATACACCATAAAATAGGACCGAGCAAAACCAAATACAATACTGGCTTCATCAAACTCAGTTAAACACGCATCAATATAAATGCGCTGACAATCATCATGGTGAATAGGAAGTAAGAATGGGTGAACCTCATCATTAATATAAATTTTACCAACTAGCCAAGCTGCCTTATTACGGTAAAATAACTCATTTGCAATATGAAAACTGACTTTTTGGGTTTCAATATCAGGAAATTTTGTTTTCAATACATTGATAATACAATGAATATCTAAATCCAAATTACGCCACTTTAGCCTTAGTGGTAACCCACTTAATATTGTGAACAATACCCCCTCTAAATTATTATTAACAAAGTATTCTCGAGCTAGTGGCCTAGGAGAAATAGAAAAACGCCTTGCAGGCTGGGATGTAAAAATAAATAAGTTATCTTGTGTAAGCTCCCGATGCTGAAATAACCGGCAGTAAACTGAATTAAAGAAGCTTTCTGCTATTTCAAACCTTGGATAATCTGGTAATAAGGTTTTATAAACATTTTTTATTTGAGCCAGTTTATCGGGTGTTAAAGATTGAACTAGCCCCATAAACTGTAGCTGAGCGACAACTAAACCAACATGGTGATCATACAGCTGAATTCTTCTTTTCATCGCATGCTGAATTGCATGCCAATCTGCCTGCTCAAACCTTTCTTGTGCACCTGAGGTTATCTCAAGGAAACGACCATATTGAGCATCAAAACCCTGTAAAATGGTCTGAGCTATTATCTGTTCTGTCGTCAATATCATAACCACTCCTATAAGAATACAGACTTATTTTGAATAAAAAACAGGCACTAAACGTGCCTGAAAAATTAACAGATACAGCTAACCAACAGAAACACCGATTGAAAGGGAAATAATCTGACTAGAATTGCTCTTCTTCAGTCGAGCCAGTTAATGCTGTCACTGATGAAGTGCCACCTTGAATAACTGTTGTCACTTTATCAAAATAGCCTGTTCCTACCTCCTGTTGATGCGAAGAGAAGGTATAACCTTTATTAATTGCAGCAAACTCACACTCTTGGACTTTTTCAACATAATGCTTCATGCCTTCACCTTGTGCATAGGAATGAGCTAAGTCAAACATGTTGAACCACATACTGTGAATACCTGCTAACGTAATGAATTGGAAGCGGTACCCCATTGCTGAAAGCTCATCTTGGAATCGTGCGATCGTGCTGTCATCTAAATTCTTTTTCCAATTAAATGAAGGAGAGCAATTATAAGCTAATAATTTACCAGGGAATTTAGCATGAATAGCTTCAGCAAACTGTCTTGCAGCTTCAAGGTCAGGTTTTGACGTTTCACACCAAACAAGGTCTGCGTAAGGTGCATAAGCTAACCCACGACTAATTGCTTGCTCTATTCCTGCTTTGGTTCGGAAAAAACCTTCAGAAGTGCGTTCCCCAGTAACAAATGCCGCATCATAGGCATCACAGTCCGATGTTAGAAGATCTGCTGCATCAGCATCGGTTCTAGCAACTAAAATAGTTGGCACACCTGAAACATCCGCCGCTAAACGAGCAGCAACCAGTTTTTGAATCGCCTCTTGGGTAGGCACAAGAACTTTCCCCCCCATATGGCCACATTTTTTAACCGCGGCTAATTGGTCTTCAAAATGAACCGCAGCTGCTCCAGCTTCTATCATATTTTTCATGAGTTCGAAGGCATTTAATACGCCACCAAAACCCGCTTCCGCATCCGCGATAATAGGTAAAAAATAATCAATATACTCTTTATTGTCAGGGCCAATACCATTCGCCCACTGAATTTGATCTGCCCGACGGAATGTATTATTAATTTTCTTAACTACCGATGGTACTGAATCGACAGGGTAAAGTGATTGGTCCGGGTACATACTCGATGATGTATTTGCGTCCGCAGCTACCTGCCAACCTGATAAATAAATAGCTTCAATACCGGCTTTCGCTTGTTGTAGCGCTTGCCCACCCGTTAAGGCTCCCAGTGCATTTACATAACCTTTCTTTGAACCGCCATGTAGTTGATCCCAAAAGCGTTCTGCACCTTTGCGTGCTAAAGAGTGTTCGATATGCACAGAACCACGCAATTTCACCACTTCTTCCGCTGTATATGGGCGAGTAATACCTTTCCAACGTGGTTGTTTCCATTCATTTTCTAATTGGGCAATTTGTTCTAAGCGCGATGTTGTCATGATCCACTTCCTTTATAAGAATATGTAGGGTTTATCGAATTTTTTATTCACGATAATTAATCTAATAATTGGTATCCAGGGATAGTTAAGAATTCTATAAGCTCATCCTGTGTAGTAATCCGCCTCATCAGTTCTGCAGCCTCACGGAAACGGCCACTTTGAAAACGCTTATCACCAAGTTCTTTTTGGATAACCTGTAACTCTTCATCTAACATTTCTTCAAATAATGCCTTAGTAACTTTTTCACCGGTGGACAAGGTTTTACCGTGGCGGATCCACTGCCAAATTGAAGTGCGTGAAATTTCTGCTGTCGCAGCATCCTCCATCAAACCATAGATAGGTACACAACCATTCCCTGAAATCCATGCTTCAATATATTGCACAGCAACGCGAATATTAGCCCGCATCCCCGCTTCAGTTCGCTCACCGGCACAAGGTTCTAATAACTGGTCAGCTGTAATTTCTTCATCGAAATCACGAGATACATGTAACTGGTTTTGGCGCTCACCAAGTACTTGATTAAACACGTTCATAACGGTATCCGCTAAACCTGGGTGCGCAATCCAAGAGCCATCATGGCCATTTCTCGCTTCTAGTTCTTTGTCTGCTTTTACTTTCGCTAGAATAGTTTCATTTTCTTGGGGGTCCTTGCTCGGTATAAAAGCAGACATTCCCCCCATCGCAAATGCTCCACGGCGATGGCACGTTTTAATTAATAAGCGCGAATAGGCACTTAAAAATGATTGTGTCATTGTGACAACTTGGCGGTCTGGCAATACTCGGTCAACATGCTCTTTCAATGTTTTGATATAACTAAATATGTAGTCCCAACGCCCACAATTCAGCCCCACAATGTGGTGACGCATGTGATATAAGATTTCATCCATTTGGAATACAGCAGGTAATGTTTCGATCAGTACAGTTGCTTTGATCGTGCCCCGAGGTATACCCACGGAGTCTTCAGCCAGACTAAAAACATCGCTCCACCATTTTGCTTCCTGCCAAGACTCAAGTTTTGGGATATAAAAATAAGGACCACTCCCTTTTTCTAATAACACTTGATAGTTATTAAAAAAGTAAATAGCGAAATCAAACAGGCCTCCGGGAATAGGCTTACTTCCTGATAAAACATGTTTTTCATCTAAATGAAGACCACGAACACGAGCAATCAAAACTGCTGGATTTGATTTTAATTGGTAAACCTTTCCATTTTCGTTGGTATAAGAAATATCACCGCGGATCGCATCCCTTAAATTGATTTGGCCATCGATCAATTTTTCCCATGAAGGTGAAAGGGAATCTTCAAAATCTGCCATAAATACTTTTACATTGGCATTTAAAGCATTAATAACCATTTTACGCTCAACCGGCCCCGTAATTTCGACACGGCGATCTTGTAAATCTTCAGGGATACTTTGAATTTTCCAATCTGATTTTTTTATGGAATCAAATTCTGAAATAAAGTTAGGTAAAGAGCCAGCATCTATCTTTTGCTGTCTGACCTCTCTATCTTTTAATAATTTTTCTCGGCGAGGAAGAAACTCTTCAACTAGTTTAGAAAGAAATGCAATAGAATCAATATGTAACACTTGTCTTTCAAACTGTTCAATATTCTTTGTGAATGTTAATTCCGATATAGATAATTGCTGCTCCATCGACCAAACCCTCATTCATCGTTGACTATGAAATAAGCATAAGATCAAATCAGAAATAAATCAAAAACGATTTCCATTTTAATTAAAAAGTAAGATATCTTATTGATAATAATGAATTTTAAATAAGTTTCCAAATTGATTAACCATTCCTTTAACCAGTCAAAAATGTTAAATAGTCGTTAAATCAACTAATTATAGAAAACTGTATTTTTAAAATTTTTCTTTGAAAACAAAAAAAGCAGCTAATAAATAGCTGCTTTCAGACTAACTGTGGTACCACTTTTACTATATAAGCCTAACTTTAACTGGTATAACCAGTAAAAATACTTATCTTATTATAATTTTTAAATTTATATTTCTTTTTTTAATCTAACGTTGGTTCCATATTAGTAAGATCAAAAGGTGTGATCTGATACACATAATAATTCAACCAATTTGAGAACAACAAGTGCCCATGACTACGCCAACTCACGAGTGGAGGGTTGCTGGGATCATCATTTTTAAAATAATTGCATGGGATCTGAGGAGAAATTCCAGCATCTAGATCACGCCAATATTCTTGTGCAAGGGTGTCCCCATCATATTCGGGATGGCCTGTCACAAATGCTAAGCGTTTATCTTTTGACCCAAATAAATAAGCACCAGCCTCCTGTGAACTTGCTAAAATCTCTAGATCAGTGTGCTGGCGAATAAGGTCTTCCGGAAAATCAGCGTAGCGAGAGTGAGGTGCATAAAATGATCCATCAAACCCTCTAGTGAGTAAAGCATACGGCTCTAACGTATCATGCTGATAAATACCAGATAGTTTTTCTTCTCTAGTCCATTTTGGTAAGTCATACAAGACCTTTAAAGCCGCTTGTACAGCCCAACAAACGAAAAGGGTTGATGTCACATGTTGTTTCGCCCAAGCTATCACCCTTTCTATTTGTTGCCAGTATAATACGTCATTAAACTCAACCAGACCTAACGGAGCTCCCGTTACAATTAAGCCATCAAAGTTTTGATCCTGTATATCCTCAAAATCACAATAAAAGGTATTTAAGTGCTCCGTTGGGGTATTCTTTGATTCTCGCTGGTCAATTCGTAATAGTTGAATATCAACCTGTAATGGTGTGTTCGACAGCAAACGCAGAAACTGGTTTTCAGTTTCTATCTTTTTCGGCATCAAATTGAGTATTAATACTTTCAAGGGACGGATCTCTTGATGACTTGCTCTTGTTGTTGTCATAACAAAAACATTTTCTTCTCTCAAGAAATTAACTGCCGGTAGTTCATCTGGTAAACGAATAGGCATCATTCATCCCCCCTTTTATCTGTTTATACGTTTAGACTTCTAGAATGCTAAATAATCTAACTAATGTTATCCGTCTTGTCGAGCCTTTCAAGGTTAAATGAAATAATTTCAAGCACTGTAACTTATAGTTTATTTCTAATAATTATATACAGCTATTAACCTTCTTATCTTCAATATATTGTATTAGTGATTACTACTTTTATTTGCCATAAGCTATTAGTAATTATTCTGTGAATAATATCTAAGATACTGTTATTTGATTGGGCTCTTATTCTAGTTGCTATACTGGCTTCCAAATTATGATGACGATTTAAATTCAATTAAAATATTAAACCGAAGTTGTTACTCACTACTTTGCATTCACAATATCCATTCAGCACACCAATACAACCGCTCCCCCTCCATTGCTTCTCCTAACCCCTGTTATCCCACCATCGCCAACAGCCACCGCCCTTTCAACAAGTGAGTTGTTACTTACTACTTTATGTTTATTAATCGCATCCATCATTTAAATACAAGGAATTGAGTTTTTCCTCCTACCCACCTCGTCCCGGTCAAAAGAGAGGTGAGTTGTTACTGACTTCTTTGATTCAAGGGATGTCATTCATCACCGTGATGGGAAACACCCAACCCACAATATTTATTTGATTTTATTAAAATTCCGCTACCCTAAATAATCTGTGAGCTGTTACTCACTACTTTGCATCACACACTCTCATTAATGATGGTGATAGATAGA
>NZ_JAMPPE010000042.1:0-24830 GCF_028480905.1 Providencia sp. PROV156 | reverse complement strand
AATACATAGCTTTATCTAGTTTTAAAAAAGGGCACCTTATTTAGGTGCCCTTTTGTTGTTATAAGCAAAATTTTGACTACATAAAATTGCAGCATTACGTTGCTATATATTAGCCGAATCATTCATATTAAAAGTTATTTTTTCTTTTGATTTCACTTGCTTGTGTAATTAATCGCTCAGTGGTAAATGATCTTTGTAAATCATTAGTAATGATAATTGAAATGCAAATCATTTTTATTTAAACTATCTGTATGTGATTTATACAGGTAAGCATCATGTACATCTGCCTTTGTGAAGCCATTACTGATAAACAGATCAGAAATGCCGCAAGAAAGTATCAAGTGACCTCACTAAAGGGTCTACGACAAATTCTGCCTGTAGGCTTAGAATGTGGAAAATGTATTCGACAGACGAAGGCAATTTTATATGAAGAGCAAATGATTTTTGAGGATGCGTGCGCAACTGAAGTCGCATAGTATTTAATACCAGTCAAATTATTCCCACCATATTTATCACCTTTTGTTTAAATACATTGTGTAAAAATCACACTAACATCAATTTCAGTACTACACTTAAAAGACTGGAAGCGATGGAGGGTAGAAATGAAAGGCGATAAAAAAATGATAGCCCACCTAAATAAACTACTGGGCAATGAGTTAGTTGCAATTAACCAATATTTTTTGCATGCACGCATGTTTAAAAATTGGGGGCTTACACGTCTCAATGAGATGGAATATCACGAATCAATTGATGAAATGAAGCACGCAGATAAATATATAGAGCGAATTCTTTTCCTCGAAGGTATTCCTAACTTACAAGATCTTGGCAAATTGAATATTGGTGAAGATGTTGAAGAAATGCTGAAGTCAGATTTACAACTTGAAATCGATGGGGCAAAAAATCTAAAGGAAGCTATTAAGTATGCAGATTCGGTTCATGACTACGTCAGTCGAGACCTGATGATTGAAATTTTAGCTGATGAAGAAAATCATATTGATTGGATAGAAACTCAACTAGAGCTGATTACTCGTATGGGAATTCAAAACTATCTTCAAGCACAAGTTAAAGAAGAATAAAGTCTTATTCAGTACTGTTGTTTTATTAAGTTAATAACTAACCTCAACCATAGTGTATTCCATGGTTGAGGTTTTTTTCATTACTCCCCTAGAAAATTCGCACATATTTTCCTCGATTGCTTGCGTTTCCCTATAATTTACGTATAATGCGCGGGCTTACTGATGAGTAAGCCCTATATTTTAGGACTGAAATATCAGTATTGAGTTAACAATTTGTTGCTCATTTAGACAATACTTCCGATTTGGAAGTTACATCAAGAACGATTACACTCTCCCATCAATCGAAATGGGTACGAGGAGTAATCATTTACGTTTATAAAATAGTTGGAGCTCTGGTCTCATGCAGAACCAAAGAATCCGTATCCGCCTGAAAGCTTTTGATCATCGTTTAATCGATCAATCAACTGCGGAAATCGTAGAGACTGCTAAGCGCACTGGTGCGCAAGTTCGTGGTCCTATCCCGCTGCCGACACGTAAAGAGCGTTTTACCGTTCTGATTTCTCCGCACGTTAACAAAGATGCGCGTGATCAGTACGAAATTCGCACTCACAAGCGTCTGGTTGACATCGTTGAGCCAACCGAAAAGACCGTTGATGCTCTGATGCGTCTGGACCTGGCTGCCGGCGTTGACGTGCAGATCAGCCTGGGTTAATCAGGTCGTCGAACGATTGAGAGGTTGAAACAATGAAAGGTTTAGTCGGTAAGAAAGTCGGTATGACTCGTATCTTCACTGAAGATGGCGTTTCTATACCTGTAACTGTTATCGAAATTGAAAATAACCGTGTTACTCAGGTTAAAACTGCAGAAACTGACGGTTATAATGCAATTCAGGTTACTACCGGTAGCAAAAAAGCTAATCGTGTAACTAAGCCTGAAGCAGGTCATTTCGCTAAAGCTGGCGTCGAAGCTGGCCGTATCCTGCGTGAATTCCGCATTGAAGACAGTGCAGAATACACAGTAGGTCAAAGCATTAGCGTTGAAATTTTCGCTGACGTTAAAAAAGTCGACGTTACTGGTACATCTAAAGGTAAAGGTTTTGCAGGCACAGTTAAGCGCTGGAATTTCCGTACTCAAGATGCTACTCACGGTAACTCCTTGTCTCACCGTGTTCCGGGTTCTATCGGTCAAAACCAGACTCCGGGCAAAGTGTTTAAAGGCAAGAAAATGGCAGGCCAACTGGGTAATGAGCGTGTAACTGTTCAAAGCCTAGATGTAGTACGTGTTGACGCTGAGCGCAACCTGCTGCTGGTCAAAGGTGCTGTTCCAGGAGCAACTGGTAGCAACCTGATCGTAAAACCGGCTGTCAAGGCTTAACGTCGAGGAGATAGGAATGGAATTGGTAATGAAAGACGCGCAAAGCGCGCTGACTGTTTCCGAAACTACCTTCGGGCGTGATTTCAATGAAGCGCTTGTTCACCAAGTAGTTGTTGCGTATGCAGCTGGTGCTCGTCAAGGTACTCGTGCTCAGAAAACTCGTGCTGAAGTTTCTGGTTCAGGTAAAAAACCATGGCGTCAAAAAGGTACTGGCCGTGCACGTTCTGGTTCAGTAAAGAGCCCAATTTGGCGCTCTGGTGGTGTTAGCTTCGCAGCTAAACCACAGGACCACAGTCAAAAAGTTAATAAGAAGATGTACCGTGGTGCTTTAAAAAGCATCCTCTCTGAGTTGGTACGTCAAGATCGTCTGATCGTTGTCGAGAAGTTCTCTGTTGAAGCACCTAAAACTAAGTTGCTGGCACAGAAACTGAAAGATATGGCTCTGGAAGATGTTCTGATCATCACTGCTGAATTAGATGAAAATCTGTTTTTAGCAGCGCGTAACCTGTATAAGGTTGACGTTCGTGATGCAGCAGGTATTGACCCGGTTAGCCTGATCGCCTTCGACAAAGTGGTTATGACTGCTGATGCTGTGAAGCAAGTTGAGGAGATGCTGGCATGATCCGTGAAGAACGTCTGCTAAAAGTACTGCGCGCGCCGCATGTATCTGAAAAAGCTTCTACAGCGATGGAAAAAAGCAATACCATCGTTCTCAAAGTTGCGAAAGACGCGACTAAAGCAGAAATCAAAGCTGCTGTACAGAAACTGTTTGAAGTTGAAGTTGAAGGTGTTAACACTTTGCTGGTTAAAGGCAAAACTAAACGCCACGGTCAGCGTTTCGGTCGTCGTAGCGACTGGAAAAAAGCTTACGTCACGCTGAAAGAAGGCCAAAATTTGGACTTCATTAGCGGTGCTGAGTAAGTCGGAGGAGTAAAGAACAATGGCAGTTGTTAAATGTAAACCTACGTCTCCGGGCCGTCGCCACGTAGTTAAAGTGGTTAACCCTGAGCTGCATAAGGGTAAACCTTATGCTCCGCTGTTAGAAAAAAACAGCAAATCCGGTGGTCGTAACAACAATGGCCGTATCACTACCCGTCATATCGGTGGTGGCCATAAGCAGCATTATCGTTTAGTTGACTTCAAACGCAACAAAGACGGTGTTCCTGCAGTTGTTGAGCGTTTGGAATATGATCCAAATCGTTCTGCGAACATTGCACTGGTTCTATATAAAGACGGTGAACGTCGTTATATTCTTGCACCAAAAGGCCTGAAAGCTGGCGACCAGATTCAATCTGGTGTTGATTCAGCAATCAAAGCTGGTAACGCACTGCCGATGCGCAACATCCCTGTTGGTTCTACAGTTCATAATATCGAACTGAAACCAGGTAAAGGTGGACAGTTAGCGCGTTCAGCAGGTACTTACGCTCAAATCGTTGCTCGTGATGGTGCTTACGTCACATTACGTCTGCGTTCTGGTGAAATGCGTAAAGTTTTAGCTGATTGCCGTGCAACTCTTGGTGAAGTTGGTAACGCTGAACATATGTTACGTGTTCTCGGTAAAGCTGGTGCTAGCCGCTGGCGTGGTGTTCGTCCTACCGTTCGCGGTACTGCGATGAACCCAGTAGACCATCCACATGGTGGTGGTGAAGGCCGTAACTTTGGTAAACACCCAGTAACACCATGGGGCGTTCAGACCAAAGGTAAGAAAACTCGTAGTAACAAGCGTACTGATCAATTCATCGTACGTCATCGTTCTAAAAAATAATTAGAGGATAAACCATGCCACGTTCTCTCAAGAAAGGTCCTTTTATTGACCTGCACTTGCTGAAGAAGGTAGAGAAAGCGGTGGAAAGCGGAGACAAGAAGCCTCTTAAGACTTGGTCCCGTCGTTCAACGATCTTTCCTAATATGATCGGATTGACCATCGCTGTCCATAATGGTCGTCAGCATGTTCCAGTTTTCGTAACCGACGAAATGGTTGGTCACAAACTGGGTGAATTCGCACCGACTCGCACTTATCGCGGCCACGCGGCAGATAAGAAAGCTAAGAAACGTTAAGGATAGGAGGAAGAGATGGAAACTTTAGCTATGCATCGCCACGCTCGTTCTTCTGCCCAGAAGGTTCGCTTAGTTGCCGACCTGATTCGCGGTAAGAAAGTGTCGCAAGCTCTGGAAATTCTGACCTACACCAACAAGAAAGCTGCTGGTTTAGTGAAGAAAGTACTTGAATCTGCAATTGCTAACGCAGAGCAAAACGATGGCGCTGACATTGATGACCTGAAAGTTGCGAAAATTTTCGTAGACGAAGGTCCAACCATGAAACGCATCATGCCGCGTGCGAAAGGCCGTGCAGATCGTATTCTTAAGCGCACCAGCCACATTACTGTGGTTGTGTCCGATCGCTGAGACTCTGGAGACTAGCAATGGGTCAGAAAGTACATCCTAATGGTATTCGCCTGGGTATTGTCAAACCTTGGAACTCTACTTGGTATGCGAACACCAATGAATTCGCTGACAACCTAGACAGCGATTACAAAGTACGCCAGTACTTGAATAAAGAATTGGCAAAAGCGTCAATCTCTCGCATCGTTATCGAACGTCCTGCGAAAAGCATCCGTGTGACTATTCACACTGCTCGCCCAGGTATCGTTATCGGTAAGAAAGGTGAAGACGTTGAAAAACTGCGTAAAACAGTAGCGGATATCGCTGGTGTTCCTGCGCAAATCAATATCGCCGAAGTTCGTAAACCAGAACTAGACGCTAAATTAGTTGCTGACAGCATTTCTTCACAGCTGGAACGTCGTGTTATGTTCCGTCGTGCTATGAAGCGTGCGGTACAGAACGCAATGCGTCTGGGCGCTAAAGGTATTAAAGTTGAAGTCAGTGGCCGTTTAGGCGGTGCTGAAATCGCTCGTACCGAGTGGTATCGTGAAGGCCGTGTGCCACTGCACACATTACGTGCTGATATCGATTACAACACTTCAGAAGCGCACACCACTTATGGTGTTCTCGGCGTTAAGGTATGGATCTTCAAAGGTGAGATTCTGGGTGGTATGGCTGCTGTTGAACAAGCTGAGAAACCAGCTGCTCAACCTAAAAAGCAGCAGCGTAAAGGCCGCAAGTAAGGAGAGTCGCTGATGTTACAACCAAAGCGTACAAAATTCCGTAAGGTGCACAAAGGCCGCAACCGTGGTCTAGCGCAAGGTACGGATGTTAGCTTCGGCACTTTCGGTCTTAAAGCTGTTGGCCGTGGTCGTCTGACTGCACGTCAGATCGAAGCGGCGCGTCGTGCTATGACCCGTGCTATTAAGCGTCAAGGTAAAATCTGGATCCGTGTGTTCCCAGACAAACCAATCACTGAGAAACCACTCGAAGTTCGTATGGGTAAAGGTAAAGGTAACGTAGAATATTGGGTTGCCTTAATTCAGCCTGGTAAAGTACTGTACGAAATGGACGGTGTGCCTGAAGAGCTGGCTCGTGAGGCATTCTCTCTGGCAGCAGCGAAACTGCCTATCAAAACCACCTTTGTAACTAAGACGGTGATGTAATGAAAGCACAAGAGCTGCGCGAAAAAAGCGTTGAAGAGCTGAATGCTGAACTTTTGAACCTGTTACGTGAACAATTTAATTTACGTATGCAGGCTGCAAGCGGTCAGCTGCAACAGTCTCATCTGTTGAAACAAGTGCGTCGCGATATCGCACGTGTGAAGACTTTACTGACTGAGAAGGCAGGTGCGTAATGAGCGATAAAATCCGTACTCTGCAAGGTCGTGTAGTTAGCGATAAAATGGAGAAATCTATTGTTGTTGCTATCGAACGTATGGTGAAACACCCTCTGTATGGTAAATTCATCCGTCGTACGACTAAATTGCACGTACATGACGAGAACAATGAATGTGGAATTGGTGACGTGGTAGAAATCCGCCAAACTCGTCCACTGTCTAAGACTAAGTCTTGGGCCTTAGTTCGCGTTGTAGAAAAAGCTGTTCTGTAATAGAATAACTTTTCTTGATGAATAAACGGCTCTTTTTGATTGAGCCGTTTATTTTTTTCTGTCCAACACGATGATGTGGTGTTATAATGCCGCGCCCTCGTAGTATGGGTATATTTGAACGGCCTCTTCATAATGAGGTGGCTCAGTAGTAGTTGACATTTAGCGGAGCACTAAAATGATCCAAGAACAGACTATGCTGAACGTGGCCGACAACTCCGGTGCACGTCGCGTAATGTGTATCAAGGTTCTAGGTGGCTCGCACCGTCGCTATGCACATGTAGGCGACATCATTAAAATTACTGTTAAAGAAGCAATTCCACGCGGTAAAGTTAAAAAGGGTGATGTCCTGAAAGCGGTAGTGGTGCGCACCAAGAAGGGTGTACGTCGCCCTGACGGTTCTGTCATTCGCTTCGATGGTAATGCTTGTGTGTTATTAAATAATAACAGTGAGCAAGTAATCGGTACGCGTATTTTTGGGCCGGTAACTCGTGAACTTCGTAACGAGAAGTTTATGAAAATTATCTCTCTGGCACCTGAAGTACTCTAAGGAGCGAACTATGGCAGCGAAAATCCGTCGTGATGACGAAGTTATCGTGCTAACTGGGAAAGACAAAGGTAAGCGCGGTAAAGTAAAGCAGGTTATTTCTTCTAGTAAAGTTATCGTTGAAGGTATCAATCTGGTTAAAAAACATCAGAAGCCTGTACCGGCTCTGAACCAACCAGGTGGCATCGTTGAAAAAGAAGCGGCTATTCAAGTTTCTAACGTTGCAATCTTTAACGCGGCAACTGGTAAGGCTGACCGTGTAGGCTTTAGATTCGAAGACGGCAAAAAAGTCCGTTTCTTCAAATCTAACAGTGAAACTATCAAGTAATTTTTGGAGTATACGATGGCGAAACTGCATGATTACTATAAAGACGAAGTAGTTAATAAACTCATGACCGAGTTTAGCTACACTTCTGTCATGCAAGTCCCTCGGGTCGAGAAGATCACCCTGAATATGGGTGTTGGTGAAGCGATTGCTGATAAAAAACTGCTGGATAATGCAGCAGCTGATTTAACAGCGATCTCAGGTCAAAAACCTTTGATCACCAAAGCACGCAAATCTGTTGCAGGCTTCAAAATCCGTCAGGGCTATCCAATCGGCTGTAAAGTAACCCTGCGTGGCGAACGCATGTGGGAGTTCCTTGAGCGTCTGATTTCTATTGCTGTACCACGTATTCGTGACTTCCGTGGCTTGTCCGCTAAGTCTTTCGATGGTCGCGGTAACTACAGCATGGGTGTTCGTGAACAAATCATCTTCCCTGAAATCGATTACGATAAAGTGGATCGCGTACGTGGTTTAGATATTACTATCACCACTACTGCGAAATCAGATGACGAAGGTCGCGCACTGTTAGCAGCGTTCAACTTCCCGTTCCGCAAGTAAGGCAGGGTACTCATGGCTAAGAAATCTATGAAAGCGCGTGATGTTAAACGTGCTAAATTAGCTGAGAAATTCTTCGCAAAACGCGTAGAACTGAAAGCTATCATCTCTGATGTTAAAGCATCTGATGAAGATCGCTGGGACGCTGTTCTCAAGCTGCAAACACTGCCACGTGATTCAAGTCCTTCTCGTCAGCGTAACCGCTGCCGTCAAACAGGGCGTCCGCACGGTTTCCTGCGGAAGTTTGGTCTGAGCCGTATTAAAGTCCGTGAAGCCGCTATGCGCGGTGAAATCCCGGGCCTTAAAAAGGCAAGTTGGTAATTCCATTTGAATCACGGGAGTAAAGACAGATGAGCATGCAAGATCCCATCGCGGATATGCTGACCCGTATCCGTAACGGTCAGGCCGCGAACAAAGTTGCGGTCACCATGCCTTCCTCCAAGCTGAAAGTGGCAATTGCCAAAGTGCTGAAGGAAGAAGGTTATATTGAAGATTTTAAAATTGAAGGCGACATCAAGCCAGAACTGGAACTGACTTTACGTTATTTCCAAGGTAAGGCTGTTGTAGAAAGCATTCAGCGTGTAAGCCGCCCAAGTCTGCGCATCTATAAGAAAAAAGATGAGCTGCCACAAGTTATGGCTGGTTTAGGTATCGCTGTTGTTTCTACCTCTAAAGGTGTCATGACTGATCGTGCAGCTCGCCAAGCTGGTCTTGGTGGCGAGATTCTCTGCTACGTAGCTTAATTCGGGAGGAAAGAATGTCTCGTGTGGCAAAAGCACCCGTCGTCATTCCTGCCGGCGTAGAGGTAAAACTCAACGGTCAGGTTATTTCGATTAAGGGTAAAAACGGCGAGCTTACTCGTACTATCCATAATGCAGTTGAAGTTAAAAGCGAAGACAATCAACTGACTTTCGCACCACGCGAAGGTTTTGATGATGCATGGGCACAAGCGGGTACTACTCGTTCACTGTGTAATGCAATGGTTGTTGGTGTTACCGAAGGCTTCACTAAAAAGCTTCAACTGGTCGGTGTTGGTTACCGTGCAGCAATCAAAGGCAATGCAGTAAGCTTGTCTTTAGGTTTCTCGCATCCGGTTGAACACGCACTGCCAGCAGGCATTACTGCTGAATGTCCAACACAAACTGAAATCGTACTGAAAGGTGCGGATAAGCAAGTGATTGGTCAAGTTGCAGCAGAACTGCGTGCTTACCGTCGTCCTGAACCTTACAAAGGTAAAGGTGTTCGTTACGCCGATGAAATCGTGCGTACCAAAGAGGCTAAGAAGAAGTAAGGTAACACTATGGATAAGAAAGCAGCTCGTATCCGTCGTGCGACCCGCGCACGCCGTAAGATCCAAGAGTTGGGTGCGACTCGCCTGGTGGTACATCGTACTCCACGCCATATTTATGCGCAGGTTATCGCACCGAACGGTTCTGAAACATTGGTTGCAGCTTCTACTACAGAAAAAGCTATCAATGAGCAAGTGAAATTCACTGGAAACAAAGATGCAGCAGCAGTAGTTGGTAAATTAATTGCTGAACGCGCACTGGAAAAAGGCATCACTGTTGTTGCTTTTGACCGTTCTGGTTTCCAATATCATGGTAGAGTCCAGGCACTGGCAGATGCTGCCCGTGAAGCTGGCCTTCAGTTCTAAGGTAGAGGTGTAAGATGGCTCACATCGAAAAACAAGCTGGCGAACTGCAGGAAAAGCTGATCGCGGTAAACCGCGTAGCAAAAACCGTTAAAGGTGGCCGTATTTTCAGCTTTACCGCACTGACTGTAGTTGGTGATGGTAACGGTCGCGTTGGTTTTGGCTACGGCAAAGCGCGCGAAGTTCCGGCAGCAATCCAGAAAGCGATGGAAAAAGCCCGTCGCAGTATGAAAACCGTTGCTCTAAACAACGGCACATTGTTCCACCCTGTGAAAGGTACACACACTGGTTCTCGTGTGTTTATGCAACCTGCTCACGAAGGTACCGGTATCATTGCCGGCGGTGCAATGCGTGCTGTTTTAGAAGTAGCTGGAGTTCGCAACGTACTGGCTAAAACCTATGGTTCCACTAACCCAATCAACGTGGTTCGTGCAACACTGGATGCTTTAGACAGCATGAAGTCTCCAGAAATGGTCGCAGCTAAGCGTGGAAAATCCGTCGAAGAAATTCTGGGGTAATCGGCTATGGCTAAGACTATTAAAATTACACAAGTTCGCAGTTCAATCGGTCGTCTGCCTAAGCATAAGGCAACACTGGTCGGTTTAGGTCTGCGTCGCATTGGTCATACAGTAGAGCGCGAGGATACTCCTGCTGTACGTGGTATGGTCAACTTGGTTTCCTACATGGTTAAAGTTGAGGAGTAAGAGATGCGTTTAAATACTCTGTCTCCGGCTGAAGGTGCCAAGCACGCGCCTAAACGCGTAGGTCGTGGTATCGGTTCTGGTCTCGGTAAAACCGGCGGCCGTGGTCACAAAGGTCAGAAATCTCGTTCTGGCGGTGGCGTACGTCGTGGTTTCGAAGGTGGCCAGATGCCTTTATACCGTCGTCTGCCGAAATTCGGCTTCACTTCACGCAAAGCAATGATCACTGCAGAGATTCGTCTGTCTGATTTTGCTGCTGTTGAAGGCGATGTTATTGATCTGAACGCACTGAAAGCCGCGAACGTTGTTGGCATCCAGATTGAATATGCGAAAGTTATTCTGTCTGGCGAAGTGAACCGTGCAGTTACTGTACGTGGCCTTCGTGTTACTAAAGGTGCTCGCGCTGCAATCGAAGCTGCCGGCGGTAAAATTGAGGAATAAGTGACAGATGGCTAAACAACCAGGATTAGATTTTCAAAGTGCCAAGGGTGGAGCTGGCGAACTTAAACGCAGACTTTTGTTTGTAATTGGTGCGCTAATTGTTTTCCGAATTGGTTCTTTTATTCCAATCCCTGGTATTGATGCCACTGTGCTTGCCAAATTGCTCGAACAGCAACAAGGCACCATCATTGAAATGTTTAACATGTTCTCTGGTGGTGCTCTTAGCCGTGCTTCTATCTTTGCTTTGGGTATCATGCCGTATATTTCGGCATCGATTATCATCCAATTATTATCAGTGGTTAATCCACGGTTAGCAGAGATTAAGAAGGAAGGAGAAGCAGGTCGTCGGAAGATAAGCCAATATACTCGTTGGGGTACTCTGGTATTAGCAATATTCCAATCTATTGGTATTGCAATGGGTCTACCGAATATGCCAGGGATGCAAGGGTTAGTTATTGATCCGGGTCTCCCGTTCTACTTTACGGCTGTTGTTAGCTTAGTCACGGGGACTATGTTCCTTATGTGGTTAGGTGAGCAGATAACTGAAAGAGGTATCGGTAACGGTATTTCTATCATTATCTTTGCTGGTATTGTTGCGGGATTACCGCCGGCTATTGGCCATACCATCGAGCAAGCTCGGCAAGGCGATCTGCACTTCCTCCTGTTGCTGTTGGTTGCGGTGTTAGTATTCGCGGTTACATTCTTTGTTGTGTTTATGGAACGTGGTCAACGTCGTATCGTCGTTAATTACGCTAAACGTCAGCAAGGCCGCCGTGTTTACGCAGCACAAAGTACACATTTACCGTTAAAAGTGAATATGGCGGGTGTAATTCCTGCAATTTTTGCTTCCAGTATCATACTATTCCCGGGTACAATAGCTTCTTGGTTTGGTGATGGAACTGGCTGGGACTGGCTGACTACAATTTCTATGTATTTACAGCCTGGTCAACCGTTATATGTGTTACTTTATGCATCTGCGATCATCTTCTTCTGTTTCTTCTATACGGCGTTGGTTTTCAACCCGAGAGAAACAGCAGATAACCTGAAGAAGTCCGGTGCATTTGTACCAGGAATTCGTCCGGGAGAGCAAACGGCCAAGTACATTGATAAGGTAATGACTCGCTTAACATTAGTTGGCGCATTATATATTACCTTCATCTGCCTAATCCCGGAGTTCATGCGTGACGCAATGAAAGTACCTTTCTATTTTGGTGGTACTTCCCTCTTAATCGTGGTTGTCGTTATCATGGACTTTATGGCTCAAGTGCAAACTCTGATGATGTCAAGTCAGTATGAGTCTGCATTGAAGAAAGCAAACCTGAAAGGTAAGTAATCATTTAGTGTGATTATGGTTTGCTTAGAAGTTACGGAGAGTAAAAATGAAAGTTCGTGCTTCCGTCAAGAAATTATGCCGTAACTGCAAAATTATTCGTCGCAATGGTAGCGTTCGTGTAATTTGTAGTGTTGAACCAAGACATAAACAACGTCAAGGTTAAGAAAAAGCATTTTTTTCTTGCAAAGTTGGGTTGAGCTGGCTAAATTAGCCAGCCAATCTTTTTTATCTAAGATACATTATTGTTTGAGTATCCTGAAAACGGGCTTTTCAGCACAGTAATGTATATTTTAACTTAGGAGTGCATAGTGGCCCGTATAGCAGGCATTAACATTCCTGATCATAAACATACTGTAATCGCTTTAACATCGATTTTCGGTATCGGCAAAACTCGTTCACAGGCTATCTGTGAAGCAACTGGTATTGCTGAAAATGTTAAGATCAGTGAGCTGTCTGAAGAACAAATCGACAAGCTGCGTGACGAAGTTGCTAAATACGTTGTAGAAGGTGACTTACGTCGTGAAATTACCCTGAGCATCAAGCGTCTGATGGACCTTGGATGTTACCGTGGTTTACGTCATCGTCGTGGTCTTCCTGTGCGCGGACAGCGTACTAAGACTAACGCTCGTACCCGTAAGGGTCCGCGTAAGCCGATCAAGAAATAAGTCGGGGTATTGAATAATGGCAAAAGCACCAATTCGTGCACGTAAGCGTGTAAGAAAACAAGTCTCAGACGGTGTGGCTCATATCCATGCTTCTTTCAACAACACAATCGTTACTATTACAGACCGTCAAGGTAACGCATTGGGTTGGGCAACTGCCGGTGGTTCCGGTTTCCGTGGTTCTCGCAAATCCACTCCGTTTGCAGCTCAGGTTGCAGCAGAGCGTTGCGCAGAAGCCGTGAAAGAATACGGTATCAAGAACCTGGAAGTTATGGTTAAGGGACCGGGTCCGGGTCGCGAATCAACAATTCGTGCTCTGAACGCCGCTGGTTTCCGCATCACTAATATTACTGATGTGACTCCTATCCCTCATAACGGTTGTCG
The DNA here is from genome assembly GCF_028480905.1 of Providencia sp. PROV156. Taxonomy (NCBI): domain Bacteria; kingdom Pseudomonadati; phylum Pseudomonadota; class Gammaproteobacteria; order Enterobacterales; family Morganellaceae; genus Providencia; species Providencia sp. PROV156. The sequence continues at coordinate 11,851 of NZ_JAMPPE010000042.1, read as the reverse complement.
CCCACCGAAAAAACGTCGCGTTTAATACGTTTCGTTTTTTTTAGGACTGTTGGAGAAAGAAAATGGCTAGATATTTGGGTCCTAAGCTCAAGCTGAGCCGTCGCGAAGGAACAGACCTCTTCCTGAAGTCTGGTGTTCGCGCGATTGACACCAAGTGTAAATTAGAACAGGCTCCAGGCCAGCACGGTGCGCGTAAACCGCGTCTGTCTGACTATGGCGTCCAGTTACGTGAAAAACAAAAAGTTCGTCGTATCTACGGTGTTCTGGAACGTCAATTCCGTAACTATTACAAAGAAGCAACACGTCTGAAAGGCAACACAGGTGAAAACCTGCTGACTTTGCTGGAAGGTCGTCTTGATAACGTCGTTTACCGTATGGGCTTTGGCGCAACTCGCGCAGAAGCACGTCAAATGGTTAGCCATAAAGCTATCATGGTAAATGGCCGTGTAGTTAATATCGCTTCTTATCAGGTTTCCCCGAATGACGTTATCAGCGTTCGTGAGAAAGCTAAAAAACAGTCTCGTATTAAGGCTGCTTTAGAGCTGGCTGAACAGCGTGAGAAGCCAACTTGGCTGGAAGTTGATGCTGCTAAAATGGAAGGTGTGTTCAAACGTATTCCTGAACGTACTGACTTGTCTGCGGACATTAACGAACACCTGATCGTCGAGCTTTACTCCAAGTAAAGCTTAGCACCAAAGAGAGGACACAATGCAGGGTTCTGTGACAGAGTTTCTAAAACCGCGCCTGGTAGATATCGAGCAAGTGAGTTCGACGCACGCTAAGGTGACCCTTGAGCCTTTAGAGCGTGGCTTTGGCCATACTCTTGGTAACGCACTGCGCCGTATTCTGCTTTCGTCTATGCCGGGTTGTGCGGTGACAGAGGTTGAGATTGATGGTGTACTGCATGAGTACAGCACCAAAGAAGGTGTACAGGAAGATATCCTGGAGATTCTCCTCAACCTGAAAGGGCTGGCGGTAAAAGTTCAGGGGAAAGATGAAGTTATTTTAACCTTGAATAAATCTGGCATTGGCCCTGTGACTGCAGCCGACATCATCCATGATGGTGATGTCGAAATCGTCAAGCCACAGCACATCATCTGCCACCTGACTGACGAAAGCGCATCTATTAATATGCGAATTAAAGTACAGCGTGGTCGTGGTTATGTGCCGGCTTCTGCCCGAGTTCATTCGGAAGAAGATGAGCGCCCAATCGGTCGTTTGTTAGTCGATGCTTGCTACAGCCCAGTAGAGCGTATTGCCTACAATGTTGAAGCAGCTCGTGTTGAGCAACGTACAGACTTGGATAAGTTAGTTATTGAAATGGAAACTAACGGTACAATCGATCCTGAAGAGGCGATTCGCCGTGCGGCAACCATTCTGGCTGAACAACTTGAAGCTTTTGTTGACTTACGTGATGTACGTCAGCCTGAAGTTAAAGAAGAAAAACCAGAATTCGATCCTATCTTATTGCGCCCAGTTGACGATCTGGAATTGACTGTCCGCTCTGCTAACTGCCTCAAAGCAGAAGCTATCCACTACATCGGTGATCTGGTACAGCGTACAGAAGTTGAGTTGCTTAAAACTCCGAATCTTGGTAAGAAATCTCTTACTGAAATTAAGGACGTCTTGGCATCTCGTGGTCTTTCTCTGGGCATGCGCTTAGAAAATTGGCCACCAGCAAGTATTGCTGATGATTAAGATCACAGGTTAAGGTTTTACTGAGAAGGATAAGGTCATGCGCCATCGTAAGAGTGGTCGTCAATTGAACCGCAACAGCAGCCACCGCCAAGCTATGTTCCGTAACATGGCAGGTTCTTTAGTTCGTCATGAAATCATCAAGACGACTCTGCCTAAAGCGAAAGAACTGCGTCGCGTCGTTGAGCCGCTGATTACTCTTGCCAAGACCGACAGCGTAGCTAATCGTCGTCTGGCATTCGCACGTACTCGTGATAACGAGATCGTTGCAAAATTATTTAATGAACTGGGACCTCGTTTCGCAGCTCGTGCAGGTGGTTACACTCGTATTCTTAAGTGTGGCTACCGCACAGGTGACAATGCTCCGATGGCTTACATCGAGCTTGTTGACCGTGCTGTTGAGTCTCAAGAAGCAGCTGCAGAGTAATCTGCCGTCGCTTTCAAGAAAACCGGGTATGTTTGCCCGGTTTTTTTGTACCTGCTATTCTTACTTCTTCAAATAAATTTATTCCCTTGATTTTTTCGTGGTTAACCCATATTTACAGGTAAGTATTATGAGCATGTATAAGATAGGTGAACTTGCTAGGCTAGCAGATGTGACGCCTGATACGATTCGTTTTTATGAAAAACAAGGTTTGATGGGACATAAAGAAAGAACAGAAGGCGGGTATCGGTTATTTACGGAACAAGACCTACAGCGGCTGCGTTTTATTCGTTATGCAAAACAGTTAGGTTTTACTTTAGAAGCTATCACTGAACTACTTTCAATACGAGTGGATCCTGAACATCATACCTGCCAAGAATCTAAACAGATTGTTGATCTCAGATTACTTGAAGTTGAAAAAAAGATACAAGAGCTTATTATTATGCGCGATTCGCTGAAGATGTTAAGTTCAGCATGTTGTGGAGAAGAACATGCGACAACCTATTGCTCCATTATGGAAATATTAGAAAAAGGTGCATCTAAAGTTTATTAATTATACAATCTGCTAATTATATGAGGGTATATCATGAGTAAATATCAACATAAACGTGGTGAGATTAAAGATAATGCGATTGAAGCATTACTACATGACCCACTATTTCGCCAAAGAGTTGAAAAAAATAAAAAAGGAAAAGGCAGTTACACAAGAAAAGAAAAAAATAAGAAGTCAGTTAACTGGGAGGCCAGCGGTAATAGGTTTATTTACTTATTACCACTGGCCTTTTAGTTAATTTTTATTTTGTTCTTTTAAAAGATCACGAATTTCTGATAATAGAACTTCTTCTTTAGATGGTGGGGCTGGCTCTGCTGGTGCGGCTTCTTTTTCACGGCGAACTTTATTCATGACCTTAATTGCCATAAAGATAGCGAACGCAACAATAACGAAGTCAAAAACGGTTTGTATAAACATACCATAATTTAGTACTACTGCTGGTAAATCACCTTGTGCTTCTTTTAATACTACGCTGAATGATTTGAAATCAACACCTCCGATTAGTAAACCTAGCGGAGGCATAATGACATCAGCAACTAATGAAGATACAATTTTACCAAATGCAGCACCAATAATAATACCAACTGCCATATCCACTACATTGCCCTTCATAGCAAATTCGCGGAAATCTTTTAAAAAGCTCATTAGACGACCCCTTAATAAATAACTCAATTGAAACAAAACATGTATTAGGTTAACAAATTATAGTCGCTAAAATTATTAAGCTACAAATATTTACTATTTTTATTTTTATAAAAAGAATGGACTTGGTTGAAATAATTTTTCAACTTCGGGTACATACTTTTTATCTGTAATAAACATAATGACATGGTCACCTTGTTCAATTATATGGTAATCACTAGCTATAATGACTTCTTCTTCACGAACAATTGCACCAATAATAGTTCCAGGAGGAAGTTTAATTTCAGATATTTTTTTGCCAACAACTTTTGACGTATTTTCATCACCGTGTGCAATTGCCTCAATAGCTTCCGCAACGCCTCTTCTTAAAGATGAAACATTGACTATATCCGCTTTTCTAACATGGCTTAATAAAGCAGAAATAGTTGCCTGTTGAGGTGAAATCGCAATATCAATCACCCCACCTTGAACGAGTTCAACGTATGCAGAGCGTTGTATAAGAACCATTGCTTTTTTAGCCCCCATTTTTTTTGCTAACATAGCAGACATAATATTAGCTTCATCATCATTTGTTAGGGCAATAAAAACATCCATTTGCTCAATATGTTCTTCTGTGAGTAGTTCTTGGTCGGATGCATCGCCATAAAATACAATGGTATCATGCAGTAACTCAGCAAGTTCTGTTGCACGCTTCTGGTTTCGCTCAATAAGTTTCACGCTGTAATCTTTTTCTAGTCGCCTTGCTAGACCGGCTCCGACGTTACCACCACCGACTATCATCAAACGTTTGTATGGCTTTTCTAGTCTTTGCAGCTCGCTCATTACGGCTCGGATATGTTGTGTTGAAGCAACAAAAAAAACCTCATCACCCGCTTCAATAATTGTTGAGCCTTGAGGGCGAATAGGTCTATCTTGACGGAAAATAGCGACAACACGAGTATCAATATGTGGCATGTGTTCGCGTAAGCTCGATAGTGCATTACCAACGAGTGAGCCGCCATAATAAGCTTTTACAGCAACTATGCTAACTTTGCCTTCTGCAAAGTTTACAACCTGAAGGGCGCCAGGGTATTGAATTAATTTATAGATGTAGTCGATAACTAATTGTTCTGGCGATATTAAGTAGTCAATCGGGATTTGTTCAGGCAGAAACAATTTGTCAGCTTCACGGATATATTCTGTCGCCCTGATACGCGCTATTTTATTTGGGGTATTAAATAGGCTATATGCAATTTGGCAAGCAATCATGTTAGTTTCATCTGAATTGGTAACGGCTACTAACATATCCGCATCTTCTGCGCCTGCATCTCGAAGCACTCTAGGGTGAGAGCCATGACCATTTACCACTCGAAGATCGAATTGATCCTGTAATTGACGTAACCGATCAGCATCGGTATCAACGACGGTAATATCATTGTTCTCATCAACTAAATTTTCAGCAAGCGTTCCGCCAACTTGCCCAGCACCTAGAATAATGATCTTCATTACATCTTCCTATATCAGAGAGCTGGCTACAATTTACTACACTTTTTTGACTAAGCGTGCATAAAAGAAACCATCACCACCATTAGTACTTGGTAATACTTGTAACCCAGCATCGGTTCCATCATTTAGACTGGCGTCATTATGTTTAGATAGGAAATTTTGTATTTGCTTTCCATTTTCTTCGGGCATAATTGAGCATGTGGCATAAAGTAGAGTACCGCCCGGTTTTAAATAAGGCCAGATAGCTTCGAGAATTTGAGCTTGTAGTTGCGCCAATTCATTTATATCCGAATCACGGCGTAGCCATTTAATATCAGGATGACGCCTAATAACGCCTGTAGCGGAGCAAGGTGCATCAAGTAAAATACGGTCAAATTGCTGATCTTTCGCCCATTTTTCAGGCTGTGTGCCGTCTCCTTGTATAACAACAGCATGTTGCTTAAGACGAATTAGATTTTCTTTCACTCTTTTAAGGCGATATTCATCGATATCTACAGCAATAACATTCGCTCTAGGGGCTAATTCTAAAATATGGGTTGTTTTTCCACCTGGTGCTGCACATAAATCTAAAATACTTTCCCCATTTTGAGGTTCTAGCAATTCAGCGCAGCCTTGAGCTGAGACATCTTGTACTGTTGACCAGCCATCTTCAAAGCCCGGAAGACGAGATACTGCGGTGGGTTCATCTAACCGAATAGCATTTGGATGTGAGGGGTGCAAATGTGCGGTTATCTCAGATTGTTCTAGTAAGTTGAGATATTGTGCAGCAGTGTGATGTTGAGAGTTTACTCTTAACCACATAGGTGGGCGTTGGTTATTTGCTTCAATAATAGATTGCCAATCCTCTGGATAGGCAGTTTGTAGGCGTTTTAATAACCAGCTTGGATGTAAATATTGGCTAGTGTTGTTAGCAATCCTTTCTTCTAATTGTACTTGTTGGCGCTGAAATGAACGTAATACGCCATTAATAAGCCCTTTTAATTGGGGCTTTTTCAGTGCAACTGCGCCATCTACTGTTTCTGCTAATGCAGCATGAGGCGGTATACGAGTATAAAGTAGCTGGTAGATGCCTACCATAATTAAGTAATGTAGAGTTCTTTGTTTACCCGTTAATGGTTTTTCCATTAGCTGGCTAATAAACCATTCAAGTTTAGGTAAATAACGTAAAACGCCAAAGCAAATTTCTTGTAATAAAGCTTTATCTTTATCATTGATATTGCGTTGTAAGTCAGGCAGTACAGTGCTTAATGATTGGCCGTTATCAAGGACTTGGAAAATTGCTGTTGCCGCGATACTACGCAAATTATATGTGTTTTTCATATGGTGAGGATGAATTCATTAGTGACTGAAATAAAACTGCCTGAAGGTATCAGGCAGTTTACAAGTTCGTTATGCTAGAACTTGCTCTGGGGTAAACCATTCGCGACGAGAGTTTAGGATATCTTGTGCACTCATTGCTTTTTTGCCAGGCGGTTGTAGCTGAGTAATATTTAGTATGCCATTTCCTGTGGCAATGCATATACCTTTTTTGTCAGCGCTAATAATTGTTCCTGGTTGCTTATCATGTGCTTCTTCGAGTACTTCAGCTTGCCAAACTTTAATGAGTTGCTCTTCAACCATGAAATAACTCATTGGCCAAGGATTGAAAGCACGAATACAGCGCTCAATATGTACAGCATCATCTTGCCAATTAATGCGAGCTTCTTCTTTTGATAATTTTTCAGCGTAATTTGCTAATGAATCATCTTGTTTTTCAGCTGTGCATTGGCCTGAGGATAGCATTTCAACAGTATGAATTAATGCTTCTGGGCCTATTATTGCTAATTTGTCATATAACGAGGCGCTTGTATCACTAGGGTTAATTGGACAAATTGCTTTGTAAAGCATGTCTCCAGTATCTAAACCTGCATCCATTTGCATAATAGTCACACCCGTTTCAGTATCACCAGCCCAAATAGAACGTTGAATTGGTGCCGCTCCTCTCCAGCGAGGTAACAAAGAGCCGTGAACATTCAAGCAACCTAAGCGAGGAATATCGAGAACGGCTTGCGGTAGAATCAGGCCATAGGCAACAACTATCATTAAGTCTGCATTTTGGTTTTTTATCCACTGCTGGTTTTCGCTATCTTTAAGAGATACTGGTTGAAAAACAGGGATTTGGTGTTCTTCAGCGAGAACCTTGACAGGGCTCGGAGTTAACTTTTTACCTCTTCCCGCAGGTTTATCATGGCGAGTGAGGACGCCAACGATTTGGTGTCTAGTATCTAAGAGAGCAGCTAAATGTTTGGCCGCAAAATCGGGGGTACCCGCAAAAATAATTTTTAATGGCTCTGACACGTTAATTTCCCTATTTATATGTAGCGAATTAGCTATTTTTGGCTTCTTTTGCTCTTAGTCTGTCTAACTTTTCAACTTTCTGGCGGATGCGCTGACGTTTTAAAGGCGATAAATAGTCAACGAATAGTTTACCAACAAGGTGGTCCATCTCATGTTGGATACAGATAGCTAATAAACCATCAGCCTCCAGTTCAAAAGACTCTCCGTTATAGTTTAGCGCGCGAACTTTTACCTGCTCAGCACGAGGGACGAAGCCATGTTGTTCTGGAATAGACAAGCAACCTTCTTCGATCCCCGTTTCCCCTGATTTATCTAGTAATTCAGGGTTAATAAGAACTAAGCGACCATCACGAGTTTCAGACACATCAATAACGATGATTCTCTGGTGGATATCAACTTGTGTTGCTGCAAGGCCAATACCTTCTTCTTCATACATGGTATCGAACATATCATCAACGATACGCTGTATAGAAGTATCAACTTTGTCTACTGGCTTAGCAATTGTGCGTAAGCGTTCGTCTGGGTAATGTAATACGTTTAAGACTGACATAAATTTTTCGAGCAGTTTCCAAAATGTGAATGGGAATTAATGACTATTCTAGACATTTCTCATTCATATTGACAGTATTGGTTATGATTTGTTCACTGAAGAACCTATTTGTTGATGAGTCAGGATGACAATAATGAATATCCAAGAAATTTGGTTAAGAATGTCACAGGTTAAAAGGTTATTACCTCTGAATGCAGTAAGAATAATTAATGAGCTAAAACAACTAAATAAAATTAGCTATCAGACTTTACACCATCATGGTTTGAATGAAATACAGCAATTACAGTTTATGAATGTCTCTATGCACCGGCTTGAGAAAGTACAGGCATGGCTTTCAAATAAACATCATCAAATGATTACTTTCTGTGATTCCCATTACCCTTTTTTATTAAAGCAAATTTACCGTCCTCCTCTTTTATTATTTGTCGTGGGAAAAAGTGAATTATTGGTAACGCCACAAATTGCTGTAGTTGGAAGTCGTAGAGCAAGTGAATACGGCAGAATATGGACTAACCTATTTGTGAAGAGCTTTGTCCATCATGGTATAACCATCACCAGTGGGCTTGCATTAGGTATCGACGGTATAAGCCATAAGGCTGCCCTTGATAATCGAGGTGAAACAATTGCGGTTTTAGGTAGCGGGTTAGCGAATATTTATCCACGTCAACATACTGAATTGGCTGAAAAAATCAAAAATTATGGTGCTTTGATTTCAGAATATTGGCCTGATGCACCACCATTACCTAAACAATTTCCCAAGAGAAACCGTATTATTAGTGGGTTAAGTAAAGCAGTTATTGTAATCGAAGCAGGGATGAAAAGTGGCTCACTGATAACCGCTAGGTATGCATTAGAGCAAAACCGCGACTTATTTACATTGCCTGCTCCATTAGGTAACTCTGCATTTCATGGCAACCATTGGTTATTACAGCAGGGAGCTTATCTATTAGCTGAACCTGAGGATGTTTTACAGCATATAGGTGATGGGTTAAATTGGATACAAACCGAATTACCTATAGAACAGGCACCACTTGAGTTTAATGTGGTAGAAAATAAAATTTTAGGTATGGTTGGGTACCAAGCGACACCAGTAGATGTCATTGCAGAACAAACCCAAATTCCAGTTACTCAAATTATTACCATATTAACTGAGATGGAAATTAATGGGGTAGTTAGCTCGGGGGCTGGTGGGTATACCAGAGTAACTTAGTTAAAAGCAACAGTAGAGAAAAACATGTCTAAACAACTGCCCTTCGATACAGAAAAAAATGAACATTGTCCAGAATGCGATTCTTTGCTTGTTATCCGCAATAGTTCACATGGGCCTTTTTTAGGTTGTTCAAGTTATCCACAATGTCATTATATGAGACCGCTAAGACCTACGGTGGAAAGTCATATAATTAAAGTATTAGAAGGTCAACATTGTCCTAAATGTAGTCACGACCTAGTGCTTAAGCAAGGCCGATTTGGCATGTTTATTGGTTGTAGTAATTATCCTGAATGTGAACATATTGAGCTAATTGATAAACCGGATGAAACTAAAATTTCTTGTCCTCAATGCCAAAAAGGGAATTTATTACAGAGAACATCGCGTTATGGTAAGACTTTTTATGCTTGCGACAATTACCCTAACTGTCAGTTTATATTAAATAATAAGCCTATTAATGGTAAATGTAAGTATTGTGAGTATCCATTACTTATGGAAAAAAGGGGGGGACAGGGAGTAAGATTATTTTGTGCCAGCAAACGCTGCGGTAAACAACAAGAAGAATAATGAGTTAAAACTATGTCAAATATATCTACACCTGCAATTGAAAGTATTATTAGTTCATTACAACATGAGGAGGTTATTGCCTATCCAACAGAAGCCGTATTTGGTTTAGGTTGTGACCCTGATAGTGAAACAGCGGTATATAAGTTATTAGAGTTAAAGCAACGCCCTTGGGAAAAAGGATTAATCCTTATCGCTGATAGCTACGAGCAATTAAAAGACTATATAGATGATGAGCAACTAACAGAAGAACAAAAGCAAGCGATGTTTGCAACATGGCCGGGGCCAGTAACATGGGTGATCCCGGCAAAAGTAACGACTCCAAAATGGTTGACAGGTCGGTTTGATACTATCGCAGTGAGAGTTACAGACCATGAATTAGTAAAAAAATTATGCCGTCATTATGGCAAACCTTTGGTATCTACAAGTGCTAATTTAAGTGGGTTAGAGCCTTGTAGGACAACTGAAGATGTTATTGCACAGTTCAACGGGAGTATTCCTGTTCTTGATGGAATGGTCGGTGGTCGTCAAAACCCATCTGAAATAAGAGATGCAAAAACAGGGCAATTATATCGTAAAGGATAATATTGATGGAAATGTTTGCGGTTTTTGGTAATCCAATTCAACACAGTAAATCACCTGTTATACACAAAATGTTTGCAGAGCAAACAGGGGTTTCCCTTGAATATGAAAAAGTCCTAGCACCAATCGAAGGATTCGAACAAAGTCTAATAGGTTTTTTTTCTCAGGGTGGAAAGGGCGCAAACATTACTTTGCCATTTAAGGAACGTGCTTTTCAGGCTGTTTCTGAATTAACTGCAAGAGCTCAAGTTTGTGGCGCTGTTAATACGGTGATGAAGCTTGATGATAATCGATTGTTGGGCGACAACACCGATGGAATGGGGCTTTTGTTAGATTTACAACGTTTAAAGTTTGTTCATCCAAATAGCCGAATATTAATGATTGGTGCTGGTGGTGCGACACGTGGAGCATTATTGCCACTTTTAGAATATGGCTGTGATATCACTTTGACAAATAGAACCTTTTCTAAGGTTGAATTATTAGTTAATGAATTTTCAGCACTAGGTAAAATGTGCGGGAAAGAGATCTCACAGATCGTATCTGCTGATTTTGATCTGATTATCAATGCGACTTCATCTGGTGTAAGTGGAGAGGTTCCTGCAATCAATCCAAATGTGTTTAGCGATCAAGTTGCATGCTATGACATGTTTTATCAATCATCATTAACGCCCTTCCTTGAGTTTGCGACTCAACATCAAGTGACTAAAATAGCCGATGGCCTAGGTATGCTAGTAGGGCAAGCCGCGTTTTCTTTTAAACTATGGCATGGCATTCTTCCTGAAATTACACCTGTTCTATCTGCCTTATATAAGGAATTGAAAGGGTGAATCAGCAAATTCAATTCCCTGATAGAGAAGAGTGGGATGCGCTATCCAAGCAAGTACGCTTTCCTGTGTTGATCAGCGGAATGCTTGCGGAATGTGCAATTCCTCAGTCATTGTTATTTCAACGTTATGGTAAAAAAGAAACACCTTTGAGTTTATTTCAGCAGTATCGATGGGATATAGAAGAAGAGTTTGAAGCCTTGATTGAACAAGGCCTCGATGATGACGATGGGCTTTACATATTATCAGATGCTAAATAGTTATTTTTCCATTCGACATAGTTATTCGCTGAATAACGTAAATGGCTTAACTCAGCATCAGTCAATTTTCGGATGGCTTTTGCTGGGCTCCCTGTATATAAGTAACCGGATTCGAGTCTTTTTCCTTGAGTTACTAAACTGTTAGCCCCAAGAATAACGTCATCTTCTACTATAGCCCCATCAATAACAATTGAACCCATTCCAACTAGCACTCTATTTCCTATAGTGCAACCATGTAACATAACTTTATGACCAATGGTGACATCTTCTCCAATAATTAACGGGTTCCCCTCAGGGTTACTTGCGGATTTATGTGTGACATGTAGAACTGAGCCATCTTGAATATTGGTGCGTGCACCAATAGAAATATAGTTAACATCACCACGCAAAACAGAAAGAGGCCAAATACTGACATCATCAGCTATGCGAACATCTCCAATTACAACAGAAGATGGGTCAATGAAAACGCGTGCATTAATAGAAGGGTAAATACCTAAATAAGGACGTAAAAGTGTGTTCATAGTGATAACCATAAAAAGAAATAAAAGATAGCTGTTAAATAACCCATTAGTTCATTATGAATTTATGAGCCAGTAGGTTGCTAAAGCTAGAATTATAGGCATGAAGTCGTTTCTTTTATAACCGTTATGCGGTGAAAAAGCACAAGGTGGCTATTTTATCCGCAAACAGAGTTTTTTTTTAAAAAAAAGGTTGTGTAATTCTGAAGG
>NZ_JAMPPE010000041.1:0-25066 GCF_028480905.1 Providencia sp. PROV156 | reverse complement strand
CAAATGGCACGATAAACCATAATAGAAAATAAATATGTAACCCTTTTTGCTGCCATGCGTGTCGTAGCGCACCAAAAAGGTACCCTAGCCAAGGTAATACCGCAGCGAGCAAGATAGGGATATAAAACCAAAATGGGGATTTGTTTTGCGCGTTATTCGCCATAAAACGTTGAATATGCTCAACCCAGAAGAAATAGTTCCAGAAATCAGGCTCACGGCTGGCAATAACAAAGGCCCAAGGTAAGCACACGACAAAAGCAGTGAACAGTGAAACAAACGAGAAAACAAATACTTCTTTGAATTGCTTAAAGTAAATAGCGGCAACTGAGCAAACAAGTACTGGCAGCACTAAAACAAGAAAACCTTTTGTTAATACCCCTAGCCCACAGGCTACTCCCATCATCATAAAAGCGAGTAATTTATGAGAGAAGTATTTTGTCGTTAATCCCCATTGGAAAAAGAAAATCACCATAGTGATAAATGCTGTCACAATGGGATCAAGAATATTGTAGGTACCGATGGTAAAGACCATCAACATTGAAAGGTAAATAAAGGCCGCATTAAACGCAATACGTGAGTTTTTCCAAGCCATTTTAGCGCTGAGATAAACAAATAACCCACTGACTAATGTACTAAATACTACTCCAAGACGAACAGAAATGTTATTTTCACCAAATAACATTTGGAAAACAGCCCCTACCCAATAACCAAAAATGGGTTTCTCAAAATAACGAATATCTAAAAGTTCAGGAACACTCCAGTTATAACTTATAATCAATTCCCGACTAATTTCTGCATACCGCAGTTCATCCGGTTGCCACAGTAACCTACCATTTAAGGGTAAAAAATAGGTCACTAGGACAAAACCAAATAACAGACACCATTTAAGGTAGGCAATTCTATTGTTTGCCATAATCATCTCATCTCAACCATTCTTTTTATTGATATTTAATCATTTTATTTATTTCGTTTGAGCAAACGCGCTCTTTTATTTAGCTATTATCGTTATGGCAATTAAACCTCATTTAAACAAATCGAACGTTAGTTGGTAGAAAGGTCGCTGTATATAAACAATCAATAAATGAATACTACAACTCATATACAAAAAGAGATAAGAATCAAATAATAAGACTGAGTGTTTAAAGAATAGTTCAGTATTTAAAAATAAGGTGAAAATTTAATTCGTTCTTAATATTAGTCATTAATACAAAAAAGTGTACGGCAGTTTATAAACAAAAACCGGTCAGGGTATTCACCATAACCGGTTGTTATTCATACAAAGTAAAACTATTTGGCAGCAGCTAACGCCTGTTCAAGGTCTGCTAAAATATCATCAATATGTTCTATGCCAATTGATAAGCGGATCATATCCCGAGAAACTCCTGCCTGCGCTAACTCTGCATCATTAAGTTGACGATGTGTCGTTGATGCAGGGTGACAGGCTAGTGATTTAGCATCACCAATATTTACCAACCGCACAATCAGTTTCAAGGCATCAATAAAGCGCGCCCCTGCTTCTTGGCCACCTTTAATACCAAACGACATAATACTTGCTGGCTTGCCGTTCATATACTTTTGCGCTAAGCCATGTTCAGGGTTACTCGGTAGCCCTGCATATTTCACCCACTCTACTTGTGGATGATTTTCCAGGTAGTTCGCAACTTTTAGCGCATTTTCGGTATGTCTATCCATTCTTAGCGCGAGGGTTTCTAAACCTTGTAAAATCAAGAATGCGTTAAACGGTGATAATGCAGCACCCGTTCCGCGCAATGGCGCAACACGGCAACGAGCAATAAAGGCCGCTGCACCAAAATGTTCGGTATAACTGACACCATGGTATGCCACATCCGGCTCTATCAATAACGAAAAGCGATTCGGGTATTTTGTCCATGGAAACTTACCTGAATCAATAACCATTCCGCCAAGTGATGTACCGTGACCACCAATATATTTTGTCAATGAATGAACGACGATATCTGCCCCATGTTCAAATGGACGGCATAAATAAGGTGTCGCCACCGTATTATCGACAATCAAAGGAATACCATGGCGGTGTGCAACTTCAGCGAGCGCCGCAATATCAACAATAAAGCCCGCTGGGTTTGAAATTGACTCACAAAAAATAGCCCGCGTCTTATCATCAATAAGCGCATCAAATGCGGCGAGATCGTCATGCTCCGCAAAACGTGTTTCAATTCCTAAACGCGGCAGAGCATGGGCAAATAAGTTATAGGTTCCACCGTATAATTTAGCTACAGAAACAATGTTGTCTCCAGCTTGCGCGATAGTTTGAATCGCATAAGTAATTGCCGCCATACCAGAAGCAACGGCCAAGCCAGCGACACCGCCTTCAAGCGCAGCAACTCGTTGCTCTAAAACATCGTTAGTCGGGTTCATGATACGAGTGTAAATATTACCCGCGACTTTTAAATCGAAGAGGTCAGCACCATGCTGAGTATCGTCAAAAGCATAAGAGGTGGTTTGGTAGATTGGCACGGCAACGGACTTAGTGGTAGGGTCAGGAGAGTAACCGGCGTGAATCGATAATGTTTCTAATTTCATTAGTTATCCTTGTTGCAACGCACTGGAATAGTTACAGCCAGAGGTAGTGATTACGTTATTATAATGCTGTGATAACCTTAGATATTACCTAAGCCACGACACCGAGCAACTACTTGCACTTGAAATTATTTCATATTGATAGGTATGGTGAGGGTGATTATCACTCCCCTCAGCTTAAAAATTAGTTATATCAATGTCTATCCATATAACCTATTTCTTATTGATATAAAAAAAGCCACGACTTTTACAAGTCATGGCTCTGTTTCTTATATCACTTTATTTATAACTATAAAAATGCACCATAAATAACCGAAGTAATAGACGCTAATCCACAGATAAAAGTAAAGATTTGTGCCAGTTTTGAAGTGCTAAATTTCTTCATTGCAGGAACAATATTCATCGAAACAACAGGTAGAATGAATAGGATAGCGGCAATCATTGGTGCCCCCATCGTTTCAATCATGCCTAAAATACTTGGGTTACGAATAGTCACAATCCAGGTTGTTATCACAATAAATAACATGGATGCCATTTGAATTTTCTTCACAGAGAAAGAAGAGCGAGATTTAATTAACCCAACCAAACCTTCGTGAGCGCCTAAGAAGTGACCAAAGTAACTTGATACAATCGCAGCGAAAGCAACAATAGGCCCTAAATAAGATAGGATTGGCGATGGGTTGATATTCGCAATATGTGATAACACACTGATGTTTTGTTCTTTCGCAACGGCAAGCTCTGCTGGGCTTAGTGATAACACCACAGAGAAAACGAAAAACATCACGAAACCAGTCAGCATCAATGCTGCACCACCAGTAATCATATCCGTTTTTACCACTGCATTATCACCAAACTGCTGACGTTGGTCTTTAGTAAATTGGCTGATGATTGGGCTATGGTTAAATGAGAATACGATAAGTGGGATCGCCATCCAAACAATCACAGGCATTGCACTCCAATCAGGAGCCACCTCTAGCATGGACATATTCCACTCAGGGATTAGATACAATGATAAAGCTAACAAAATGAATACCAAAGGATAAACCATTAGGGAGGTGAGCTTTAACATAAGGTCGCGACCAAATACCACACCAGCAGTCATTGCTGCAATCAATACTCCAGACAATAACCATCGTGGTAGTGGGTCTATTCCTAATTGATTTACTAAGAACGAATCAACAGTATTCGTGATACCGACACCGTAAATCAATACGATAGGGTAAATAGCAAAGAAATAGGCAAATGTAATAATATTTGCGCCTACTTTACCAAAATGCTCTTCTACCGTATCGGTAATATCGGCATTTGGATTTTTTGAGGATAAGACAAAGCGAGCTAACCCTTTATGGGCCAACCAAATCATTGGCGTTGCAATTATTGCTAATACTACTAATGGCCAAAACCCCCCAGCACCAGCTTTAATTGGTAGGAATAAAACGCCTGCCCCCACGGCGGTACCAAATAAAGAAAGTACCCAAGTAAAATCCTTATAAGTCCACTTACTAACAGGTTTATCTTCTGTAACTACTGCTTTTTCAATTGTGCTCATCTTGTGTTCTTCATCATTAACGTTATTAAAATAAGATGTGCAGATTTTGCATTAAATGGGCAACAGTACCTAATTTAATTACTCTATTTCTTTCAACTTTTTGGGGTAGATCTCGTTAATAACGTAAAAGAACAAACGCCACGTAATTATTCTGTAAAAAAATAATTTCGCAATCAATTAAAAGAGTAAATTTTAGATATAAAGTATTTAATTTTTAATTCGAGGAATGGCTGAGTTATTCGCTCAGCCATTTTTTTTACCTGAGAAACTGAAATGTTATAGATATATAGGCACTAATATTTCTGTCGCAATTACAACCACAACCAATCCAACTAATACTGGGATTGACGTTCTTTTCACGACTTCGAACGGAGAGATTTTTGCCATACCAGATACGGCCACGACAACCCCTGATACCGGCGATAAAGTCCGCCCTAAGTTAGAGGCTTGTAGCATTGGTATCACTAAGTAAGCAGGATTGACCCCCATTTGTTTTGCTAAATGAGGAATTAGTTCAACAAATGCATAGAACGGTGCATTTCCTGAACCTGTGGTCATCGCAGCTAACATCGTAATCACCACCAGTGCAATCATCATCACAATTGCACCAGAACCGAATGACTGTGCAAGGTCAATGAGCCCCTTAATAAAGCCAATGGTACTTAAACCTTGAGCAAATACCCCAGCCGCCACTAATAACATAACGACCGTTGCGAATGCTTCTGCCATACCTTTGTAGCAAACTTCTAAGCCACTATAGACATGTTTAGCGCTGAAGCTACGGATGAATTCAATGATTGCAGCCAAAATAATACAGCCAACAATAATGGTAACAATATGCAATTCAGGCGCCCATTTACCATCAAACACTAAAACACCGATAATTGGCGTAAAAGGTAAAATAGCGTAGAAAGCAGGAGCATGGGTTTTAATTTCATTCACATCTAACATTTCAGTCGTGACATTTTCTTTTCTGTCGAGGTAACGCTGCCAAAAGAAGTGAGCGATTGACATTGCCACAATTGCCGCGATAGAAATCGGTAAGGTCGTTTTAAATGCAAAGTCGATTAATGGCATTTCGGCCGCTTTTGCCGCTAAGATAACATCACCAGATGTCGGCGCTAAAATAATTGCCGCTGGCGATGCACAGATTGCTGCTGCTGCACCACGGCTGATCCCGACATTCACCATTACAGGGAATAATGTCGCCATCAGTAATACACCGAGGCCTGTCGCAGAAGATACCGCCAGTGACATCAAACATGCCACAATATAAGCAGCAACCATCAACAAATAAGGTGAGTTGATCATTTTTAATGGCTTAGAAGCGATTTTCACCACAACATCATTCGCCCCAATGTGAGTCATATAAGATGCAAACCCACATAACACCATGATCATCATACCAAGGTCGCCACCTCGGCTCATTAATAGGAATTTTATGTATTCCAGAATATCTGTTACACGCCACCCCGTCGTTGGAACAGAACCTGGTAAAATACTTTTGCCCATAATAGCGGTAATGATTAGAAGTAAAATCCCTCCCGTCATTAACACACCCGTTGCGGAATACCCTTTTATGATATAACGCCCAACTCCAATGGCGACAATAACGCCGATTAAGAGCTCAATCATTTATTTCTCCTGCCTGTCTTATTTTGTAATTATAAAAAAATTACTCTGCCTAATCATTAAGCAAAATTCACTGACAATGATCATGTCAGCAGATGATTTTTAATATAGAAATGCGTTAAAACACAAGAGAAATAAATAAAAAATCTTTTTGATAGTTATTTTGCAGCCGATCTTCCTATTTATTAACAACACATAGGAAGAACGGCTTAACTTAGACTAGAAAAAATATTTGAAGCGAGCACGAACACCATAGCGTTCATCATCATGATGACTAATCAAATTAGGGTTATCTGCATTAATTTTAGAGTAATAAGCACCAAGATAAATTTTGTAATTATCTATAGCTAAAATTTGAGGTAACTCATAAGAAGCATATAAAGTATGAATATCATATTTACCTGGGATGTTATTCAATACTGAATTAGGGTCTGTCGAAATATTTACTGCATTAAAATCTTTAATATTATTATGCGCATAGATATAACCTAGTTGAGCGCGACGCCACAAGGCATAGCCACCTAACGATAAATCTGTTTCTGCTATTGCATCTAGGTATGCAGTACTGAATGTTAGCTGCACGCCATTATCTGAGTCTTTTTCTACGCTATTCCATCCTAAAGTCATACCATATCCATTACGTTTGGACATATCCTTCCAATGACCATCAACGTTATCCCCATAGGCATTGTTGATAACTTGGGATTCCATCGCAATAGCCACTTTAAAATCATTCGGCTGCCAAGCCACCACAGGCCTTAAATAAATAACATTTTTCTTATTATCTAGCTGATAACCATGGTAATTAGAATCATCGAATAAAGCGGTACCATCTTCAACCAATGCGTTAATTTCAAAATACCAATCATCTAATGAATGGGAAAGTTGAACACTACCACCATCACCTGAACGCCCACGCCCTTCTTTCATCATATAAATATAACCGAACCCATCACTGTACAAATCATTCGCCGTATTGCCTGAATACTGTACAAACGTATCTTGTCCTAATGGGAACATATCATAAGCTTCGTAACGGCCGAGCTTTACTTGCCAGCGATCCTTTTGCCCGAAATAAAAAGCGGCATCATCAAGGTTCATTTTTCCTGTCATATCCGCAAGCGGCTGCACAGAAAACCCTGCATAATTTCCATTATCTTTCAAATGATTACCATCTACCCCAATCAAGATTCGTCCATTAATATCCCAATTATCACTCTTATTTGGTTGGTTGTTTTTCCCAAGAGCCGTTCTGACAGATGTAATTTGTCCCTGACGACTCGCCCCATCCATATTGAACTCAACATCGCCATAAAGCTTAAGTTCACCGTAATCATTGTGGTATTGGATCCCAGATGTTGGTTTTTCTTCACTCTCCCTTGGTACATTTGTATTGGAAATAGGCTCCTTAACAACGGTTGATATGGGTTGTTTGGTAGTTTCATGCATATTCATCACTCGTTCGAGCTTTTCTGCTTTCTGTTCAGCAGCTTCGGCACGTCGTTCTGCCAACTCAGCTCTTTTCTCTAACGCCTCCAGCCTTGCCTCAATACGGCTTAAATCCGTTTGAGCATCCCCCACCAAAGGGAATAGGATGACAAAAGCCGCTGCAATCGCAGATAACGGTAACATCTTCATATTAATACCTATTTGAATTAAACCAATAAATATCATTGCTAGCGCTTTCTTCTCTTTTTTGATTTATCGTGAAGTGAGCTGCCCAGAACATGAACACAGTATATGATCAAAGATATGTTAACGTTAACATGAAATTGATAAAAGAAAGATCGAACTCACAATTCACTGATTAATCTAAAATAAACAACGTCAAAAACTATGTTCAAATTTTATTTCAACCAGTTGAAAAGTAAGTGATTTTATAAATTAACAATATGAAAACTAACCATTGAATAACTCATAAATCATATCGCCAAAAAAACCACGATACTGTAAATATCTAATTTGTTTGCTTTTTTCCTTTAAATCATAAGGAAGGTCATCACCGAATTTTTTACTACGAACCAATGCGGCCTTTTCAAACCAATCTACATCTAGAGTAGCAAAATGCTTTTCCACAACCGTTTCAGTGAAACCTTTCTGCCGCATTTCTTGTTTTATCCGCAATGGTCCATACCCTTTACGGAGATAACCTTGCATTAATAGCCCCGCGACACGGTCGTCATCAAGAAAATGTTGCTCACTTAGCCTTTCAAGCACCAATTCAATTAAAGGCTCATCAATAATACCTTCATTTTTTTCATACATACGCCGTTTCATACGAGCAAATAGCTCTGCTTTCCCATAATCACGGCGGGAAAGCATAAACAAGGCATATTGGTAAAGCTCGGACTCATTCATGGCGTTAAATTTTCATCATTAAATTGGGCGCATTGCGCGCCCAGTCTAACATAAACCTTTGTACTCTAGCTTGAATAAGTATGTGATTCGGCTGGCGGAGCTCAGTCAACACCCATGCGGTTTGAATCGTGACGCGTATATACTCTAAATAATTCAAGTTGCATGTAGGCGACAAACGAAGACAGACCGATGAGCATACATAAGTATGTGATTCGGCTGGCTGAGCGCAGTCAACACCCATGCAGCTTGAAGTATGACGAGTATGACAAGTTAGTGAACTTGAGCGCCACTTAACAATTTATATATCGTATCAGGGGTATAACTGCCGTCTTGGAAATAAATTGTCCAATCCGTAATATCGTCGCGCGTTAATGGATAAACTTCCCCTTCTTGCATATTTTTCACATAAAAAGGATGGTTAATTAAACGCCCTTCAAACTTGTCTCCATTCCAAGAAACAGGTTCAAACCACATATGTTCATGACCATCGAAATCTTCTTCTGCATCATGGTAACCAATACCGCATTTCACTAAAAAGCGCCATTCCGAATCTTCCGTTTCCTCGTTTTTACCGAGGAATTTGGCAAAAAATCCTTTCTTCTGAGCGACCGGTTTTGGCCCGTAGTTATCTAACATATGGGTAAAATATTCCCAACGTAATTTGGCTTTACGGGACATATCAGCGGTTTCTTCATCGGTACGCATAAACATCATCGCGTTTTGATCTTCAAAGCCTTCAAAGAAACTTTCTAATACCGGGTTTTCTTGTGTCACACGAAACAACATCGCGGATGGGTGCTGATGAGATTCGTCTCGATCATGCCAATCCCCCATGAAACGCGCTGATGACGCATCACCAAACTCGAAATTCATCTCTTCAAGTGGCTTCAAATCATCAATTGGCGTTGATTTACCCACATGCAACAGCCCTTCTTCAAACGGTACTGCAACTAAATACTCATAGCCTGCTTGGGTTTGACCAATAAAAATAGGTTCATTAAACACGATTTTTCCGTGAGTAATACTGTTATTCACGAAGCTCCAAAATAGTTCGGGAATACCATAATAAGAAGCAATCGGGTGCGGTATAATAATTTCCGCTTCCGACAAACCACAACGTGCCAAACCGTGCGTGTGGAACCAATACATAGTCGGAGCACGCTCTTCTTCCGGCTTGTCTTCGTTATCTTCTTGGTCATAAATAGCATGAACAACATACAAAGAATCAATGCTTGGCATCAAATCATCAATGAGTTGGAAATTAAGCCACTCACGAGTAAACACTTTCCCTGCGGCAGAAATATCCAAGCCTAGTAATAAATCTGGCACTAATATTTGAATAATTTTCAGCTGCTGAAGGTAATTAGCTAATGGCTGCCCTTGAAATAAACATTCAACAATCACTGCTTGAGGAGCAGCACTGGCCTCTGCATACAGCTCAGGGCTGATTGGATCAGTGGCAAAATAAGGATTGATGGTATATTCAGGGTCGCTATCCACTAAAGAGATATAAAAACGTAATTCTTCTTCATCTTTTTTACAGCTAAAGAAAAAACCGCCATCCTCAGGAATGTAGTCTATTTCACCATCGGTGAAATAAGTTTGCTCTTCTAAACGCTGCTCTAATAATAAAGACGTCAGCTCAGAACCAGGGATAGCAACCATCATTGATGCTTCTTTTTCACCCTCACCTGCTGCGGTATCAAGGTAGTGTTGTTTATTATTCATTTTCAGACCTATTAATAAGTGACTCTGGCGAGGATATCAGCTTATATTCATTAAGAATATTGTGATTATTCTTAACAAACAGAGATTGTGATTTGATCCTTCGTATTGCAACTAAGTTAATAAATAATCATTATTCGACAATCAGTTATTCTACTTTTCATACTGTATTGACTGAGGCACAATAATGCACTTTCTTTAATTTGCTTTAAATTGATAAAGCAAAAGTTCTATTTCAATAAAGGTAATTCAAATATGGCTGATTTAACCAAGGCACAAAAAGAATATGTTGATGAACTGGCGATGCAGCGCGTTTTCGATATGAATAGCGATGAAGTGCTGGTCAACGCCTTAGAACAAAAGATTCACCAAATGGAAGACCATTTAAAAGCCTATTTTCATGAGCGTGTTAAGTTTCATCAACAAAACAAAAAGTAGTATTTTCAGCCCTATCGTGCCGATGTTATTTCTTGCATCGGCAGCTATTTTAGGTATGAAAAATGTTAATCTTAAATAAACAATTAACATACAGGTATCTAGTTTTAGATCTTCATAAAAAAGCATTAAGCGCTATCGATAAAAAAATTATCAATGTTAAAATTCCAACTATTATAGATATACCTAACTACACCTCTCTATTATCTAAAGATTGAGCCAATTTTATGAAACGCATTCAATTCAGTACTGCACTGATTCTTTCTTCTATTATGAGCATGTCTGTGAGCTTTGCCGATAGTGATCGTCCGTTATTTTCGGTCTCTGTAAGTGAGTCTGGAGTCCCACAAAGTAACAGCGAAGGCGGCATTACTCGTTCTTCTACCACAGAGTCACGAGTACTGCCGATTTGGGGCGATGAAGCCCGCGCTCGAGGGTATGATTTACCGGAACCTTTTGGGATCGGCTACGGATATATGAACCTACGTCAAGATATAAAAGTTGACAAAATAGCCTTTAAATCAGAAAAGGGCGTAAATATTCCTTTTGTTAAATTCGATTTAAATGATGACTTAATGATTAAAACAGGACATACACGCAGTAAGAATGAATCACATATGTTAAAACTCGATACTTGGGTCTTTCCATTTATGAACGTATATGGCGTTTATGGAAAAACCAAAGGAACATCAACCACAAATCTTGATAGTGTAAAAGCTCGGGTCAAAATTTTTGGCAAAGAAAATATAATTGATATCGGTAAAAATCTGCCTTTTGAATTAGATTATAAAGGAAAAACGTATGGTGGTGGTGTTACCTTCGCTGGTGGGTATAACCAATTCTTTAGTACATTAGATTTTAACTATACCAGAACAAGCCTTGATATCTTAGACGGTGACATTACTGCTTTTGTTGTAACTCCTCGGGTTGGTTATGAATTTATCTTTGAACCTTTAATCCCTGGTCAAGGTAATACAAAGCTACAAATTTGGACTGGTGCCATGTATCAAGATATTACCCAACGATTCAAAGGTGATATTAATAAACTAGATTTACCGCCTGAATTGAGTGGGTTGATGGCATTAGCGCCAGACGATGCAAAATTCGATGTTAAACAACATCTTGCCCATAAATGGAATAATACTATCGGTGCCCGTGTCGAACTCACTAGAAACTTTAATGTGTTAACAGAAGTCGGTTTTAATAACCGAAATAGTTTTTATATTTCTGGGGAATTCCGTTTTTAATGTGGCATTCGGCAATTATCCAAAGGCTGGCCTTGCTCAGCCTTTTTATTATTTTTCCCGCTAAAGCTGATTTACTCCCTGATCGCCAGCAAATCGATGGCTGGTTAAACGATCTCGGTGGAAAAAATAGCTTTGATGAAAGTAAAACTGTCGATTGGGGCGTATTACCGGGGCCATTTTATACCCCCGAAATGGGCGTTGGTATTGGTACTGCGCTGGTTGGTTTATATCGAATAGATAAAGAAGATAAACAAACCCAGCCGTCTTCTATTGGCTTAAGTGGTTTTGCGTCGTCTACAGGCGCGTTTGGCTTAAATTTTACCAATTATAATTTTATTGATAACGACCAGTGGCGGTTATTTGTTTCCGGCACCATTAACAATATTCCCACTTATTACTGGGGTAAGGGATATTCTGCAGGGAAAAACGATCACAATAAAGAAAAGTACCATTCCCAAGAATTCCAAATAACCCCAAGAGTCTTATATCAATTAGCCGATTCGACTTATATTGGTCTTGGTTGGGACTTTTCATCAATCAATGCCAGCGATCCTGATGATGGCGCCAAACAGTATTTCTCCAATTCAATTGGGGGTCGTTCGGTGTTAAATTCAGGCATCAGTGCATACTACAGTTATGACACACGAGATTTTCTGCCCAATGCCTATCATGGGCAAGCTTTTGAGGCCATCTATACTTATTTTGCGCCTAGCCTCGGTAGCGATACACGTTTCCAAACCACCCAATTACAATATGCCTATTACCATGCCTTAGCCGAAGAGACTGTTATTGCATTCGACAATTATGCGAGGTTTTCAACCGGAAATGTACCGTGGAACCAGCTATCATTACTCGGTAATGGTAACCGTATGCGCGGGTATTACGAAGGCCGCTATCGTGATAACAATATATTCACCAGCCAAATTGAACTTCGCCATAAACTCGATTGGCGTCATGGCGTTGTGGGTTGGCTAGGAACAGGAACCATGAGTGATGCTGCATCTGAATTAGGCCAAGGGCATTGGTTGCCCACTGTTGGCGTAGGTTATCGTTTTGAATTTAAACCAAGAATGAATGTTCGCTTGGATTTCGGTGTCGGCCGCAACAGTACAGGGGTATATTTTCAAGTTGGGGAGGCATTTTAATGTTCAAATGGGTTCTGGCAATGGGAATTGGACTTTTATTAGCCGCCTGCCAAAGTCATGACAAACTGGAATTACCCACTATTGAGCCTGTCATTACCCCCTATACTTTTGAAGAAGCCTCACAAAATTGGCCTGTTATTGCTTCCTTAGCCCCACCACAAGGTTTGCGCGCTTGCTGCGCCTTTGGCTACAACTTGCAAGCTGAGCTATGGGGATTACCTGTCCCGTTTTACACTATCGATAATATCGTTGAAGCAGATAGCCTAGGAGAACATCATTATAATGACAGCTTTTTAGGTGCCTCTGCGGCATTAATGGGGCTCAGTAATGAAAAAATAGGCTTACTCTATACGGATAAAAGCGGGTTTATTGATATTTCCCATGTCAGAGATACTGCAGATTATACTTTTTACTTATTTAGCCAAATTTACCCACGTCTAGGCCAACAATGGTCGTTGTCACTGAGTGAAGAATTAGCGGATAGACAAATACATTTCAGTGCATTTGAACCGCCACAATCCGCCAAACAGCGCTATACACTAAGCGCCTACTTAGCCGCAAAATTGGCTTTCCAACTCGCGGTATGGCATGAAATTGCACAGTGGTATGGCTATCAATCTGTACCGGGGTTTTCTGAAGGGGTTTCCGCATTTTCCCCTGAAGACCTGTACTCAAATTTACTTGGTTCCCGTCTCGCCTTAACTTTGATACTACAAGGCCGAGCAGGCTCTTTAGCCACTTACTCTCAATCAATGGAAAATATTCTTCCACTGGCCCTTCACCAACTCGGTAGCAAAGATAGAAAAACCACGCGAAAAATATTTGATAGCGTTGATGGTTTATGGTGGAACAGTTACCGTAGAGTACCAGAGAAATTTCTTGTTTTAACAAGAGATTACCAAACAAGTGACCAACGTTATCCTCTGATGCCCCCACAAATTATGCCATCTGAAGGCTTATTTTTAACGTTGCCTGACCGCTATCTCAAATATGATTTGTCATTACTCGCACAACTGCGTTTGCTCCCTACTGGAAATATGAAACAGCTCCCCAAACCGACCTCTTATTGGACAGTGGCAGATTTTCCACAGCTGGCGGAAGATGCGAAGCAACAAGATTTACTGCAACAAATTTTAAAACCTTAAAGGGACTATTTGTGATATCCATATGACTCACCCTATAGGACTTTATCCTGACATTGTTGCGCTTAAAATTTAAGGTAAATGTCACTTTTTACTCATTTGCAGATAATAATCTTATTTCACTTTTGTCGCCTCGATAGGCTTTAATAAAACGATGGAGAACTCATTTCGGTCAAAAAATAGACTACCAACTGCTTATTTTTCAGACAAAATAACCCTATAATAACTAAATGAATTGTGTGTTTTTTACTCAAATTTAACTTAAGTAAAGCGCGAATGCCACGGGAATAAACAGTTTAATTTATAATTCATCATATGAAAATATACCAAACGAAACCATTAGGTCATTTAAAATCAATACATTCATATTAATATAAAAAAACCCACAAAATAATACAGAAGTTTCCTTAATGTCACCCGGATAAATGTAGCTCGTGAAAAATTAATCTGCTAATATTCGCTCGAATTTTGTTCAGAGATACTTAGGAGAAGCAAATGCCCTCTCGAACGATGAGGACAAACGCCGTCTTCGCTTTCTTATTTTTACTTTTATTTTCGAGCCTGAGTATGGGCTCCACCAGTACCAGCACAATGCTCAATAAAGAGTATACTAATAAAACTGTGCAACAGAATGTAAGTCAGGCTAAAACCTCACTCCCTGACTTGCGTAAATACCCTTCTGGTACGCCTCGAAAGAAAGCATTTTTGAAAACGGTTGTCCCTGTTATTGAAAAAGTGAATAAGCAGATTATGGCTGAACGTACTTGGTTGCTATCAGTACGGGCTAATAAGAAGTGGAGCGCACAAGAGTTGCGCCGTCTTGAACAAATCTGTAATAGCTATGGTATGAAATGTAGTAATCCAAAACGTTTAAATTGGAACAAACTATTGAGTCGTGTCGACATCATGCCAACACACTTAGTTGCCACACAAGCAGCAACAGAGTCTGGTTGGGGTACATCACAACTTGCTCTGCAAAACGGTAATTTATTTGGTATGCGCTGCGGTAGTGGCTGCCAGACCAAACAAGGAAAGATTAAAGGCTATTCTACATATTCTTCTGTAGAAGAGACCGTGACTGCTTATATGAAAAATATGAATACCCATAATGCTTATGAGTCACTACGTACTTCACGAGCAAAACAGCGTCTATCAAAAGATGAGCTAGATACTAAAAAGTTAATCAATGATATGAAAGGGTACTCAGAGTTAGGTTCTACTTATAACCGCTATTTACAAGAGATGTACGCGAGTAATGAAGAATTGATTACACAAGCTCAGCAAAGAGCATCCACTCGCATTTAATTTTGTATCACCAGGTACAAGACATAAAAAATCCACTTAACTAAGTGGATTTTTTTATCCCTCACAAACCGCATTGAACTTACTTAACTCATTCGACCAATTCATTTTTTATGTTTTTTTAGATTTACTCTATTGCCTTAAATAGTTCGAGTGTTGGCGAGGCGGCAAGAGAAGCTATCTCTCGTTTTTAATCTGATGGTTTAATTGTCTTTTATTGGGCATTTCAGTTTCACCACATTGCTCTAAATAGTTCGAGTGGTGGCGAGGCGGCAAGAGAAGCTATCCCTAGGAGCATACATAAGTATGTGACTAGGGTAGCTGAACGTAGCCAACAAAGTCACCGCTCGAAATATGACGAGCAATATGACAAGCAATATTCTGATTGCATAGAAAAAGAGATCAAATATCATATACCCTAACCTTCTAACAAAATAATTAACATCTTTGAGTCTAATATGAATTTCTTCTCTTTTGAGTTTCTTGGCTCTTTCTTGATTTTTTTTCTTATTTATTGGGGTTGTCAGCCCAGTGCAAAGTTACAAAATGGCTTATTAATCACTGCTAGCTATTTTTTTGTTTATTCATTTAGTCCTGACTTTGCTTATATCTTATTTAGCTACACACTGATTATTTATTTGCTTACCAACGTGGCAACCAATTGGCTCTCTAGTCGATGGATATACGGTATTCTTACCGCTGTCATTGTTGGCTTCTTTACCACCTTTAAATATTACTCATTCTTCCAAGAGACTATTCAGCAAACACTCGATAAATTTGGTTTTAGTGTTGGTCTTCCTATATTGGAAATACTCGCACCACTTGGACTCTCATTTTATGTATTCCATTCGGTAAGCTATACGGTATCAGTTTGTCGCAAAGAAATTCCCAAAGCCGATTTCTTTGATGTAACATTGTATCTTGCATTTTTTCCGAGCATCGTCGCAGGGCCAATCAACCGCGCGAAGAACTTTCTTCCCCAAATACAAGCGGAAAGCCGTGAGGTTTTAGATCCTCGAAAAGCGATATTGCTTATTTCATTAGCACTAGTGAAATTGTTTTTATTTAGCTCTTACTTGTCTGAAAATTTTGTAAATCCAGTCTTTGATTCTCCCGTGGGTTACAATGCGGGAGAGATCCTAGTAGCAACCTATGCCTATGCTTGGAATATTTACTTTAACTTCTCAGGTTATACCAATCTGGTGACGGGCATCGCGTTATTATTAGGATTTAGAGTCCCTGTTAACTTTAATGCGCCTTATTTAGCTGCAAATTTAAAAGAGTTTTGGGCCCGTTGGCACATCAGCTTATCTACATTTATTCGCGACTATATTTATATCCCCCTAGGCGGTAACCGCAAAGGTTTTAGCCGTATGAATACCAATGTATTCCTTGCGATGGTCATTTCAGGGTTATGGCATGGTGCAGCAATGACATTTGTAGTTTGGGGAGCCATTCATGGATTAGGAATTGTGCTACTCAATCTTAAGAGTTTATGCATGGAAAAATTAGGATGGACCCAAGTGATTCCTAATAAAACATTATCCGTTTGGGTGTCACGAATTATTACTTTCCATTTTGTCTGCTTTGCATGGATTTTCTTCCGTAGCCCCTCATTTGATGATGCCCTGTTAATGGCCAATCAAATCATTGCACCTGGTTTTATTGCTTCAATTAATGCAAGCCTAGGCTTACTAATCGCATTTTGGCTACTACTGATTACCTACCCTTATTTTGTACAAGGCTACCATTATGTGGCAAAAAAATACCAAACCATTCCTTGGTATTATTATCCTATTCCGCTCGCGATTATTCTAACTATTATGTTTATGCTTTCTCCTTCAGGTATGCCGGGGTTTATTTATGCTAACTTCTGAGTTTAAAAATACCCTAATCAAAGTTGGGCAGATTTTATTTATTGTCCTAATTGCTGGCCTATTATTAATTTGGTTGAATCAAAGCTCACTAGAACGATTTTGGCAGCAAAAATATCACCAAGATACCCCATGGGCGAAAATGGCAGGGAATCCTATCTGGGATTATGGTGCTTACTTACATGATGGTGCGCTTGAAGCAGGAAGCTTATTCACTTATTACGCATCAGGGCAAAAAGCGCAGGAAGACAAACAAGCCGCAGAGCTTGAACTGGCCAATAAAGATAAAAAACTCAGTTTCCCCAAAGAGTTTCAAATTGGTCTTCATTTCGTAAATGGCTATATTTATCCAGCTGAAAGCTTATCGATTACTTTCCCTGAGCGGCTTAAACGACCACAAGTTAGAGAGAAAAACCAGAAAATTAACTTTGGTGGTTTTACAATCAAAAAAGATCAGCCAATCGTGGCAAAACATATTGCCAATATCGAAAAGGGCCAACAAGTCCTGTTCGCGGGGGACTCCATGATGCAAGGCGTCGCTCCACATGTTAAAAACATGCTCTTGAAAAAATATAATATCGATAGCATTAATCTAAGCAAGCAAAGTACAGGACTGGCGTATCCACGCTTTTTCAATTGGCCCCAAACCATTGCTAAGGCATTGAATGATAACCCCAACATTAAGGTTTTAGTCATTTTTTTAGGACCTAACGACCCTTGGGATATGCCACCACAGACGGGTTATAAATACGTCAAATTTAAAAGTGAAGATTGGGAAAAAGTGTACCGTGAACGAATTGGTGATATAATATCGACCGCTCGCCAGCACAATGTTGATGTTATTTGGGTTGGGCCTCCTAATATGCGTAAAAATACGCTCTCCGATGGCATGAAATTCTTAAGTAGCCTCTACCAATCTGAAGTTGAAGACAACGGTGAAATTTACTTTTCGGTCAATGATGTCTTTAAATATAAAGGCGATACCTATTCTGACTATATCGGTGATGCGAGTAGTACCATTAAATTGCGAAGTGGTGACGGGATCCATTTCAGCGGAAAAGGTCAACAATTGATCGCTGAAAAAGTATTCTCACTCATTCATTTCGAAGAAGAGGAAGAAAAGGAACCTCATGAAACTGAACAAACTGTGTCAAGCTAAGTCCAAAATATTGGCGGGTAGCGTGATTGCGCTTTTGTCGCTGGGCTTATTGTCTTGCCAGAACACATCAGACAAAACTCGCACGACTAGCCTGCCTAAAGGCCAGCCAGTCGTTGCACAAGGGCAGTTGGTCAATAACGCAGAGCCTAATTTGCCACAGTTGGCAAATAAGTTGCGCCAAGGCAACCAACAAGTTCACATTGTCCAAATTGGTGATTCACATACAGCCGCTGACTTTTTCAGCGGTAATTTAAGAACATTATTTCAGCAACGTTATGGTGACGCGGGCCCAGGCTTCATTCCTCCGATTTCGGTACCTGGACAACGAACAGCGACCATTAACCGTATGAGCGAAAAGAAAGAGTGGTCACTGGCTTCAAGCCGCAAAGATGAACGCTTTGATTACCCACTTGGTGGGCTAATTGCCGAGCCACAAGCAGCCAACAGTAAAGTAGTGCTCAAGCCTTTACAGCCTGCGCTAGGTGCTTATCAGCTACAAACTCTATACCAAAGCACAAGTGACTCACAAATGCGTGTCGCTCCTGCAGTCTCCCCCAATGTTGCATTGCCAGCCACAGGCAACCAGTGGGTATTTTCGTCCCCTGTAAATACCCAGCTTCCAGCCCAAGTTACTGTTAATAAAGGTGATGGGTTGAAAATTGGTGGGTGGTTAGTGCGTTCGCAAAAACCAGGAGTGATGTTTTCAGCTCTTGGGCTCAATGGTGCAACATTGAGTATGACAGATAAATGGCAACCACAATGGAGCGAAACCTTAGCGCAAATGTCCCCTGATATGGTGATTTTAGCCTATGGAACCAATGAGGCTTTTAACGATACGTTAGATTTAGCTGCTTACGAGCAAAATTTGCGCGCTAAAATTCGCTTAGTTCGCCAACAAATGCCAAATAGCGTTATTTTACTTATCGGCCCGAATGATTCACTTAAATTTAATGATGCGGCGAGTTGCCAAGCTCAGATGCCAGTGAATTTAACGAGTGTGATTCAAATTCAAAAAACAGTTGCAGCTCAGGAAAATACGCTATTTTGGGACTGGCAAGCCTTTATGGGTGGCCCTTGTTCAATTCGCACATGGGCAGCACAAGATTTAGCACGACCTGACAATGTGCACCTCTCCGTCGAGGGTTATAAGAAGAGCGCACAAGGCCTATATAGTCAGTTAAACCAAATATTGAATTGATTACTGGTCCAACGCACGATAAGGCAGAAGTATATTCAACGTACTCTGCCTTTTTATTTACTCCTACTATTTTTTAATGTTAAGCACCTAATAGTTGTCATTTCACTTTGTTTTTTTCTTACTTATCTTTTTTTTACTCTAAAAACATAATTCCAATATTAAAATAAAAATAATTATTTTAAATAAAAACAATGAGTTAAAATAATGGCTCTCGGAATATTACTGACTCGTTAAGAATTTATTGTTCTCTCTCAAAAACATAAAAAATCGTGACCAGTAATTAAATCAATATACCCTATATAAAATTAGTATCCCTGCGTTCCTTTTAATAAACCACATCGCTATACACTGAAGTTTATTAAGTCAGGAAGTAATAACAAATCGATCTTTCAGCTTATGCAAGCTCAAGGTTTGTTATTAAAAATATGGAAGCCGTGAACAATTCTTTGACACAACCAGAATAATTTTACGGTAATAATCGTAGGTAATATTTATTTAGGTTCAAAAATGTCGACTAATTTCTGTGTTAAATCGTTTCATACCTATATTGAAACCCTATCAAATAAAATAAAAAATAGCTTTTATCTAACTCACTCTCTACTATTTAAAGTGAGGTCTGGCGAAATTGAAATACGGATAGAAGAAGGCCCATGGCAAAGACTAACGGCTGCAGATATCTGTTTTCTCCCCAAAGGATCATCAATTGAGATAATCAATCTTGATAATCACAATCTGCTGGCTGTAGATGTACTTCCAATGACCACCGATATGTTAAAATCCTTTTACCAACAGCATGCAGCATTATTTATTAATAAGAAAAAGACACTCTCAATAAGCCAAATTTGTTGTACTAGCTTACAAGAAAACCCGATTATTGAAGATGTATTTCATTCTGCAATTAAAGAAGCTAACTCACCGACCAGCCATAATGTTATTCATATTCATTTAAACTTTATTCTATCATTTTTTTTACTGGTGAATGAATTTACCTCTACATTATATGCCTCAATGAATATCTCGATAAAAGATAAAGTGTATGACTTAATTTTTCATAGCGCAGGTAAACAATGCCATACTCTAGATACTATCGCAAAAAAACTCCATATGAGTCCTTCAACCCTTAAACGACGACTAGCCAGTGAATATACAAGTTTTTCCAAAATTAGCTTAATGTCCCGAATGAACAAAGCAATGATATTATCTAGAACAGAAAATATGCCTATGACACGTATCGCCCAAGAAGTCGGCTATGATGATGTCCCTTATTTTTTACTGGCATTTAAAAGCTTTCATGCGCAGCCAAGCTTCCCCCATTCCTTGATTTAGTACTTTATTCACCTTTAAACTTTAGCCTTACCATTTTCATGGTAGGGCTATTATTCAATTAAAAATAGTGTTCCTCGATATCAGATGGAAGCGCTAAGGTATCTATTGGCGGGATATCCACCTGAGTACCGCCTGTATTATCTATTGGCGTTACAGTTGCATCGGGCAAATCGGAATAAATAGTAAGATTACCTTGAACCTGTGCCTGATTTCCTGCCTGATCATATACATTAACTTCATAGTCATGCACCCCCTCCGCTAATGGGTTCAACACCGAGATCTCCCATTGGCCTAATTTATTCGCTTTTTGTTCATAGGTATGATTATCAATGGTTAAAAATACATGAGTGTCTGGCTCTGTTGTCCCACTGAATTTTGGCGTATTAATATTAGTTATATCATCGCCTTTTTCACCAGAGTCAGTCATAACATCTAAGTGACCAACAAGCTCAGGGGCTTTGGTATCAATAGTCACCTTTCCTGATTGCTGTGCCTGATTACCCGCTTGATCGTATGCATTAATTTCATAGTCATACACACCCTCAGCTAATGGGTTCGACACCGAGATCTCCCATTGGCCTAATTTATTCGCTTTTTGTTCATAGGTATGATTATCAATGGTTAAAAATACATGAGTGTCTGGCTCCGTTGTCCCACTGAATTTTGGCGTATTAATATTAGTTATATCATCGCCTTTTTCGCCAGAGTCAGTCATAACATCTAAGTGACCAACAAGCTCAGGGGCTTTAGTATCAATCGTCATTTGCCCTGTAAGCGCCTGCCTATTTCCCACGGCATCTTTAACTTCAATACGATAATCATAGGTTTTATCAATCAAGGCATCAGTAACAGATATCGCCCAGTTTCCTTTTTCATCCGCCACCCCTTGATAGATTTTACCGTCAATTTCAAGCGCAATAACTGCCTCAGCCTCTGTCACCCCACTAAATTTTGGCTTATTGATATTCGTTATATTATCGCCCTTGTGGCTTGAGTCAGTGGTGTTATTTAGCCCCCCTAAAATTTCTGGCGCTTGAGTATCAACAGTAATTTTTCCGGTTAAATTGTCTGCCCCTAAGTTCCCGGCAATGTCAGTTACCCTTATATGATAATCATGTGTCCCATCGATTAGTGGTTCTGTTAACGTAAAGCTCCACTCCCCTTGTTTATCAACAAGGATATTCGTGTAGATCTCTTGACCAACTGTGATTTCCAAATAAGTGCTAGGCTCTGCAATCCCAGCAAAAGTCGGCCTCGTCATACTGGTTAAAATATTCGGTTTAGTGCTGGAGTCTATAGGATCTACCACACCACCAATAAGGTAATCAGGTGCTAATGTATCAATAACCAATTGCCCAGAAACTTGTCCTTTAATACCTTTAATATTATCAATCGCAAAAATGACATAATCATGAAGACCGTCACTCAATTCAGTATCTACCTGGATCGTCCACTCTCCTTTCTCATTGGCGGTAGTTTCAAAAATTGATGTAACTTTATTATCAAACACTAATCGAATTGTCGCATTTGGTTCGGTAATTCCGCTAAATGTAGGCTTATTTACATTGGTGCAGTCATCGCCCTGAATACCTGAGTCTGAATCTTCTTCTAATTCCCCACTCACTGAGGCGACTGTTTTCACAATAAAGTTACCAGAAACTTTGTTCTGGTTTATTTGCCCAAGCACATCCACTGCTTCTATTTCATAGAAATGCACGCCATCAGCAAGTGCTTCGTTATCAGGCAATTTAATCTGCCAATTACCATCATAATCAGCGGTAGTACGATATATATTTCCATTGATCGTCAAGCGTACTTCCGAATTAGCTTTGGTTGTTCCATTAAATGTTGGTTGGTTAACATGAATAGTGCCGCCATTTGATGATTGTTCGTCTAATACCGCATTCAATACTGGCGGGGTAATGTCATATACCAAATCAAACTCAAACTGCGTTTCACGATTAGCTAAATCCTTTGCCGTAACCGATAATTGAATTTTTTCACCATCCTTAATACCTACAGGAACAACATCACTGGGTAATTTCAGCTGCCAACTCCCCTGATTATTTGCCTTTGTCGTACCAAGTGTTTTTCCATTTATGTCTTTGATGGTAACTAGGCTTGCGACGCTTGTAGTCCCCGTGAG
This sequence comes from Providencia sp. PROV156, assembly GCF_028480905.1. Classification (NCBI taxonomy): domain Bacteria; kingdom Pseudomonadati; phylum Pseudomonadota; class Gammaproteobacteria; order Enterobacterales; family Morganellaceae; genus Providencia; species Providencia sp. PROV156. Next base: position 2,269 of record NZ_JAMPPE010000041.1, on the reverse strand, counting down.
TGTTAAATCATTTTGGTTGAAAAGTAATTTGCCATCTTTCTCAGAAATTAATTGTTTATCATTCACACCAAATTCAATACTTGGGGCAGTCTTACCGGATTCATCACTGAGCACTTTAATAATTACTTCATGCTCAGTTTTATTACCCGCGATATCAAATGCAGTTATTTTTGCCACATGCTCGCCGTCAGGTAATGCCAGCTCATTAGCAAAAACTGTTTTAGAGCCATTATATTTAGTTTTTAGCTTATTATGTCGAGTCGTTTTTCCATTCACGTTTATCAAGTAATAATCCATATTTCCATTATAAGTGAAAACCAATTTAGGATTGGTTACATTCGCAACTTGTGTACCCGCATGAAGTTGCTCCTCAGCAACCTGAAAATGATTAAATATGGGTGCCTTAGTGAGGATATTAAGTGTTGTTTGCCCAACTGAAACTGTACCATCGTCTTGGATAAAACTAATATGGTAAGCGCCATCCCCTTTAATCGGTACTTCGAAACGCCACTCTCCCTGCTCATTGGCTTGAATAGGATAACTATTACCATTTACTTTGGCTGAGATCGTGCCACCGGCTGTTATTTTGCCTTTATAAACGGGTTTTTTATGATTGGTATTGTGGTTACCGATTTGGCCAGAATCTGTATCTGGGTCAAGGTAAAACTTGAAATCACTGATAAATACAGAAGAAGATACTTCCCTTACCGAACCATAAACATCTTTAAATTTGAGGGTATAAGGGACTTCCCCCAATGGTAATTGAACATCGTCGGGGACTTTGAAATTCCATGAGCTTCTGCTTTTACCAAAACCTATTGAATAAGTTTTTCCACCAATAAAAATGGTTCCTGTAAGCTCATCTCTATCCGATGCCCCTGAAATCTTTCCCTGTAACTTAGGGGAACGACTTGAGCTTAGTGAGTTATCAACTTCCCCAGTGCTACTCGACTCTGCCGCAACTTGAAATGCCACATTTAAAACGCAATCCTTTATTTGAATCCCTTTTTCTTCAATCACCTTTTCTGTCGTCAACCCAGCTGGAGACGTTGCAATTAATGCCAAATTATCAAGGTCATAACGGCGATCCACTTTAAGAAAACCTGGCGGTAAGCTAAAAGACCAATTTCCATTTTTATCAATGTCTGAGATGGAGAAAATATGCTCATCCTTCTTACTCAGTCTAAACTTAAATTGTAAACTTGAACCAGGGGTTACTTTTCCTGTAAAAGTTGCCTCTAAATCATTGGTTGATTTATCACCATGATGATAACCTCTCTTCCAAGGTGAAGCCAGAGCAGCATCGGTAATCTCCGGTTTACTCGAATTAATCGTCAGTGTGTCTATTGTTTCAAATTGATTATTTGCCGTATCCGTAACGGTAACTTTATAATCACCAATAAAATCTTTTGGTAATTCATTAGGTAAAGATAAACTCCAGAAACCGTTGTTATCAACAACTGTCGAAACCGACTCATTATTTAGTTCCAGAGTGATTTCACTTCTCGGCTCACCTTTTCCTGTAAATACAGGTTTACGATGTGCAGTAATAAAGTTTCCTTTAGTTCCTGTATCTGTCTCTGTACTTAGTTCAATTGTGGATACAGGAGCAGTAGTATCTATAAAAATATTCCCAGAAATATCCTTTGTTTGCCCATTTATTGGGTGTTCCGCTGTCACAAGATACTGGCAATTCCCTTCCGCGAGCTCTTTAACTTGGATTTCCCAATTTCCAGTGACTTTATCTGCCAATGTAGAGAAACTTTCATTCCCGATTGTCAGTCTAACTTTAGCCCCCGCTGTGGCGTTCCCTGTAAATTTAGGCACTTTAATATTGGTGATATAATCACCTTGCTTTCCACTATCATACGCAGCATCTAATGTGGCGGTTAGAGTCGGGGGGTGAATGTCTCCAGATCCTACTGATGAGGGCAGGTATGTAAAACTCTGACTAATTGTCTCTTTGTTACCAGCAGAGTCCTCTGCGATGACCTTGTAGTGATTATCCTTGCCTTCATTCGCATCAACATCAAAAATCAGAGACCATTTTCCTTGGCTATCGGCGTAAGCCGTTTTAATTTGTCCTTTAAACTCAGCGGTAATTTTACTTTCGGGATCAGCTTCTCCACTAATTTGAGGTCGTTTTAAGTAGGTTATCAACGCATTCGAATTGTCTTGGCTCGCAGGGTCTAAGTGTGCAGTCAGCGTTATATTGCTATCCACGGTAAACTGCCCGGTGGACGTCCCGATATTTCCGACAGTATCGGTT
>NZ_JAMPPE010000040.1:0-26465 GCF_028480905.1 Providencia sp. PROV156 | reverse complement strand
AAAAAAGCTAAAAAATGAAATAAAATCAGTAAGCCAAAACGTAAAAGGCTTAGATAAAATATCGTCATCTCTATTAAATGGTAAATTCAATCTTTTTGAGAGAATTTACCATATGGAGAATGCTAATAATAATGTGCAAAAAAATGCCAATGCAATCGTTCGCCTTAATAAAAAAATCAGACATTTAAAAGAAAACATAAGCAATTCTTCTTACAAGCATAATTCATCAAAAATAAAAACCTTGAATACCCTTACAAGTCAAGTTGAAAATATTAGAGGGATCTTAGCTCAAGCAAATAATAATTTTTTACGAAAAGAAAAAAATGACGCTTATGAGTTTAAAATTAACTCTCCACAATACCAAGCATCCCTAGCAGAGAACAAAGCAAGATTGAAGGAAGCACAGAGTGAATTCAATAAAGCAACCCCTGGTTACCATCATGGAGCCTACAAGTAATTAGTTAAGTTTATAATGGAGGAGGATGGCCCCTCCTTCATTATATTTTTATATCTTATTCTCAAAGGATTAGCATTAACTATAAAAGCACATAAAATTTTACTTTTATTGAATACACTTTCTTCATGTTTCATCTACACATTTCAACAATATTCACTTCTAGACTTGAATCCACAAGTGTAACGTACTTTCGTTAAAAAATAACAACCGAATATCATTATGGTGCCGTTAATACAAAAATATTTATTGACCACTATACTTCAATACGTAACAAGGAGTACTTCGTGACAAAATCAATCACACCAAATGCACTTTCTATCGCTTTTAGTAGGTTAGAAAATGTAAATAAAACATAATTTAGTAGACTCACCAGCTAAAAATAAAATTAAAAAAATTTACCGATTTACACAGTAAGGCAACGATAAATGCTGAAAAGGCAAAGCAAGTTTTTCTTTAATATGAAAACAAGTTTAATGATTTAGAACATAAAATATCAACAATCACCCCAGATGAATTGAAAGCTTTAGAATCTAAGCGAGACGAAAAAAACAAGCAGGGATCCAGAACCGCCTATTTTGGTACAAATGGAAAACGAGCTCGATGACTTAACGATGAAAGTAGAACAAGCCAATATCGATAAGCAAAAAGCGTTGTCTACGCTTTCTACATATGAAAACAAACTAACTGATATATATTCTGAACTTAAAAAGTTAGATAATAATGTTACTGAATTAAAAACAGTTATCTAATATTTTCAGAGGTTCCTATCGTCTTTAAACACTCCAACCAATAACGATTAAAAAAGATTAACATCGTTGGGAAAGTCATGTATCGCTTTCCCAATTTTTATTTTACCTAAAAAATTTTATCAGTCTGACATCACAATTAAAGTATAAAACTATGTTTATCGTTAACATTGACAGAACTAGCACTCACTTACCACCAGCGTTATACTAAACACTTATTTTTCCATGTGGATGTTAAAACTTTGTCAGAAAGAGCGATAATCATACGTCAGTTAGGGCTCGCGCCATATCAGCAAGTATCTGATGCGATGCACCAATTCACAGAACACCGTACGCCAGAAACCCATGATGAAATTTGGCTAGTTGAACATCCTCGCGTATTCACCCAAGGCCAAGCAGGAAAAGCGGAGCACGTTCTTGCCCCTGGTGATATCCCTGTTATCCAAAGTGATAGAGGCGGCCAAGTTACCTATCATGGGCCAGGGCAACAAGTGATGTATGTTATGCTCGATCTAAAACGCAATAAAATTGGTGTTCGTGAGCTAGTTACCGCATTAGAAAATACCGTCGTAAATACCCTTGCCCATTTTAATATTGCAGCGTATCCTCGCCCTGATGCTCCCGGTGTCTATGTTAATGGCGACAAAATTTGCTCCCTCGGATTACGCATAAGGAAAGGCTGTTCTTTTCATGGCCTCGCATTAAATATTGATATGGACCTTGAACCCTTTAATCGTATTAATCCTTGTGGTTACAGTGAATTAAAGATGACTCAAATGAGTAATCTTGCTCCCAAAGTATCAGTTTCCGATGTTCAGCCTGTGCTAATTCGCCAATTCTGTGACACACTAGGATTTCATATTGTTCAATAATAATGCTATAATTTTTTAACATTTTTAAAAAATATTTTAATGAATGGATAACAGTCTCCATTCGGTTTTATTTAGAATTATCACTTATCCATCAGCATAAAAGATAACTGGAACCGTCATATTATGAGTAAACCAATTCAGATAGAACGCGGAATTAAATATCGTGACGCCGACAAAATGGCGCTGATCCCTGTCAAAAACGTTGTGACTGAACGAGAAGAAATTCTACGTAAACCTGACTGGATGAAAATTAGGCTTCCTGCTGATTCCACTCGTATTCAAGGCATTAAAGCAGCCATGCGCAAAAATGGCTTACACTCTGTATGTGAAGAGGCATCATGCCCTAACCTTTCTGAGTGTTTTAACCATGGTACCGCGACCTTTATGATTTTGGGGGCTATTTGTACCCGCCGCTGCCCATTCTGTGATGTTGCCCATGGTCGCCCAAATGCACCAGATGCCAACGAACCCGAAAAATTAGCGCAAACTATTAAAGATATGGCACTACGCTATGTCGTCATTACGTCTGTTGACCGTGATGACCTACGTGATGGCGGAGCACAGCATTTTGCTGATTGCATTAGTGCTATTCGTGAAAAAAGCCCATCAATTAAAATTGAAACGCTGGTTCCTGACTTCCGCGGCCGTATGGATCGCGCATTAGAGATTTTAACCGCAACACCACCTGATGTGTTTAACCATAATCTTGAAAATGTGCCACGTGTTTACCGCCAAGTTCGCCCTGGCGCTAACTATGAATGGTCTTTAAAATTACTCGAAAAATTTAAAGAAGCACATCCAAATATCCCAACTAAATCGGGGTTAATGGTCGGTCTTGGTGAAACCAATGAAGAAATTATCGAGGTTATGCGCGACTTACGTCGTCATGGTGTAACGATGCTTACACTAGGCCAATACTTACAACCAAGTCGCCATCACTTACCCGTCAAACGCTATGTCAGCCCTGCTGAGTTCGATGAAATGAAAGAAGAAGCCATGGCAATGGGCTTCACTCACGCAGCCTGTGGCCCATTCGTTCGCTCTTCTTATCATGCCGATTTACAAGCTAAAGGCGAAGAAGTTAAATAATCTCAACTGTTTAATTTATAGACAATTTATTGATGAAAAGGTCTGGTTTATATCAGGCCTTTTTTATTTTTATAAATAAAAAAACTCGCCCTAGCTATCTAGGGCGAGTTTTCAGCTGTTCGTTTTAATCTTAATTATAAAAATTACAGAGGAATAACGTTAGCAGCAGATGGGCCTTTAGCACCTTCAGTAATTTCAAATTCCACTTTTTGGCCTTCAGCTAAGGTTTTGAAACCATCGCCCATAATCGCAGAAAAGTGAACAAATACATCTTTGCTACCATCTTCTGGAGTGATAAAACCAAAACCTTTAGATTCGTTGAACCACTTAACGTTACCTTTAACTTTAGACATCAAATATTACCTTTAAAATAAAATAGACACACCATCTGTATCAAGCTCAGTACATCAGATTTCTCAGTTACTTGTCTACAACCTAGATCACGAAAATGGACTAAAAAGATAAAAAAATATTATTTATCGATAGAATAGGTTCTGATTTCGACAATAATTCTTATCAATAGTAATTATTACAACTAATAGTATTACCTATAGCTAATTATTCAGTGTTTACTTCTCATGCAAAAGTAACCAATCTTTAATATCTAAGCCCCCTGTATACCCCACTAATTTTCCATCATGCCCAAGTACGCGATGACAAGGAACAATTAATGAGATTGGATTACGTGAGTTTGCCATACCGACCGCACGACAATAATTTACGGAGCCTAACTTTAACGCCAAATCTTTATAGCTCCATCGCTCCCCGTAAGGGATCCCACAAAGATGTTTCCACACTTTTTTCTGAAATTCTGTTCCTTGTGGATTTAATGCAACCGTAAAAACGGTTCTTTTATGATTAAAGTATTCCTTTAATTCTTTCACACAAAGCTTGGAGTGCTCATTCTTCGTTTCTTTTTCTGTTTTTTCATCCACAAAATAGAGGCTCGTTATTCCGTCATCATCAGCCGTAATATGTATCCACGGTTTAGGAAATTTATCCGGTGTTGCTAAATATTGATGGTACATAGTATCTCCTCAAAAGGACTCAATTACCTGATTGTATATACAGTTATAGAGTAAATTATTTCCACTTTGCAATGATCTTTTTTCTTAGAGAGTCTATCTGAATCATCCAATACCATACTTTTTTATTTTCAATGTTAATAACCACCTAGCTAATAATTAGAATAATTATCATTCAATATTTTCTATTCACTACATATTGTGTGGTTGATAAGTTAAAAATCTATATATAGTATTTATATGTCACGCACCTTATTTTTACTGCTATTAAACATTCAAAAGGTAAATAACATGGCTGAGATTACCATTTATAGTAAACCTAACTGCGTTCAGTGTAATGCAACTTATCAAGCCTTAGATCGCAAATCTATTTCCTACCAAATCATTGACCTTACTGAAGACAGCCAAGCTCTTGAATTAGTCAGAAAATTAGGCTACCAGCAAGTTCCTGTTGTTATTGCGGGAGACAAACATTGGGCAGGTTTTCGACCAGACATGATTAGCTTATTAGCCGCTTAGGTGGTGTTATGAAAACGGAATCACTCATCTATTTTTCAAGTCGCTCAGGAAATTGCCATCGCTTTATTGAAAAGCTAGGTGTCCCAGCAACGCGGTTGCCTATTGGAAGCCACGAAAATAGTCTAATTGCGACAAAACCTTATGTTTTATTACTGCCGACCTACGGTGGTGGTGGTAGCAAAGGTGCTGTCCCAAAAGAGGTGATCCAATTTCTTAATATTGAAGTCAACCGCACACTTATCCGCGGAGTTATTGCTGCGGGTAATACCAATTTTGGTGATGCCTATGCGATAGCTGGAAATATCATTGCGCAAAAATGCCATGTCCCCTACCTATATCGTTTTGAACTTCTTGGTACTGATAAAGATGTTCAGTCCGTTCAACAAGGCCTAAAAACGTTTTGGCAACGTACAAACAACTAGAGTTATTCCAAATGGATAAAATGCAAAATATATCAGATGTGGATTATCATGCGCTCAATGCGATGTTGAATTTATATGATAATGAAGGCCGTATTCAATTTGATAAAGACAAAGAAGCGGCTCACCACTATTTTCGACAGCATGTGAACCAAAACACCGTATTTTTCCATGATTTAAAAGAAAAATTAGACTTTTTAGTACAAGAAAATTATTACGAAAACAGTGTATTAGAACAATATGACTTTGAATTTATCAAAGCACTATTTAAACAGGCATACGCTCATAAATTCCGTTTTCAAACGTTTCTCGGTGCCTTTAAATATTACACGAGCTATACGCTGAAAACTTTTGATGGCAAACGCTATCTCGAACGCTATGAAGATCGCGTTTGTATGGTTGCTTTAACGCTTGCGCAAGGGAGTGAATCTCTTGCTAAATTGTATGTCGATGAAATTATTACAGGTCGTTTCCAACCTGCAACTCCCACCTTCCTTAACTGCGGTAAAAAACAACGCGGTGAGCTAATCTCTTGTTTTCTTTTAAGAATCGAAGACAACATGGAATCTATTGGCCGCTCTGTGAATTCGGCTTTGCAGCTATCCAAACGAGGTGGCGGAGTCGCCTTTCTAATGACCAATTTGCGGGAACAAGGCGCCCCAATAAAACTGATTGAAAACCAGTCTTCTGGTGTTGTTCCTGTCATGAAAATGTTAGAAGATGCATTTTCTTATGCCAACCAATTAGGTGCAAGGCAAGGCGCCGGTGCCGTCTATTTGCATGCTCATCACCCTGATATTATGCGTTTTCTTGATACTAAGCGTGAAAATGCAGATGAAAAAATACGGATTAAAACACTTTCTTTAGGGGTCGTTATCCCCGATATTACTTTCCAGCTAGCGAAAGATAACCAGGACATGTATTTGTTCTCTCCTTATGATATTGAGCGCATCTATGGGGTTCCTATGTCTGAAATTAGCGTTACAGACAAATACCATGAGATGGTCAATAACAAAGCGATAAAAAAATACAAAATTAATGCTCGGGAATTTTTCCAAACTTTAGCTGAGATTCAGTTTGAATCTGGATATCCGTATATTTTATTTGAAGATACTGCCAACCGAGCTAACCCTATCGCAGGGCGCATAAATATGAGCAATCTTTGCTCAGAAATACTGCAAGTTAATCGCCCTAGCGTTTATGAAGACGATTTGAGCTATCAACAAATTGGTAAAGATATTAGCTGTAATTTAGGCTCCATGAATATTGCTAAAACAATGGATTCACCGGATTTCGCCCAATCAATAGCTGCAGCTGTTAGAGCATTGAGCGCAGTTTCCGATATGAGCGATATTCGCTCTGTCCCTTCCATTGCTGAAGGTAACCGACAATCGCATGCGATTGGGTTAGGTCAAATGAATTTACATGGCTACTTGGCAAGGGAGCATATTTATTACGGCTCAGAAGAAGCGCTCGATTTCACCAATATCTATTTTTATGCGGTCACCTATTACGCATTAAAAACTTCAAACCAATTAGCCATCGAAAGAAAAACTGCATTTGTTGGTTTTGAACATTCAACCTATGCCTCTGGTGATTATTTTGATAAATATATCAACAATATTTGGCTACCAAAAACACAAACCGTTCAGGAATTATTCCGACGTTCGGGTATCGAAATTCCAACTCGTGAAGATTGGCAAGCTTTAAAGCAGTCTGTCATTACCTATGGGATTTATAACCAAAACTTGCAAGCAATACCTCCTACTGGGTCCATTTCTTATATCAATAATTCAACATCAAGCATTCATCCGATTGTTTCACGAATTGAAATTCGTAAAGAAGGTAAAATTGGTCGTGTCTACTACCCTGCTCCTTTCATGACGAATGAAAACTTAGAATATTACCAAGATGCTTACCAAATCGGCCCTGAAAAAATTATTGATACTTATGCCATGGCAACTCAGCACGTTGACCAAGGTTTATCTTTGACTCTATTTTTTAAAGATGATGCCACCACACGAGATATTAACCGAGCGCAAATATATGCCTGGCGAAAAGCAATCAAGACATTGTATTACATCCGATTACGCCAAACTGCCCTCGAAGGAACTGAAGTCGAAGGCTGCGTATCTTGCACTTTGTAATAGGAAAATATTATGACCACCAGCGCATCTAACACACCTGTAAAAGCCATTAACTGGAACCGTATTCAGGATGATAAAGACTTAGAAGTATGGAACCGATTAACAAGCAATTTTTGGCTTCCAGAAAAAGTGCCATTATCTAATGATATTCCGTCTTGGAATACCCTAACTGCTGCAGAAAAACAGTTGACGATACGTGTATTTACTGGTCTTACCCTGCTAGATACGATTCAAAATACGGTCGGTGCACCTTGCTTAATGCCAGATGCTCAGACCCCCCATGAAGAAGCGGTTTTGTCGAATATTAGCTTTATGGAAGCAGTACATGCTCGCTCTTATAGTTCAATATTTTCAACACTCTGTTCAACGGTTGATGTTGATGATGCATACCGCTGGAGTGAAGAAAACAATGCATTACAAAATAAAGCTAAGATCATCCTATCTTATTATTGTGATTCACATCCTTTAAAGAAAAAAATAGCAAGTGTCTTTTTAGAATCATTTCTATTTTATTCAGGTTTTTATTTACCAATGTATTGGTCAAGTAGAGGCAAATTAACCAATACCGCAGATCTTATACGCTTAATTATTCGTGATGAAGCCATACATGGCTATTATATTGGCTATAAATTTCAAAAATCATTAGCACAATATGATGAGAATACTCAGAAAGAAATTAAGGATTTTGCTTTTTCATTATTATTCGATTTATATGAAAATGAAGTAAAATATACACAAGAACTTTATGACACAGTTGGTTGGTCAGAAGATGTCAAAAAATTCCTTCATTATAATGCGAATAAAGCATTAATGAATTTAGGTTATGAAGCCTTATTTCCTGATACGGTCACCGATGTCAGTGCTGCGATATTATCTGCTTTATCTCCTGATGCAAATGAAAATCATGATTTCTTTTCGGGCTCTGGTTCATCTTATATTATTGGTAAAGCAGTCAGTACCGAAGATGATGACTGGGACTTTTAACCAAAGCTTTAATTTAGTTTATTGATAAACATCATTCACAACAAAAACCATACCATGATGAATTATAATGATTTTATTTGTCATGGTATTTTTTAGTTCAAAAAATAGACTGATTTATTCGTTTTTTATATGTATATCTGTTTAATTACTCATTTTTAATGAGTTAATCTGGCCATAAATTTCAATTCAATCAAGTTTCACTTCATTTTACATTAATTTGATTAATCAATAAGCTATTAAATTCAATTTTTTTATCCATCAGTTCAACATCTATCCACCTAAAAATTGAATAAACTTAATAGTCCCCATATTAATAAAAGCAAAGTGAATTATTTTTGAATAAATTCAACCTCACCAGTAAGTTAACTTTGATATGGAAATCATAAAAATTATCATCCTATAGCTCAATGACACTTTTATTTATATTAATAAAATCATTTTTCACCTCTAAATTTTTTGATTAATTATACTTAACCTAGGGTTGCCAGCTGATTTTATTATGCTAGGGTTTATTGCTTGCAAATTTTACTAATAACTCAAACGGAGGAATTTGAATTTAATCCATAATTAGCTAATCAATTAAACTAAATACAGGAATCTATGCCCTAATAATTTTCAAAGGATAATCATAGTTAGGAAACATAGTGTTAACTATCACTATAGAATTCATCACTCTCAATACAGGTAATTCATTTTCCTTATTGATTGAAAATTGGGTAAATAATATATGGCAATAAAATTACAAGTTAAAAACTTATATAAAATATTTGGGGACAATCCTGATCAAGCATTTAAGCTATTAGAATCAGGTATGAATAAAGATGATATCTTTGAAAAAACAGGCCTAACCGTAGGTGTTCAAGATGTTAATCTGACGATTGAAGAAGGCGAAATCTTTGTTGTCATGGGACTTTCTGGCTCAGGAAAATCTACCTTGGTGCGCCTCCTCAATCGCCTGATAGAACCTACTAGCGGGCAAGTCATGATAGATGGAGAGGATATTTCCAATATCTCTGACAAAGCATTGCGCGAAGTTAGGCGAACAAAAATTAGTATGGTGTTTCAATCCTTTGCATTGATGCCACATATGAACGTCATTGATAACACCGCTTTTGGTATGGAACTTTCTGGTATTCCAAAAGAAGAGCGCCATAAGAAAGCCATGAATGCACTTGAGCAAGTTAATCTTGAAAAATGGGCGAATTCATACCCAGATGAGCTCTCGGGTGGGATGCGTCAGCGTATCGGGTTAGCCAGAGCACTAGCCAATGACCCTGATATTCTGTTAATGGACGAAGCGTTCTCAGCCCTTGACCCATTAATTCGTACTGAAATGCAAGATGAACTGCTCTCCTTACAAGGAGATAAGCAACGCACTATTGTCTTTATTTCTCATGATCTTGATGAAGCCATGAGAATTGGTGACCGCATTGCCATTATGCAAGGAGGCGTTGTCGTTCAAGTTGGTACGCCTGATGAAATTCTCAATAATCCAGCGAATGATTATGTTAAGACCTTTTTCCGCGGTGTGGATATCAGCCAAGTATTCAGCGCTAAGGACATCGCGCGTAGGCGGCCAAATGCCCTATTACACATCGCACCGGGTTTTGGTCCCCGTTCCGCGCTAAAAGTCCTTAATGATGAAGATCGCTATCACGGTTATTTAATTTCCCGAGGACATACCTTTGCCGGAGTAGTTTCTGTTGAATCCTTAGAAAAAGCGCTTCACGAAAAAGCAGGTATAGAAGCCGCAATTTTAACTGATATTGAACCAATTCAAGGTGATACATCCTTAAATGAAGTTATTTCTACAGTAGCACAAGCCCCTTGCGCCGTTCCGGTTATTAACGAAAAAAACCGGTATTTAGGCGTGATTTCAAAAGGAATGCTGTTACAAGCGCTGGATAAGGAGACACCAAATGAGTAAGCAAAATCAAGAAACAACGACGAACCAGCAAGATCCATGGGCTGATACTGAAGTCACTGAGACACCAACACAAGGTACTGAAAATACACCAGCTGATGACCCATGGGCAGCGACAAGCTCTAGCGAGACAAATACCTCTGCGGATGATCCTTGGGGCAATGCATCAGACACAACAGCACCCGCTGATACCAGTTCGAGTGATTGGCTTGATGCCGCACCGACTGATAGCATCGTGCCCGATCAGTTTAATATTATGGACCCCTTCCAACACACACTGATCCCCCTTGATTCATGGGTTACGCATGCTATCGATTGGGTTGTTCTCAACTTTCGTCCTGTATTCCAAGGAATACGCGCCCCCATTGATTTCATTCTGAGCGGGTTTGAACAATTTCTTACATCACTACCAGCTCCTGTTGCCATTATTATTTTCGCATTACTCACTTGGCAATTAGCCGGACGCGCAATGGGTGTAGCCACATTTATTTCGATGATAGCCATCGGGGCGATTGGTGCTTGGTCAGAAGCGATGGTGACACTATCTCTAGTGCTCACATCTTTACTGTTTTGTATTGTGATAGGACTACCACTGGGTATTTGGTTGGCACGTAGTGATAGAGCCGCTAAGATTATTCGCCCATTACTTGATGCGATGCAAACCACACCTGCATTCGTCTATTTAGTCCCGATTGTTATGTTATTTGGTATCGGTAATGTACCTGGTGTCGTCGTCACCATTATATTTGCTTTACCGCCAATCATTCGTTTGACCATTTTAGGGATCAAACAAGTCCCAGCTGACTTAATTGAAGCCGCTGAATCATTCGGTGCAAGTCCACGCCAAATGCTGTTTAAAGTGCAATTGCCATTAGCAATGCCAACCATTATGGCCGGGGTGAACCAAACCTTGATGTTAGCGCTGTCGATGGTCGTTATCGCCTCAATGATTGCCGTTGGAGGCTTAGGCCAGATGGTCTTACGGGGTATTGGCCGCCTTGATATGGGTCTCGCGTCTGTCGGAGGGGTCGGTATTGTTATTCTGGCTATCATCTTAGACCGTTTTACCCAATCTTTAGGGCAAGATACTCGCGGCAAAACATCATGTCGTTGGTATCAAAAAGGCCCTATTGGGCTAGTCATGCGCCCATTTTGTAAAAAAAACCATTAATCAGAACATCCTCCATTCACCTAAGTGCCACTCACGTGGCACCTAACTTGGCTCTTAACTTTAAAGCCAAGCTCGCTGCGAAAAAACAGAGGGAACAATATAATGAAACATAAAATCATTCTTGCATCTGCACTAACAGCCATGTTTACCGTCCCATTTGCAGGTGCTAACGACCTGCCAGGTAAAGGGGTAAAAATTAACCCTGTGCAAAGTACGATCAGTGAGGAGACATTCCAAACACTGATTGTTGCGAAAGCCCTTGAAGAACTCGGCTATGATGTCCAACCGATCAAAGAAGTCGACTATAATGTCGCTTACGCATCAATTGCGAACGGTGATGCGACTTACTTAGCCACCAGCTGGGTTCCTTTACATAATGCGCAATATGACGCCGCTGGTGGTGATAATGTGTTCTATCGTCAAGGTAATTATGTTGTCAATGCGGCTCAAGGCTACCTCATCGACAAAAAAACCTCTGAAAAATACAAAATTACCAATGTTGAACAACTCAAAGACCCTAAAATTGCCAAACTCTTTGATTCAAATGGTAATGGTAAAGCGGATTTAACGGGATGTAACCCAGGTTGGGGCTGTGAAGCAGCCATCAATAACCATTTAAAAGCCTATGACTTAGAAAAAACGGTTGACCATAACCAAGGGAACTACGCGGCAATGATGGCAGATACCATTACCCGATATAAAGAAGGTAAGCCTATTTTATATTATACGTGGACGCCTTATTGGATAAGTGATGTCCTCAAGCCGGGCCGTGATGTAGTTTGGTTAGAAGTGCCATTCTCATCAATGCCAAACGGTGAAAAAACAGACACCACATTACCTAACGGAAAAAACTATGGTTTCCCACCAAATACCATGCATATTGTCGCCAATAAAAAATGGGCTGCAGATAACCCTGCTGCAGCAAAATTATTTGAAGTAATGAAACTACCTATTGCCGATATTAACGCGCAAAACTTAAGAATGCATAATGGTGAAGCATCTCAATCGGATATTCAGCGCCACACAAATGCTTGGATCAAAGCCCATCAATCCACTTTTGATGGCTGGGTAAAAGAAGCACAAGAAGCCGCTAAGTAAGTATAAACAGCTCGATTAAGTCACCTTAGCCACCCTAGCCGGTGGCTTTTTTACATCAATGACAAAAAGAAATAAACCAAGGTAATAAATTTTGTTTATAGTAGACGCCTAGCTAATAATAGGTAATCCTCATGAAACAGACCCAAACTGCAGAGCTAACAACGGGCCTCACTATTTTAATGGCCATTGCCACAGGTCTTGTCGTTGCCAGTAATTACTATGCTCAACCGCTTTTAGACACCATTGCGGGGCAGTTTAATTTAACCACTAATATGGCTGGATTTATTGTCACCGCGGCCCAACTGGGCTATGCGGCAGGTTTACTTTTTTTAGTCCCGTTGGGAGATTTGTTTGAACGCAAGCGTTTAATTTTAACGATGACCTTTCTTTCGGCATTAGGGCTATTAATTACAGCGCTTTCAAATAATATTTGGCAAATCCTTTTAGGTACCGCCCTTACTGGACTATTTTCAGTTGTTGCACAAGTCCTGATCCCACTAGCAGCATCTATTGCTAAGCCTCATAAACGCGGTAAAGCGGTAGGAATGATTATGAGTGGGTTATTGCTGGGCATTTTACTTGCAAGAACGGTTTCAGGTGCTGTTGCTATGGTCGGTGGCTGGCGAGCGATCTATTGGGTGGCTTTTGCATTATTGATGCTGTTAATGATTGTTCTAGCCATTAAGCTCCCCCGCTACCATCAAAAAACTAACTTAAACTACTTCCAGCTCCTTGGTTCTATTGGCCGGTTATTTTTCGGCACTCCAGTGCTTGCGGTACGCGCTTCTCTCGGTGCATTATCATTTGCCAATTTTGGTTTACTGTGGACCGCAATGGCTTTCTTATTAGCCAGTCCGCCATTCAGTTATTCCGAAGGGACTATAGGTTTATTTGGCTTAGCCGGTGCCGCAGGTGCCATTATGGCCTCCCAAGCAGGGCATCTTGTCGATAAAGGCAAAGGAAAGCTCATTACAACTAGTGGGTTGGTGTTATTACTATTATCCTGGATACCCATCGGTTTAGCGAAATATTCCCTGGTCGCATTTATCATTGGTATTTTGGTGCTAGACCTTGCAGTACAAGCCGTCCATGTCACCAGTCAGAGTACGTTATATCGAATATTACCTGAAGCTCGTAACCGCCTGACGGCAGGCTATATGACCAGCTATTTCATTGGGGGCGCACTAGGATCTCTACTT
Organism: Providencia sp. PROV156; assembly: GCF_028480905.1. Lineage (NCBI taxonomy): Bacteria > Pseudomonadati > Pseudomonadota > Gammaproteobacteria > Enterobacterales > Morganellaceae > Providencia > Providencia sp. PROV156. The sequence continues at coordinate 12,815 of NZ_JAMPPE010000040.1, read as the reverse complement.
TCAGGCTATGCCTATGAACACGCGGGTTGGGAGGGAGTTGCGATTGCAGGTGCAATCTTAACCACTCTAAGTTTAATTATTTGGGCTATCGGTATTCGCTATGATCCCATCATCACCACAACTGATGACTAAACATAACTGATATCTGTATCAATACATTTTATGATGAAAATTTTCGAGATCACATAAACATATAAAATCTCATAATACATTAAACTTATGTGACTCAATTTTACCCATCAAATCTGTTGAATATTGAATAAATAAACAGTTCATCATAAGGCCAATAATTATCAACCGTAATAGTAAACAAAGTAAATATTAGGGAATGACACAGTTAAACAAATACAATGACTCTATGAAAAGGTAGTATAACTGTTAATAAATCAAATTATTGCTATATCAGATAATGTTTAAATTATACAAAAATAAGTAATTACACCTATCCATTAAAAATATCTATCTAAGTTGTAATTATTGGGTAACAAAAAAAATGGTATTGAGTTAATGTCGTGTGATTATATATTGTTTTGTATGATTGAAATTAACCTTTAATTAAGCATTGACTTGGTTGTTTTATAACCAAAAATGACACTATCAGTGTAAAAAGGTCAGCCTGCTATACAAAAATAGGTAAATTACATTCATAAAATTTATGAATCATGTATCATTATCAAAATAAAATCGGCGATATTAATTAAGTATAATTGCTAATTCTATCTTTTAATATACCATTTAGATGGTTGATGACAGTTGTAATCTTACCAACTGAAACTAATAAGGTATCCCAATAATGGAAAGTTCATTTACACCAACTGAAGAGCTACTCAATGCTCGTGTAGAACAACAAGATTCACATGAAAGTCCTATTCCGTATCAAGAAATCCTACTGACACGCCTATGCATGCATGTTCATGGGAAGTTACTTGAAACACGAAATAATATGTTAAGGTCTCAAGGTATTAATGAAACCCTGTTTATGGCACTTATGATCCTTGATACAAAAGACTCCCGCAGTATTCAGCCATCTGAACTCAGTGCGGCTCTTGGTTCCTCACGAACCAATGCAACACGAATTGCAGATGAACTGGAAAAAAATGGTTGGATTGAGCGCAAAGAAAGTCACAACGATAGACGTTGCCTTCATCTACACCTCACAGAAAAAGGGACGGAGTTTTTAAATGGCCTATTACCACCTCAACACAGCGCATTAATTGATATTTGGTCTGTTTTAGATGCTGATGAGAAACAACAGCTTAACACGCTGATGCGTAAATTACTGACAAAACTGGATACTATAAAAGATTGACCATAACATTTGTAAGGTTAATGTATTTGAGCCATTCTTAAGCTCAAAGGTGAAAAAAAACTTTTCAGCCCATAATATTTCATTATCCTTTCACCCTTATGCTTTACGATATCCCATCAAACAGCAAAATCATTTGTAGTCTCAGTTTCCAGTGGTTATTACCTAACTACTGGAAACAACCGTGATCCTTATCCAGAGAAGTGGAGAAATACGAGTATGAGTTCCCCTGAGGAAATGCAACAAACGCAAACTCCCCAACGAAATAAAAAAAGGCAACGTAAAAGTGCGCTTATCTTATTGACTCTAATATTTATTATTATAGGTGTTGGCTGGGGAGTTTACTGGTATCTCGTTCTTCGTCACTATGAATCAACGGATAATGCTTATGTCGCGGGAAACCAAGTACAAATACAATCCCAAGTTTCCGGCAGCGTGATGACTGTCAATGTGGACAACACAGATTTCGTGACAAGTGGAACTGTTTTGGTTGAACTGGACCCACGAGATGCTGAATTAGCTCTCGATAAAGCAAAAACAGAATTAGCAAATAGTGTGCGTCAAACCCGCCAGCACATGGTTAATAGCCGCCAGCTACAAGCCAATATTGAGGTCAAACGTTCTGAATTAAACCGGTTGCAAAATGATTTAAAACGTCGAGAAGTTTTAGGTAGTAGCCATGTCATTGGTAAAGAAGAACTACAACACGCAAGAGAAGCTGTCGTCAGTGCTAAAGCGGCATTAGACATGGCAATAGAACAATATAATGCTAATCAAGCCATAGTTTTAAATAGCTCAATTGAAAAACAACCCGCAGTAGAGCAAGCAGCAACACAAGTTCGAAACGCTTGGCTCACCTTGCAACGGACGAAAATCGTCAGCCCTGTTGATGGCTATGTTTCACGCCGCAGTGTACAAGTGGGTTCACAAATCACCCCTTCAACCCCATTAATGGCCATTGTTCCTTCCAATGGTATGTGGATTGATGCGAACTTTAAAGAAACACAACTTGCGGATATGCGTATCGGCCAACCTGCGAAGGTCATTACTGATTTTTACGGTAAAGATATCGTATTTAACGGTACTGTTGTGGGACTTGATATGGGAACAGGTAGCGCGTTCTCTTTATTACCCGCACAAAATGCCAGTGGTAACTGGATCAAAGTAGTCCAACGCCTACCCGTACGTATAGCCTTAGATGAACACCAACTTGAAGAATATCCATTACGTATCGGTTTATCCACCGAAGTTACGGTTGATACATTAGATAAAAATGGCAAAGTGCTTTCTAAAGGGATGCGTGATACCCCTGCTTACCATACTGCTGCATTAGCTGTAGATATGTCTCCTGCGGACAAAATAGTTACTGAGATAATTAATAATAACCTAGGAAACAAATAGTGGAGGTGCAATCGTGACGACAGCACCTTTAACGGGATCAAAACTCGCATGGATGACAATTGCTCTTTCATTGGCAACATTTATGCAAGTTCTTGATTCCACCATTGCTAACGTAGCTATTCCAACCATTGCGGGAAACTTGGGGGCATCCAACTCGCAAGGAACTTGGGTAATAACCTCTTTCGGCGTTGCCAATGCGATCTCCATCCCCATCACTGGTTGGCTAGCCCGTAGGATAGGTGAAGTCAGGCTATTTTTATGGTCTACAGGCTTATTCGCTTTAACTTCATGGCTGTGCGGTATTTCTGGCAGCTTAGAGATGCTGATCTTATTCCGAGTTTTACAAGGTTTAGTCGCAGGACCACTCATTCCTTTATCTCAAAGCCTACTGCTTAACAATTATCCTCCAGCCAAACGCAATATGGCCCTCGCCCTTTGGTCAATGACTATCGTTATTGCTCCGATTTGCGGACCGATTCTTGGTGGTTATATTAGTGATAACTACCATTGGGGCTGGATATTTTTTATCAATGTACCATTTAGTATTGCGATCATTTTTGCCATCATGCGCACCTTAAAAGGCCGTGAAACTAAAATATCTATTCAGCGCATTGATACTATTGGTTTAGTACTATTAGTTGTTGGTATTGGTGCTTTACAGATTATGCTTGACCAAGGCAAAGAGCTGGATTGGTTTAACTCAACTGAAATTATCGTCCTGACCGTTATTGCCGTTGTCGCTATTGCCTTTTTAATTGTATGGGAACTCACCGATGACCATCCTGTCATCGACTTATCCCTATTTAAAGAACGCAATTTTACGATTGGCTGTTTGTCCTTAAGCCTTGCTTACATGCTCTATTTTGGAACGATTGTACTACTGCCGCAATTGCTACAAGAAGTTTATGGCTATACCGCAACATGGGCTGGGTTAGCCTCTGCACCTGTAGGATTATTACCGCTATTGATTACGCCAATTATAGGGCGTTTTGGTAACCGAATTGATATGCGTTATTTAGTTACATTCAGCTTTATTATCTATGCTGTTTGCTACTATTGGCGTGCTTATACTTTCGAACCTGGGATGAGTTTTGCCGAAGCTGCTTGGCCGCAATTTGTGCAAGGTTTAGCCATCGCTTGTTTCTTTATGCCTTTGACAACCATTACATTATCTGGCCTGCCGCCAGAAAAAATGGCCTCTGCATCGAGTTTATCTAACTTTACTCGTACCCTAGCTGGAGCCATTGGGACATCAATCACCACAACAATGTGGACCCAAAGAGAGTCAATGCATCATGAAAACCTCGCTGAATTTGTTAACCCATATAACCCAAATGCCCAACAGATGTACAGTGAACTGGCGAAAATAGGCATGAATGAGCAGCAAAGTGCGGCCTATCTTGCTAAAACGATTACTGACCAAGGACTGATTATGTCAGCAAATGAGATATTCTGGCTCTCAGCTGGGATTTTTATCCTACTGATGGTCATTGTCTGGTTCGCTAAGCCACCATTTGGGGCAGGTTCAAAAGACGGTGGTGGTGCTCATTAATTAGCCCAACCCAGTGAATAACTTGGTGATAGATATAAAAAAGCCATACATAGCGGGAATACATCCTTTTATGTATGGTCTTATTTTTCTGATAAAACGTAGGTGGTTATTTAACTTGGTTTTGTTGCCACCACTGGGCTAACATAATTCCTGTTGCAACAGAGACATTCAAGCTTTCCACTTTACCTGTTCCACCGATATAGAGACTCATATCGCCTTGATCCCACGTACTATCACTTAAACCATCACTCTCTTGGCCTAAAACTAAGACCATTTTGGCCGGTAACTTCGCTTTTGCGAGATCTTGACTGCCTTTATGGCTAGAAGTCGTCACAATGGTATAACCCGCTTTGCGGAATTTATCCAAAGTATCTGTCAATCCATCTGCATCAATCGCTTTAATGTGTTCAGCACCACCTTCTGCAGTGCGAATTGCCGCCCCAGACTCTAGCATGCCCACATCCTGCAAAATCACACCTTTGATACCGAAATGCGCACAGCTACGCATAATTCCGCCCAGATTATGTGGATTTCCCACATCTTCCAGTGCTAATACGCAGTCATTACCTGCCGCTTGCTGCAAGTAAGCATCAGCACTCATTCCACCGCGTTTTTTAATGATAAAACAGACACCACCATGATGTTCTGTTCCCGATGCTTTCGATAACTCTTCGTCATCAACAACGTGGTAAGCTTTGCGATTTGCCGCCATCCATTTTAACGCATCACGAAAACGCGGTGTGACAGATTGCAAGAACCATGCGCGAACAATCGCATCAGGGCGGTTTTTAAACATGGCTTGGCAGGCATTCTCACCATAGATACGAGTTTCTTCTTGGCGCTGCTTACGCAATTGTTCAGGGTCAATTTGGCTCTTACCAACAATTCCGCCATGGTCATTCGTTAATTCTTCGCTATCTGGCTTAGAAACAGTGCGCCATGGTGAACGCTCGCGAGGTGCTTCATTACGGTTATCAGAGCGGCGACCTTCACGCCCACCTTCAGGGCGGCTTGAGCGACCACCACGATCTTGACGGGCACCATCTCGTCTATCACCACCACGCTTGTCATTACCGCGCCTATCATCACGGCCACCGCCTCGGCGTTTATCATTACCTTTATTGTTGTCCTGCTCTTCACTGCGGACATACATCACTTTTACTTTGCCGTTTTTACCACTAAAATCATTCGAGTCGTTCATCACTATCCCCTACACTAAGCTATGGCGCGAAGATTACATGATGTTGCATGGCTACGCTACCGATTCGCACTATTATCTCATCTAAAAGTTATTGAATATACTTCTATCGTATAGAAATCGTTTTGCGTACAATATGCGCCTTAATTTTAGGCCTAAAAAATATAATTCAACATGACTTCGAATGCCGTTTATCACCTGCGTCAACAGCGCCTCGCATTATCGACTAAACCGTTTAGGGCACGAGGCTGCCGAGTAAAACGTTGCCAATATTGTTTGTTACCTAACCCACAATGCCTATGCCAAGACACCATATCATCACAAGCAAAAAGCCAATTTTGCTTGATTATGTTTGATGGTGAGGTATTTAAGCCAAGTAATACAGGAAAGTTGATTGCGGATGTTTTGCCCGACACTTTGGCCTTTCAATGGTCAAGAACAGAGCCTGATGCGCAGCTATTGGCGGCACTGCAAGACACCACAAGGCAGCCTTACCTTATTTTTCCAGAAAGCTACGCTCAAAATGAACGCATCGTGGTCAATGAACCGACTTTGTCGGATAAACCCGCTTTATTTATTTTACTCGATGGGACTTGGCCTGAAGCACGCAAAATGTTTCGAAAAAGCCCTTATCTTAATGATATTCCAATGCTTTCAATTAATACCAAAGCAAGAACTGACTACTTACTCCGTACGCCATCAAGGGAAGAACAACATTGTACCGCCGAAGTTGCAGCTACCGTTTTAGAATTAGCGGGAGATTTAGACGCTTCACAACAACTCTTTAGCCACTTCAATCTTTTCCGTCAAAAATACCTTGAAGGGAAACCGCATCACCCTATTGCACAGAAGCTACTTACCGAATCCCACCTCTAACTATTTATTGGTACTGTTTTTCTCTTTCTTTTCGAGCCCAGTACCATTAAATGACAACTTTTAGATCGTCGTGCTGATAAAACGTGAACGTGCTTGTATAAATTAATTAAACTCACCAGATAAACTAGCGCAATCTCAAAGATAAGGAATAGTATTCATAAGTATCACTCAGCCACTTTTTATCTATTGAACGCTTATCTCGTTCAGCAAAGCAAAGGGTTATCAACCATGGGTTTAGTCAGTCAGTTAGAATCTTTATTCCGGCCAAAGTCTATCGTTGTCGTGGGAGCATCTGAAAACCCGAGCCGTGCAGGTTCGGTGATGATGAAAAACCTACTTACCAGCGGTTTTAAAGGTCCTATTTTACCTGTTAATCCAAACCGAAACTCTGTCCTCGGCGTACTTGCTTATCCTTCTATAGATAAATTACCCCTCAAACCTGATCTTGCCGTTATCTGTACCCATTACTCACGTAATATCTCCTGTTTACAGCAATTAGGGGAAGCTGGCTGTAAAGTGGTTATTATTTTATCATCCCCTTCCATTCAGTTTAATGAATTAAAAAAAGTCGCCCAGCAATATCAAATTCGCCTATTAGGCCCGAATAGCCTAGGTTTTCTCGCCCCATGGCAAGGTTTGAATGCAAGTTTTTCTCCAATACCAATCTTAAAAGGAAAACTCGCTTTTATCTCTCAATCTGCTGCTGTATCGAATACCGTTCTGGATTGGGCAAGGCACCGAGACATCGGTTTTTCTTATTTTATTGCCCTTGGTGATAGCATCGATATAGATATTGACGATTTACTCGATTACTTAGCGCGTGACAGCAAAACCAGCGCTATTTTGTTGTACCTTGAGAGCATTAGTGATGCACGACGTTTCTTATCATCATCTCGCAGTGCCTCACGCAATAAACCTATATTAGTGATAAAAAGTGGTCGAACCCGCAAAGCACAAAAACTACTGGGCGATAAACCTAGCCTAGATGCCGCTTACGATGCTGCTATCCAGCGTGCAGGTCTTCTTCGCGTGCAAGATACTCACGAAATGTTTTCTGCGGTTGAGACATTAAGCTATATGACTCCATTACGCGGTGAGCGTCTTTCAATCATGAGTAATGGTTCTGCCCCAGCCGCGATGGCATTAGACGAACTTCTCTTACGTAATGGTAAACTTGCAACGTTAAGTGTTGAAACAGAAAATGAATTAAGTTCACTATTACCTCTTGATTTATCGACACAAAATCCGATTGACTTAGGAGATGATTCCACCGTTGAGCGCTATATCAATGTACTGAACAAAATGCTCGATAGCCATGACCATGACGCTTTGTTACTTATCCACACTCCCAGTGCGATAACTGAAAGTAAAACCATGGCAGAAAAAATTATTAAAACTATTAAGCAACACCCACGCGGAAAGTGGCTAACCATTTTAACCAACTGGTGTGGAGAATATTCCTCTCAAGAATCTCGTCGCCTATTTAGTGAAGCTGGGATCCCTACCTACCGCACTCCAGAAGGGGCAATCACGGCGTATATGCATATGGTGGAATATCGCCGTAACCAAAAACAATTAAAAGAAACGCCAGCCCTCCCAGTAGGTATCACCGCTAATACGCAACAGGCTCATGAATATATTCAGCAAGCATTGGAAAATAATAAGCTACACTTGGATACTCATGAAGTTCAGCCAATTTTAAAAGCCTACGGGTTAAATAGCTTACCCACCTGGATTGCACATTCGAGCAATGAAGCCATTGAAATCGCAGAGAAAATTGGTTACCCCGTTGCTTTAAAACTACGTTCTCCCGATATTGTACACAAGTCAGAAGTACAAGGGGTCATGCTCTATTTACGCAATGCTAAAGAGGTAGAAGATGCAGCTAAAGCGATTATGGAACGTGTTTCAACAAATTTCCCTAATGCACGAATTGAAGGGCTACTAGTACAAAGTATGGCTAATCGAGCAGGTGCTCAAGAGCTCAGGATCGCTGTTGAACTAGACCCTGTCTTTGGCCCTCTTATCATGTTAGGAGAAGGTGGTATTGAGTGGCAACAAGAGAGCCAAGCTGCTGTAGCTCTTCCTCCGCTAAATATGGCTTTAGCTCGCTACCTAGTTATTAATGCTATTAAAGGTTATAAAATAAAATCCCGAAGTGCTTTAGAACCATTAAACATCATAGGGTTATCTGCTTTATTAGTACGAGTTTCAAATTTAATTATTGATTGCCCAAATATTACAAGGTTAGATATTCATCCATTGCTCGCCTCAGGGGATGAATTTACTTTACTTGATGTCTCCATGGCATTAAGCCCAACAGATGATGCGACAACATCAAGGCTGGCAATTCGCCCTTATCCTAGTGAGCTAGAAGAAACAATTCATTTAAAAGAAGATCTTACCTGCTTACTACGACCGATCCTCCCTGAAGATGAACCTTTGCTAAAATCCTTTATAGAGCAAGTGACTAAAGAGGATCTTTATTATCGCTACTTTAGCGAGATCAGCGAATTTACCCACGATGATCTTGCCAATATGACACAGATTGATTATGACCGTGAAATGGCTTTCGTTGCGGTAAAAAACCCCAATACTACGCCTGAAATTATTGGCGTCACGCGAGCAATGGCTGATCCTGATAACCAAGAGGCTGAATTTGCAGTACTGGTTCGCTCTGATATGAAAGGGCAAACGCTCGGTTATCAACTTATGCAAAAGTTACTTAACTATACGCGAAGCCACGGCATTAAAAAGCTAACAGCCATAACTATGCCTGAAAACCGCAATATGATAAGCCTAGCTAAAAAACTTGGTTTTGAGATTGACGTTCAATTTGAAGATGGAGTCGTTAATCTGACACTTCACTTATAGAAATATCTAAGGACACGGCTTAACTTGTATAGTAATTAAACAAGTCGTCAATTTATACTAAATGGTTTAGCTAAATATGCTATCATCCATAGATCATTCGCTTAAAAATGTGCGCAAAGCGAGTTGCTATTAGACTAATAAGAGAAAATTTACACTGTGATGTTGTCAAAATTAAAACAAGCAAAACATCAACAATATTTGTTAAGTTTACCAAAACTCTCTCAAGAAATTGCTGATGTAAAAACGCTATATAAGACAGAAGATTTTCGTGATGAACTGCTTAAACAAATTTCTCAGGCTCAAAATACTATCTACATAACGGCTTTGTATTTAGAGAAAGACGATGCAGGTAAAGACGTACTTCATGCTTTATACGCTGCAAAACAAGCTAATACATCATTGGATATCAAAATTCTCGTAGACTGGCACCGTGCTCAGCGAGGTCGCATCGGGGTTGCAGCAAACGCCACTAATGCCGATTGGTATTATGATGTTGCAAAACATTACCCTGAAATTGAAATCCCTATCTACGGCATCCCTGTAAATACACGGGAAGCTCTGGGTGTTTTGCATCTAAAAGGCTTTTTATTTGATGATACTCTGCTCTATAGCGGGGCTAGTATTAATGACGTCTATTTACAACGTCATAGTAAATACCGTTACGACCGCTATCACCTGATCAAAAATAGCCAACTTACCGCATCAATGAAAAAATTTATTGATGACGCATTACTACAAGCTGATGCCATTCATTTATTAAATACGCCAACTCGACCAAAAACAGCTGAGTTTAAGCATTTAATTAAACAATTTCGTTTGGGCTTACGGGGAGCGTCCTATCAATTTTCAGGGAATGCAACTAATGATGAGCTGTCCGTCACTCCCTTTGTTGGTCTCGGTAAGAAAAACGATTTAAACCGTGTTATCACGCATTTAATGGGTGCAACAAACAATAAACTAACAATCTGTACGCCTTATTTTAATTTGCCTGCGGTGTTAGTTAGGGTTATTAGTCGGTTACTGCGTGATGGCAAACAAGTAGAAATTATCATTGGTGACAAAACTGCCAACGACTTCTATATCCCACCTGAAGAGCCATTTAAAATTATTGGTGCATTGCCATACCTTTATGAGATCAACCTGCGCCGTTTTGTTAGTCGCTTGCAACGCTTTATTGATAACCAGCAGTTAACAGTTAGGCTCTGGAAAGACGCAGACAATACCTATCACCTAAAGGGGATGTGGGTTGATAATCACTGGCAATTGATCACAGGTAACAACTTAAACCCACGCGCTTGGGGGTTAGATCTTGAAAACGCAGTATTAATTCACGATCCAAAACAACAGCTGCAAGAGCAACGCAATCACGAGCTAGAGTGCATTCGAACTCATACTAAGGTTGTTAGCCATTTTCGTGAACTGGATAGCATCCAAACCTATCCTGTTAAAGTGAAGAAATTAATCCGACGACTACGTCGAATACGAGTCGATCGCTTAATTAGCCGCATCCTTTAGAATTTAAACAAAGCGTCACTCCGGTGGCGCTTTTACTTTGCTACTTTAATTTTTTAGGTATCTTACCAAAAATGTTTAAATCACTGATCATTAGCTTACTTATATTCATTTCAACAGGATGTACTGGTTTTCATTGGGCTAATGATAATTGGCAAGGTAAAGATAAAGCGCAGCATTTTGCATTTTCAGCCGCGATGGCTGCGGCTGGTAATGCTTATGCAGATAAACAAAACATGCAACACCGCGATGCTGCCATATTTGGTATTCTATTTTCAGTTTCTCTTGGCGCAGCAAAAGAGCTTTATGACAGCAGGCCTAATGGTACTGGGTGGAGTTGGCATGATTTTGCCTATGATGTTGCAGGGTCAATAGCAGGTTATAGTTTATATCAGTCCTTAAAGTAACCCACGCCCTTCTTTCCCATTTTTTACATTCCTCTCCTATTTTTAATATTTCGCTCACCATCGAAGTATCTATAAATTAAACCGTTATAGTTGAGCTTCTACATTAAGGAGAGTTTTATGATTGCCGTAATTTTTGAAGCCATCCCAATACCAGTGCAAAAAGAGCGTTATTTTGAATTGGCAGCCAAACTTAAATCTGAACTTATGCACATTGACGGGTTTATTGCTGTCGAACGCTTTCAATCTATTACAACAGAAGGAAAAATTCTCTCACTTTCATGGTGGGAAACAGAAGAAGCAGTAAAACAATGGAAAAACCATTTCATGCATATCGATGCACAAGTTGAAGGACAACAAACCATTTTTTCCCATTATCGAATTCGAGTTGCCCATACCTTAAAGGATTACTCATTCAATAACGAGGATAGCTTTGATGTATGATATTCATGTGATTATTGAAAACCAAGTAGGTGCTTTAGCACTATTGGCGACAACATTAGGGAAACATGGTATTGGCCTTGAAGGTGGTGGCGTTTTTTCTATCGAAGAAAAAAGTCATGCTCACTTTCTTGTTACCCAGCCAGAAAAAGCACGAGATGCCTTAACTACTGAGGGTTTACAGGTTGAAAGTATCATACAACCAGTGATCCGCAAATTAAAACAAGAACGTCCTGGCGAACTTGGAGAAATTGTTTCTCAACTCGCACTTCACCAAATTAATATCCTTGTTCAATACAGCGACCACAATAACAGGTTAATATTAATAACAGACAACAATATATTAGCCGCTGAAGTAACAAAGAAGTGGGAAAGCCAACCATGATACCAAGCAAAGATAGTATTCCCATTGAAGAAAAAGAGCCATTAGAACAATCTATCGCAAAAGTTGCCTCTGCGATTGCTGACCCTTCAAGGGTCAGTATTTTGTGTGCATTAATGGATGGCAGGGCTTGGACAGCAACAGAATTAAGCGTAGCTGCAAATATAGCCCCATCAACAACGAGTGCACACTTAACTAAACTTTTAAACAACCACTTAATTAGTTGTCTATCTCAAGGAAGACACCGTTATTATAGGCTTGCAGGCACAGACATTGCCGAATTATTAGAAACATTAATGGGGGTATCCATGAAATTGGAGTACATCCCACCTATAACAACACCTATTCATCTGCGAAAGGCACGTACTTGCTATGATCACTTAGCCGGAGAAATTGCCGTTCAGATCTACGAATTTATGGATAAAAATGGCTGGTTTACAGCTAGAGAAAATAAATTATCAATGATTGGTGCCAATCAATTTAAAAAATTAGGTATCGACATTGATCCTAATACAAAACGAAAAATAGCGTGTGCTTGTTTGGATTGGAGTGAAAGACGTATGCACCTAGGCGGACTAGCAGGAACCTTACTATTGAAATTTTTTGCAGAAAAAGAATGGATAGAGAAAACAAAAGGTTATCGAGAAATTATTTTTACTACCTACGGTAAGAAAGCTTTAAAGCGTATTTTTAATATTAATATAGCTTAACCCCCCAACAAAATAACGAACAACCCTAGAACGATTTGATAATATACTTACCAAGCTAATTACTAATTAAAAGCAGACGCAAAACTGTATTTCTCCAAACAATGCCCCAAGTCACCTACAATAGGTTATTATCCATAAAATCCAGTATGTTAGTAATAC
>NZ_JAMPPE010000039.1:0-27021 GCF_028480905.1 Providencia sp. PROV156 | reverse complement strand
GATATTAATGACAACGCAAAAAAAACAAATGATTCAATATGAAAGATAATTCATGATTATGCATTGTTTATATTCAGATTACTGGGCTAATGGTGTGGGAATGATGTCTTTAATTAAAAAATGGGATATTTTATTATGGATGTTATATCTGGATTGTAGCTGGTTTGGTTATATTGAGATGCTATAGGTAAAGGGATATTCGGATAGGCCAAGCTTTGATTTTCAAAAAAAATCATAAATATCAAACAAATTTTTATGTAAATGAAGATATTAGATTTCTTGATATTAGAAGCAAAACTGCACCTTAATCAGTTATCATGCGATTTTTCAGGTGCAGTTTATTTGTGGTGAGCGTTTAATGGAATCAAATAAGGTTATAACTCCATTTTTTTCTTATCGCTAAAGAACAACTTTCACTAATTCCAACGCACCTAGCTCACTATACAAGGTTTCTACTTGTTCGATATGAGTTGCATTGATAGTAATAGAAACTGAGTGATAATTGCCTTTGCTACTTGGTTTTACGTCTGGGCTATAGTCACCTGGCGCATGGCGCTGTACCACTTCAATCACTTGATCAACCAGTTCAGGCTGTGCCAAGCCCATCACTTTGTAGGTTAATGGGCATGGGAACTCAAGCAGTTCACCTAATTTCGTTTTCATGGGCACTCCTAATTTTTAAATTGGGCTGCTGGCTGAAAAAGATTGGCTGGTATTAAACCAGCCAATGAGATGTATTCATCCAACAAACATTTCGGTACTTATCTATTTCGATACTTACTATATGGGGACGACTTATTTTAGTTTCAAGTCTTAACCAAACCAGCGATGAAAGAGTAATTTTATATAGTCAATTAACCGACTGAAAAAACCACCTTCTTCAACATCTTTTAACACTGCTAAAGGGTGCTGTTCGATGATTTTACCATCAAGTTGGAAGCTAATTGTCCCTACTTGTTGGCCTTTGGTTAATGGCGCTTCTAGTTCAGTTGTCGATAATTCATAGCTGGCTTTTAAATCTTTTAAGCGGCCTCGTGGGATAGTGAGGTATAAATCTTCGGTGACACCTAATTTTACTTCATTTTCATCACCAAACCAGACTGGCACACTGGCAAAATCCACATTGGCTTGTAATGGTTTAACGGTTTCATAAAAGCGGAAACCGTAAGTGAGTAATTTTTTACTTTCGGCGTCACGGCCTTTGCTACTTTTCCCCCCCATAACAACAGAGATCAGGCGCATGTCACCTTCAGTTGCTGATGCGACAAGGTTATAGCCCGCGGCATTAGTATGGCCTGTTTTGATGCCATCAACAGCTAAACTTTTATCCCACAACAGCCCATTGCGGTTTGTTTGACGGATGTTGTTAAAGGTAAATTCTTTCTCTTTATAAATTGCGTATTCTTCAGGCACATCACGTACTAGCGCTTGCCCAATAAGAGCCATATCACGTGCTGAACTATATTGGCCCTCAGCATCTAACCCGTGAACGGTTTGAAAATGGGTATTTTTCAACCCTAATTTGTTCACGTAACCATTCATTAGCTGAACAAAGTTGGCTTGGTCACCCGCAATATAGTCGGCCATTGCAACACAGGCGTCATTACCTGATTGCAAGTTAATGCCACGAGTTAACTGAGAAACGCTAACACGATCGCCTGGTTTTAAGAACATCAATGATGAGCCTTTAAATACTGGATTACCAGTAGCCCACGCATCATTTCCAACCGTGACAATATCATTTTCACCAATTTTGCCTGACTTAATTGCCTGACCGATAACATAGCTGGTCATCATTTTTGTCAAACTCGCCGGATCACGGCGTTGGTCAGCATTACTTTCAGCGAGAACTTTGCCTGAATTATAATCAATTAAGATATAAGCTTCTGCATCAATAGCGGGTGCTGCAGGAATTGATGTATTTGGGAAGGTTTCATTAGCGTTCGCAATGTTAGCAGTCATAAGAAGGAGTGCGGAACCCAGCACAGTATGACGCACGATGCGTGATGGAGCGACATTATTCATGGTTTTACCATTACATCCGAAATTCGGTTAACACAAGGAGGCGCAGTTTAGCAAAAGAACGGGATAAGGAAAAAGTGACTTTTGCGCTGTACCAATGATTTTTTTTGTCAGTTGAATATTGCCTGTATTTAGGTTGCCCAAAATATGATTGAGCAACCTAAAGTTACATAGCTCTATGGCGCAACGACCATTGACGATTGGTTTTTTTCAGACTGTAAACGGCCTTGAACCTCAACAGCTTGTTGCCTTGTACTAAATGGCCCTAGCTGTACTCGGTAAATACCATTATAGGGTTGTAGACGGCCTGGAACATTAAATTGTGTTTTCAACTCATTCAGCATATTTTGCGCGTTGGCTTGGCTACTAATGGCACCAGCTTGAACAAGAAAACCACGCTCTGGAACCGGTTCTTCAGCTACAACGGCTGCAGGTGGCGGTGTTGGTGTTTGCAGGTTCATGTCTGGCATAGTAGGCTGCATCGGTTCTTTGGGCTGCTGAACTGGCAATGTATTTTCCGGAGTTGGCAAGTTTTCCATCACAGGGGTGCCCATTGGGCCAGAACCTAATTGTGGGCGTCCCGGTAAAGCATAGCTCTGTTTCACAAAGTTAGAACCTACTGTTCCTGTCCCTGATAAGGAGCCATCTTGGGCAACTTGAATGGCATCAATTTTAATTTTTGTCGTAGGCATTAAATTCAGGCGGTCAGCGGTAGCTCTTGAAACGGCAATACTTTTACCTGGAACATAAGGCCCGCGGTCATTAACACGAACAACCATCATGCGGCCATTCATCATATTGGTGATACGTACATAACTTGGGATTGGCAAAGTTGGGTGAGCCGCTGTTAATTCCACTGGGTTAACGCGTTCCCCAATCGCAGTCATATTACCTGCAGACTCAGCACCATAAATGGATGCATAACCCACTTGGCTAAATTGTGATGGGTCACGTACGATTTGGTATTGTTGACCATTACGTGAGTAATCACTATTTGCAGTTGGATGATACGGCTCATAATGAGGCTCTGCACCTAATACATCTTGAGTGGGTACATTGGTTGGCACTTGGGCTGGTTGTTTAACTTCATCTGTTACACAGCCACTGAGTAGCGCGGCTGTGACACCAAGCATTATCCATTGTAAACGCATACTAAGCCTCATTTTATAAACTTTTAGAAAGGAATTTTCGGTGTGTATGTATCGACATGATAATACCGAATCCAGCCATTAAAACAATCAATGCGGAGCCCCCATAACTCACTAAAGGGAGGGGGACACCAACCACAGGTAATATACCACT
The DNA here is from genome assembly GCF_028480905.1 of Providencia sp. PROV156. Lineage (NCBI taxonomy): Bacteria > Pseudomonadati > Pseudomonadota > Gammaproteobacteria > Enterobacterales > Morganellaceae > Providencia > Providencia sp. PROV156. The sequence continues at coordinate 23,697 of NZ_JAMPPE010000039.1, read as the reverse complement.
GACCATACCGATATTCACAAATACATAGACAAAAAGGATTAAGATCAAGCCGCCAACCATAACTCGACCAAAGGTGTTTTGTGCGCTAGCAGCAATATAAAGCCCGCGAATAATCAGTAAAAGGTATAGGCCAAGTAAAATGAGCACCCCAACTAAGCCAAGTTCCTCTGCTAACACAGCAAAAATAAAGTCGGTATGTCTTTCTGGCAAAAATTCAAGCTGTGATTGCGTGCCATGTAGCCAACCTTTCCCCATTAACCCACCAGAACCAATTGCAATTTTTGACTGGATAATATGGTAACCAGCCCCTAATGGATCAGTTTCTGGGTCTAATAACATCATGACACGGGCTCTTTGGTAGCCATGCATTAAAAAGAACCACAGCAGGGGAATGAAGGCCGCGAGCGCAATCGCTGCAACAGTAATAAGCCGCCAACTCATTCCTGCAAGGAACAAAACGAACAAGCCTGAAGCTGCAACTAAAATTGAAGTACCAAGGTCTGGTTGCGCCGCCACCAATAATGTGGGTACAAAAATCAATACTAGTGCAATTACGGTATTTTTGAATGAAGGAGGGCACAGGTCTCGGTTCATAAAACGAGCGACCATTAAAGGGACAGCAATTTTTGCAATTTCAGAGGGTTGGAACCGAATGAACCCTAAGTCTAGCCAACGCTGAGCCCCTTTACTTATCTGCCCAAAGACATCAACAAAAACCAGTAAAATAACGCAGAAGATAAACAGGTGAGGTGCCCAGTTTTCATACATTCTAGGGGGGATCTGCGCCATCACTATCATGACGACGAAGCCTGTCGCTATCTGCCCTAATTTACGCTCCATCATTTCAGGATCTTGGCCGCTAGCACTCCACATAATAAATGCGCTGTATGCAAGCAACGCGATAATAATTAGCAGCATAGGCACATCTATATGCAGACGTGTGGATAACGAAATTTTTTTCTTATCGTCTGTCATATTCTTTATAGCTCATTGTTATTCATGGAATTGCGCATCAGCGATCTTCTCCTGCATTGGTTGCTGACACTGCGACTTCGGTTCGGTTATCACCAAGAAGAACGTGGTCAAATATTTGCCGCACAATATCACCGACTGCTGGGCCTACGCCCCCATTTTCTAAAATAATCGCAACGGCAATAGTGGGTTTATCATACGGAGCATAAGCAATCATTAATTTGTGGTCGCGCAAGTGCTCTGCCAGCTTACTGGCGTTATAGGTTTCATAGCTGAAGACTTGTGCGGTACCGGATTTTGCTGCAGCTTTATATGGTGTACCAATGAAACTGCGGCGGCCAGTACCATTTGGTGCATTGGCTACACCGTACATTCCATGCTTAGCTAGTTCCCAAAAACCTGAGTTAATATCGCCGATTTGTTTGGTTTCTTTGTCTTCATAAGGCACCATGGCATTACCCAACTTTGTGCCGTAGAGTAAATGAGGGGTCTTAACTTGACCATCATTTATTAATGTCATCAATGCTTTTGACATTTGAATTGGAGTTGCTGTCCAATAGCCTTGTCCTATCCCAACAGGGATCGTATCACCTTGATACCAAGGTTTTTTATAGCGTTTTTGTTTCCATTCACGGGTTGGCATGATGCCAGAACGCTCTTCAGCCAGGTCAATACCCGTATAATCGCCAAAACCAAAACGGCTCATCCATTCAGAAATACGATCAATTCCCATATCATAAGCGACTTGGTAGAAGAAGGTATCCGCAGATTCAATAATGGATTTCGATACGTTAAGTTTACCGTGTCCCCAACGCTTCCAGTCGCGGTAGCGTTTTTCTGAACCCGGTAATTGCCACCAACCAGGATCAAAAATAGTCGTATTTGGCGTGATTACTTTTTCACTCAATGCGGCGACAGAAATAAAGGGTTTTACTGTTGATGCAGGGGGGTAAAGCCCTTGAGTTGTCCGGTTAATCAACGGCCTATCAGGGTTATTTAATAACGCTTGATAATCTTTATTTGAGATACCGTTAACAAACAAGTTAGAGTCATAACTTGGATTAGACACCAGAGCCAAAATTTCGCCATTACGTGGGTCAGTGACCACAACGGCAGCACGGCTAGTGGTTAACAGTTTTTCGATATAAATCTGTAATTCGAGATCAATGGTAAGGTAGATATCCCGACCAGCTTGCGGTGGTTGTTCATGAAGTTGGCGAATAACACGACCACGGCTATTCACTTCAACTTCTTCATAACCTGTTTTGCCGTGTAAGATGTCTTCATAATAACGTTCAATACCTAATTTACCGATATCGTGGCTAGCGGCATAATTGGGTAATAAACCTTCTTTATCAAGACGTTCAACATCTTTGTCATTAATTTTTGCCACATAGCCAATCACATGGGTTAGTGCAGAACCGTATGGGTAAGAACGACGTTGGTAGCTTTTGACCTCTAAACCAGGAAAACGGTACTGGTTAACAGCAAAACGAGCGACTTGGACTTCGTTAAGCTGTGTTTTTAGTGCAATAGAGGTAAACCGACGTGAGCGCTTACGCTCTTTTTCAAAATTAGTGATGTCTTCGTCAGTTAAATCGACCACACTACGAAGATTATCTAAGGTTTCTTGTAGATTACTGACTTTTTCGGGCACGATTTCTAACTGGTAAAACGTGCTATTAAGTGCGAGTTGGGTTCCTCGACGGTCATAAATAATCCCACGGCTTGGTGCAATAGGCACCAATTTGATTCTGTTATCGTTTGACCGCGTTTGGTAATCTTCATGACGGACAATTTGTAAGTGATACAAATTCGTCACAAGAATAGACGTTAAAATGACAATCACACCGAAGGCGATAAGCGCTCGGCGGATAAACAAAACTGATTCAGCGGTATGGTCGCGAAAAGGGGTGCGTTGTGTTTTCATCCCATTGCCATTTTGAACATATTTAAACCTGACTATTCCCTGTGATAAGGGTGGTTAGTCGTAATACTCCATGCGCGATAAAGACTTTCAGCAACAAGGACACGAACCAGTGGATGGGGCAGCGTAAGTGGTGAAAGCGACCAGCTTTGCTCCGCGGCTGCTTTGCAAGCGGGTGAAAGACCCTCGGGACCACCGATTAATAAACTAACATTACGACCATCTTGTTTCCATTTATCGAGCTGTACGGCAAGTTTTGGGGTATCCCAACGATCCCCTGGAATATCCAAAGTGACGATGCGATTTCCTTTACCTACAGCTGCGAGCATTAATTCGCCTTCTTTTTCTAGAATGCGCTTTATATCTGCATTTTTCCCGCGTTTTCCTGCTGGAATTTCCGTTAATTCAAATGGCATATCTTTAGGAAAACGGTGGAGGTAATCCATAAAGCCGGTCTGGACCCAGTCCGGCATTTTTGTTCCAACGGCGATGAGCTGTAATTTCAAACTCAGCTCCAAAGCTTTTCTAATTCATACATACGACGACTTTCTTCTTGCATAATATGAACAATGGCATCGCCAAGGTCGACGACAATCCAATCAGAAATGCCTTGCCCTTCAACACCCAATGGCATTAAACCATTTTTGCGGCAAGCTTCGATTAATCTGTCAGCGACTGACATCAAATGGCGGCTTGATGTCCCTGTACAGATGATCATCTGATCGGTAATACTTGATTTCCCTTGAACATCGATAGTAATGATATCTTCTGCTTTAGCATCATCAAGCTGATCGATAATAAATTGTTGGAGTTCAGTTCCTTGCAAAAGGTTCACCTTTTATTCAAATAAACAGAATATCACGTTAAACACTGTTTGTAGTTTGTAGATAAAATAATAGCTGATAACGAATCAAACACATTAACAGCCTTGTTATTTTACCCTAGATTTTAAGAAAAATCGGCTAAATTATTTTTTATTCATTGTGGAGTGAAATTTATAGGGATATCCGTACATTTGAGCAAGAAGTTTGTGTTAACTTTACAAAATAACTCTAGAAACTGTACTCCTGAAAAACATTTTAGGATGAGATAGGTATTATGCAAATAATTAAGCCAAAAGTTTTTATATTTGAAGGGATTAACCATCTTCCTGTTAATATTCATCGACAAGTGAGTTCCATGGTTGAATTTATCACGGATTTTTCCCAGGAGGACAGGCAAAACAAAGTTAATGGTATTATTTGCTTTGGGCAGAAACTCCCTGAATTACAGGGGCTATTCCCTGCTAACATTCCAATATTAACCAGTGATAAACTACAAGATACAACGTTCTGGGACTGCTTTTTGACGAAATTGTATACGTTACAAAGGTTAGATGGCTTATACAACGAATTAACACATCACAACATTATTCAATTTCATAGCTGCCACAAATATCTCATTATGGCGCATTCCCCTGTTGGCTATCAGTATACAGGGCGTTTAGTGGCGAGTATTAAAAGCAGTACCGACCTTGTGTGTTTTTTTAATCAATATAAAGCTTGTTTAATGGAAATATTGGCGACAGTGCCAGCAAGAAATACGGAAGTTAATGCGCTGAGCCATATGCAAGGTTATTTCAAACACAAAGCCACGAAGGATGAGAAAAAACGCTTATTATGGCTGATTAACGACTATTTAGCGGGGAATTTACCGTTAAACAGGCCGTTAGAGATGATGAAACAATTGCTTATTCAATACCCAGACAACTATTTAATAGAGCAAGTCATTTTTGAGCCATATCCGAATAGTTGTTCAATAAGGGAGCTCCCTTATTGCTGATAAAGGTGATGTTGATGAATATATTGCAGAACTGCATCTGGAATTAAATCGTGACAAGAGTCGCCTGAATTTAATTTTTCGCGGATCTCTGTTGCTGAGATATTTACCAGTGGAGTATCTCCAATAAAAATATACCCATTCGCCACTTGGTTTAAGGCAATAGGGTCTGTTGTTTGATGTTCTAACAGCCAGTTTTGCATTTTAGGATCGGCAAACTGTGTGGCATATCCCGGTCGGGAACAAACCAATAAATGGCAGTTATCAAGTATCCGCTCCCAGCCGTGCCATTTATTAATCGACAATAAGGAATCTTGACCAATAATAAACGCCAGAGGTTTTTCTGGCCCAATTTCTTGGCGTAATTCAACCAGTGTTTCTATCGTGTAAGAAGGGCTACTTTTCTCTAATTCACGTGTATCGATAGCAAATAAAGGCGCATTTTTAATTGCGAGTTTCACCATTTCTAAACGTTGTGATGGCGTCGCTTCTGGTTGTGGGCGATGGGGGGGAACGTGGTTAGGTAACAAGATAACTTTTTCGAGCCCAACTTGTTGAGCAAGCGCTTGCACTGGACGTAAATGGCCAAAGTGAATGGGGTCGAACGTCCCACCGAATAATGCGAGCAAGTTATGTTGTTTTGAAAATGAATTACTCATGAATAAAATTCTCTGCAAATGCTTTACCACATAATAGCATAGACAGTGACTGCAGGTCAGGCCATGGAGAATGGCTAAAATCTTGTTTAATATTGATTTCTGCTTGCGTTAATAACATTAATGCAGATTGTAATTGATGCAATGTTAAACGTTGTAAGGCTTCCGTGAGCACACCTCGGCGGTTTTGCCACACTTTGTGTTGATCAAATAATGTCTTTAACGCGGTTGTTGCAGACTGGCGTTTTAATGTAATAAGCAACATTAGATCGCGTTGGATTGATCGCAATAAAATAACAGGCTCAATATCTTCTTGCTGCAATTGCTCTAAAATATGCCATGAACGGCGGGATTTACCCGCCAATAGGGCATCAACCCAATGGTAGGGAGTAAAATGCGCAGAGTCATTAACGGCACTCTCAACCCGAGGATAGGTGAGTTTACCATCTGGATAAAGAAGAGACAGCCGCTCAAGTGCTTGCGCCAAACCAAGTAAATTCCCTTCATAACAGTAACAAAGTAGCTGGTTAGCTTCGGTTTCTAACGAAAGCCGCATACTGTAGGCGCGTTTAGAAACCCATTGTGGTAACCGCTGATATTCAGGCGTTAGGCAGCTGATATAAATAGCATCTTGGCTAATTGCTTTAAACCAAGCACTGTTTTCTTGTGCTTTAGTGAGCTTATGACCACGTAACACAAGAAGGAGATCTGAATGCAGTAATTGCGCCAGTTGGTTCAGCTTTTCAGCCATGGCGGCATTAGGGCCATTTTCAGGTAACAACAGCGTGAGAGTTTGACGGCTAGCAAATAGGCTGAGAGCTTGGCAGAGGCTAAAAATCTCATCCCAATCAGTATTTTGCTCTAGAGAAAACGAAAGATGCTCTTCAAAGCCTTGCTCTTGTGCCGCTTTGCGGATGGCATCTTGGCTTTCTTGAAGAAGAAGGGGCTCATTGCCCCAAATTAAATAGCGGCCTCTTAGAGACTCTTGTAACGAAGAGGCCAGCTGTTCAGGGTAGATACGTGTCATTATGGTTGAGTATTCGTATCAGCCGCTTGGTTTTTTGCTTTTTCAAGTTCTGCTGAATGAACAAGCAATAATTTACGCACGATATTGCGTGCAGCTTGTTCTTGCATTTCTTGCCTTACAATTTCTTTTTCAGCATCTTTCGCCAGTGCTTCTAAAGGGTTGTCGAAGAAAGTGCGTTCAACACGGCTTTGTAAAGGATAGATAGCACCATCAGGCATTAACACTTGCACATTCATTACCAGTGTTAATTGTTTCTCTGCCGCTTTACCATCTTGATAAACGGACACAGTTTCAGTGTTCTCATTAGAACTCAGAACTTTCAAAATGGGAACACCGGCTCTTCCAGTTTCGAGAATGGTCACATTATTGAGCCGCAGTTGTTCCCTAAGCGCCCTTGTAAGGTAGCCATATGGATCACTTGAACTTAGCTGCAAAGTTCTCAGTTCCTCAGGAATTTGAGTTGTTCCTTGAAGACGAAAGCCGCAACCTGCGGTGACTAGCACCGCCAGGCTCAAAAATAAAGTTATCAGATAACGCACCTGGCCTCCTTATCAGCCAACAACCTAATATTAACCTACAACAAGGTTTAGCAATTTGCCTGGGACATAGATTACTTTGCGGATGCCAACACCTTCAAGGTATTTCGCTACGCTCGGTTCATTTTTTGCCATATCTAGGACAAATTCTTGGTTTGCATCAGCCGGAACGGTGATACGACCACGAACCTTACCATTAACTTGAACGACAACCAGTTTGGTATCGTCAATCATGGCTTTTTCATCAGCAACAGGCCATTGTGCGAAATCGATGTCTGTTTGGTGACCGAGCGCTTTCCACATTTCAAAGCAAGCGTGTGGAATGATTGGTGATAACATCAGCGTGATAGCCTCAAGAGACTCTTGGACTAATGCACGGTCTTGTTCCGTTTCTTGTGGTGCACGAACTAATTTGTTCATGAATTCCATGATAGCAGCAATAGCAGTGTTGAATGCATAACGACGGCTGAAATCATCAGAGACTTTCGCGATTGTTTTGTGCAGATCACGACGTAAGTCTTTTTGTTCAGGTGTTAATGTGCTGATATCTAAAGGTGAAGTTGCACCTTTTTGTGAGTGCTCGTGTACTAAACGCCAAACGCGACGAACGAAGCGGTTAGCACCTTCAACGCTGGATTCTTGCCACTCAAGGGTTAACTCTGGTGGTGCAGCAAACATCATAAATAGGCGAACGGTATCCGCACCGTATTTTTCGACCATTAATTGTGGGTCAATACCGTTGTTTTTCGACTTAGACATTTTGCTCATACCGGTATACACCAGTTCATGGCCTTCATTATCTACGGCTTTAATAATACGGTTTTTGTCGTCACGTTCAACAATGGCGTCTGCTGGGGAAACCCAAACACGCTGACCATCGCTGCCCGTATAATAGAATGCATCAGCAAGCACCATGCCTTGGCACAGTAAGCGTTTTGCTGGTTCATCTGAGTTGACTAACCCTGCATCACGCATCAACTTATGGAAGAAGCGGAAATACATTAAGTGCATGATGGCATGTTCGATACCACCAATATATTGGTCAACCGGTAACCAGTAGTTTGCTGCCTCGGGGTCTAACATGCCGTCGTCATATTGCGGGCAGGTATAACGTGCATAGTACCAAGAAGATTCCATAAAGGTATCGAAGGTATCGGTTTCACGTAATGCAGGTTGACCGTTAATGGTCATTTTTGCCCACTCAGGGTCAGCTTTAATTGGGCTGGTAATGCCGTTCATCACGACATCTTCTGGCAAAATGACAGGTAACTGGTCTTCAGGAACAGGAACGACAGTACCATCTTCCAATGTTGCCATTGGGATTGGTGCCCCCCAGTAACGTTGACGTGAAACACCCCAGTCACGTAAGCGGTAGTTTACTTTACGTTGACCTGCACCTAGCGCGACAAGTTTGTCTGAAATGGCATTGAAGCCAGCTTGGTGGTCTAACCCACTGAATTCACCTGAGTTAATCAGTGCATTTTTTTCGGTCATCGCTTCTTGGGATAAATCAGGCTCATTGCCATCAGCATCGGCAATAACTGCTTTGATGGGTAAGTTATATTTGTGAGCGAATTCCCAGTCACGTTGGTCATGGGCAGGAACGGCCATAACAGCACCAGTACCGTATTCCATTAAGACAAAGTTAGCGACCCAAATTGGCAACTTTTCTTGGGTTAATGGATGAATAACGAATAAACCGGTTGCCATACCTTTTTTATCCATGGTTGCCATATCTGCTTCCGCAGTTTTGGTATTACGGCACTCATCAATAAATTGGGCTAATTCAGGGTTATTTGTCGCGGCTTCTTTAGCCAGAGGGTGACCTGCTGCAACAGCCACATAAGTTGCCCCCATAAAAGTATCAGGGCGAGTGGTATAGACTGTTAAGGTCTCATCACGGTCTGCAACATTGAACGTGATCTCAGTCCCTTCGGAACGGCCGATCCAGTTGCGCTGCATGGTTTTGACTTGCTCTGGCCAGTCATCTAATTTGTCAAGGTCGTTGAGCAGCTCTTCTGCGTAGTCGGTAATTTTAATAAACCACTGTGGGATTTCTTTGCGCTCAACAGGGGTGTCACAACGCCAGCAGCAGCCATCAACCACTTGTTCATTCGCCAAAACAGTTAAGTCATGTGGGCACCAGTTAACCGCAGAGGTTTTTTTGTACACTAAACCTTTTTCATACAATTTAGTGAAGAACCATTGTTCCCAACGGTAATATTCAGGGGTACAAGTCGTGACTTCGCGATCCCAATCGTAACCGAAACCGAGCATTTTCAGCTGGTTTTTCATGTAATCGATATTGGCATAAGTCCAAGGCGCAGGAGCAGTATTATTTTTAACCGCAGCACCTTCAGCAGGCAGACCAAACGCATCCCAACCAATTGGTTGGAGAACGTTTTTCCCCAACAAACGTTGGTAACGAGAGATAACGTCACCCATGGTGTAGTTACGTACGTGGCCCATGTGTAGTCGACCAGAAGGGTAAGGTAGCATGGACAGGCAGTAGTATTTTTCTTTGCTGTTGTCTTCAGTCACTTTGAAAGTTGCTTTTTCATCCCAGTGACGCTGTACTTTAGGCTCTATATCTTCTGGACGATATTGTTCTTGCATGGCACCGATAATCCTATGGTGAATAAATGCTACATCTGTAGCGTGAATGTCTTTCTTAATTGAGATCGCATAGCATAGCGGATCTACACCGAAAACAACAATAGTTGATTAGCTGAACCTACGAGGGAGGCTGGATATTGCTTTTCGGGGAACGGATCAGGATATTTTACGCTGATAACCAAACAACTTAACTAAAAAGTTTGTTAAATGGTAGTGGTTTATTGATCTATTTCGAATTCAGGTTGTTGCTGTTGATTTATTTGCTAATAGCGCAGTGATAAGACGAGGGAGCTAATGAGCTCCCTCTTGAATATTAATGGAGGATTTTTGCGAGAAAATCTTTTGCACGGTCGGATTGTGGGTTAGCAAAAAAATCTTCTTTTTTACTGTCTTCAACTATCTTGCCTTCATCCATAAAAATAACACGATTAGCCACTTTTTTGGCGAATCCCATTTCATGGGTAACCACCATCATGGTCATGCCTTCATTGGCTAATTCAACCATAACATCAAGCACTTCGTTGATCATTTCTGGGTCTAGCGCTGAAGTAGGTTCATCAAATAGCATAGCGATAGGATCCATACACAGTGCTCGAGCGATAGCGACACGCTGTTGTTGCCCACCTGAAAGCTGAGCTGGAAATTTATTGGCATGGCTGGATAAACCTACGCGTTCCAATAATTTCAAACCTTTTGCTTCCGCTTCTTTTTTATCGCGGTTTAATACCTTAACTTGCGCTAATGTCAAATTTTCAATAATCGACAAATGAGGAAATAGCTCGAAGTGTTGGAATACCATCCCAACTTTAGAGCGAAGTTTTGCAAGGTCAGTTTTTTTGTTATTAACTTGAATATCATTCACAAAAATCTCACCCTGTTGAATCGGCTCTAAACCATTCACTGTTTTTATTAATGTGGATTTACCAGAACCAGATGGCCCGCACACAACCACAACCTCACCTTTTTTAACTTCAGTTGTGCAGTCTGTAAGCACCTGAAATTGGCCATACCATTTGGATACATTTTTCAGGGTTATCATGAAACAGTCCTTTTCTTAAGATAATTCACTAACATAGAAGCGCCAAAACTGACAATAAAGTACACCAGACCCGCAAACAGTACCATCTCTACTTGTGTCCCATCACGCTCACCAATATTGGTGGCGGTACGGAAAAAGTCTGTCAAACTGAGCACATACACGAGGGATGAGTCTTGGAACAGCACAATCCCTTGAGTTAACAACAATGGCACCATGGCTTTAAAGGCTTGCGGTAACACCACGAGCCGCATAGTTTGCATATTTGTCATTCCCAAAGCTAACGCCGCAGAGGCTTGTCCTCGTGAAATACTTTGAATACCAGCACGAATAATCTCAGAGTAATAGGCCGCTTCAAAAAGAGAGAAGGCTATCATTGCAGAAATTAAACGAATATCATTTTTTGGTGATAAGCCTAGAACATTTTGTAATAAGCTAGGTACGATTAAGTAAAACCACAGTAAAACCATAACCAACGGAATAGAACGGAATGTATTCACATACAAGGCCGCAAACCAGCTAATTGGTTTGAATGTGGATAACCGCATCACGGCAAGGACGGTACCCCACAAAATTCCGACCACTATCGCGGTTAGTGTGATTTTTGCTGTGACAATAAAGCCATCGATTAAAAAGGGCATACTCGGAGCAATTGAGCTCCAGTCAAATTCATACATCATTTTACCGCCCTCCAAGAGTGCCAGGTAAGCGAACTTTGCGCTCTAATAACGTCATCAGAATCATGATAATGACGTTAATACCGACATAAGCTAACGTAATTGCGGTAAAGGATTCCCACGCGTGAGCAGAATAGTCCAGTAGTTTTCCGGCTTGTGCTGCCATATCGACTAAGCCAATGGTTGACGCAATGGCTGAGTTTTTAACCAAGTTCAACATTTCTGACGTCATTGGTGGCAAAATAACCCGATAGGCATTGGGTAATAGAACGTAGCGATAGGTTTGTGGCAAAGTCAGCCCCATTGCGAGTGCGGCACTTTTTTGCCCTCTAGGTAGTGACTGAATGGCTGCGCGCACTTGCTCAGTCATCCGTGCTGCGGTGAATAATCCAAGGCAAAGCATTGATGAAATAAAGAATTGGTAGTTAGGATCTAAATCCATTTTAAACCAATCCCCGATTGAACGCGGGAGAAGTTCTGGAATAACTAAATACCAAGTAAAAAATTGTACAATAAGCGGCACGTTACGGAATAATTCTACATATGCGGTACCTAAAAAAGCTAAGAAACGGTTAGGTACGGTACGTAAAATACCGAAAAATGAACCGACTAGAAATGCAATAATCCAAGCGCAAATAGAAAGTGTTACGGTGACTTCGAGGCCAGATATTAACCACCCTAAGTAGGTGGTATTCCCAAATGGGGCTTCCTGAAGGAAAATCCCCCAATTCCAGTTAATAGACATGATATTGACTTCCTGTGGGCAATGTAATTCCCGAATACTGTCGTAAGAGAGGATGCAAGGCGGGGAACGACCGCCTTGCAATTCTTACTTCAGTAATACCCTGTTTGTCTTTTTATTAGTTTAATGCTTTGTCATTTGGTTCTTTAAATAAGGCTTTCATTTCATCGGACAAAGTAAATTTCAGGTTCAGATTTTTTGGTGGAATAGGCTGATTGAACCAGCGGTCAAAGGATTTCTCTGCGACCCCCGAGGTCTGTGCATTCGCAATGGTTTCGTCGATAAGTGCTTTAAATTGAGGATCATCTTTACGCAACATACAGCCATAAGCTTCTTCAGTTTGCGGTTTGCCAACGATTTCCCAGATATCCGGTTTTTTCGCTTTTGCTCGCTCACCCGCTAACAATGCATCATCCATCATAAAGGCGACAGCACGGCCTGACTCCAAGGTACGGAATGAGTCACCATGGTCTTTCGCGCTGATAATGCGCATTTTCATATTTTTTTCATCATTCAACTGATTCAACAGAATTTCAGAAGTCGTACCTGAGGTCACGACAACATTTTTACCGGCTAAGTCAGCAAAGTCTTTTACACCGGAATCACCTTTGGTGAGTAAGCGTGTCCCGACCACAAAGATAGTGTTAGAGAAAGCTGCTTGTTTTTGTCTTTCTACGTTATTGGTTGTTGAACCACATTCAAAATCAAATGTGCCATTTTGCAGGAGTGGAATACGGTTTTGTGATGTAATGGGAATGAGTTTGACTTGCAGATCAGGCATGTTTAATTTTTTCTTCACTGCATCAACAATGGCATTTGAATAATCCTGCGAGTAACCAACCACTTTCTGGCTATTATCATAGTAAGAGAACGGTACGGATGATTCACGATGACCAACAACTATTACACCGTTGTCTTTGATTTTTTTCAGAGTGCCGTTTAATTCTTCTGCTTGGACTGCGCAGGTTGCACCTAAAATCATCATCGATAATACAAGTTTACTTATACGCATAATTACAACTCCTTTAGAACATCGGTGTAAACCCGTTGTAATTTTAAGGGGTCATCACGAGATAACACCTGAATTACTGTGGTTTTGTAGTGTTGTGTTTGCAAATGTTTCGCAGATTTAGACAATACCGCGATTATCCGCTATATGTTTTATTGTTGTTAAAAAGTAATTAAATTTGTTAATTAATGAAAACAAATTGTTTCAATTTCGGGAGCTGTCTCGCATATTATTTGGGTAATTTTTGAATTACCGCACTAACATGGTGATTTGCCACTTAATATTGTCCTAAACTGATAGTCACGCACTGTTAAGGTGCAATCTATCTTCGTTTCATGTCATATATTGGATAAAGCAATTTACGTGCCTAGTTTTGATGGAACTGCATTTTTGTTCATTGGGAAGAGAATAATATTTGTAAAGTTAGCTGATGACACTTGTACGGAATATTTTGCTGTGTAAGATGTAACCTCTATTTAACTTATAGACGGTGTAACGGTATTAATCAAAGACTGGTTTTTATCGTTATGGTTATCAAAGTCGCATAATTAGTATTATTTCAGGAAGTTATACCAAGGTGCGCATGAACAGGCATTTAAAATTAGGTAAAGGATTAGTGATATTCGCCTGTCTGATGGTATTGATTTGTATGAATCAACGCGCCGTCGGAGAGCGTCTGCTCGCCAATTTTTTTGTGCCAGATGTCTTAGCTCAAGTGCAAATTAATACTGGAGCTAACCTTTCCTATATCGAACAATCACAAGTAAAACAAGGTGATGGCAGTAGTACACATCTTTCTAGTTGTGAACTGAGCGCCAAGTCATTAATGACTTTGTTACCTGCTGTGCTTGAACCATTCTTCTTTATGTTCCTTACTTTGGCTGCGCTAACTTTATTTTGTACTAATCTATTTATATCTAGAGCAAATAATGAAGAGAAGCATGCCCCTCCAAGAGTCAGAAGACACTTACAATTTTGTAATCTTCGGAATTAACACACAACGAATAGGGACTCGTTTGTGTAATTTATTCTGGAGGAAACAATGCGTTTTTTAATTAATTCATTTTTTATATTTTTTGCACTATTTTCGAGCAGTTTATATGCTGCGGATACGGGGTGGTTGCAACCTGCGAATACGGGGTGGATGAATGACAACACTCCACGGCATGCGCAGGTCAGGTTATTAAGTTCCGCACAAGAAAATGGCAAAATTGAAGTTTTGCTTGATGTGCAACTTGATGAGGGGTGGAAAACCTATTGGCGCTCACCAGGCGAAGGCGGAGTAGCGCCTGAAATTGTCTGGTCGTCACCTGTTGAATCAACAGATTGGCAATGGCCAACACCAGGGCGCTTTGATGTTGCTGGTGTTTCAACTCAAGGTTATATGGGCGATGTGATTTTCCCTATAACAGTAACAAGTAATGAGAAGTTGGACAAACTGGCAGGAACGTTAACATTATCAACATGTAGTAATGTTTGTATTTTAACCGATTACCCATTTGAGCTCGATTTAACAGAACCTGTTCCTGCTGACTTTACTTGGGCATTTAACCAAGCCAAAGGTGCAGTTCCACCATCAAGTGGTTTAGTTGAGCAAGCCAAAGTTGGTTTTGCTAATGATAAGCTAATCATTGAATTACAAAAAAATACAGGGAACTCGTGGGAACAACCGAACATTTTCACTGATGTGGTTGAAGGGGCGGCGTTAGGCGTACCTGTAATAGAAACATCAGGAGAACATTTAACAGCAACAATAGATGTTGGTGATGATTGGGGGGGCGAGTCTCCTAATTTAACCGGAAAAACCATTTCTTTTGTGGTTTCTGATGGTGACATTTCCCAGCAAATTAGCCATCAAGTTAGCACATTTACTGGCACAATAGCGTCAAAAGTGAGCGGTACGTCTTTATGGCAAGTGGTGTTATTTGCACTTTTAGGTGGTTTGATCCTTAATCTAATGCCATGCGTTCTTCCTGTGCTCGCCATGAAACTGGGCTCAGTCTTAATGGTTCCGCAAGGTGAGCAGAAAACCATTCGTCGCCAATTTTTACTGTCTTCTTCAGGGATTTTGGTTTCCTTCTGGTTACTCGCCTTACTGATGACCTTACTGCGGGTCGGTCAGCAAGCCGTTGGCTGGGGTATTCAGTTCCAAAACCCGTGGTTTATCGGCTTTATGGTGGTGGTAACGGCGTTATTTACTGCAAATTTATTTGGTTTATTCGAAATCAACCTTGGTAGTAAGGCTAATACACGCTTGGCGACAGCAGGTGGTCATGGCAATAGTGGTCATTTCTGGCAAGGGGTATTCGCGACATTGTTGGCAACGCCTTGTTCTGCACCATTTTTGGGCACAGCCGTGGCCTTTGCACTGGCAGCGCCAATGGAAGAGTTGTGGTTGATCTTCACGGCATTAGGTGTCGGAATGAGTTTGCCTTGGCTATTAATTGCCGCTTTTCCTGCTATTGCGAGGTTGTTACCAAAACCGGGTATGTGGATGCTCAAATTGCGTGCAATACTTGGAGTCATGATGCTAGTTTCCAGCTTATGGCTAATTAGCTTATTAATTCCGCATTTTGGTGTCTCTACTTCGACCGCGATTGCTGTCATTTTCTTAGTGTTATTAGTGGTCTTTATCGCGATAAAACGTGGTGTAAGGGCGGCTATCTTGCCATTTATATTATTTGCCGTTTTTGCTGGTGGATTTGTTTGGATGACGCAAGAACAGCACTCTGGTAGCCGTTCTCTCGTTAAAGATACGGTGAATTGGCAACCGCTAACTGAACAGGCAATTAATGATGCGCTAGCGGATAATAAACGCGTATTTATTGATGTTACCGCGGAATGGTGCGTAACCTGTAAGGCAAATAAATATAATGTATTGCTAAGAGATGATATCCAACAGCTGCTTAGTGAACCCGATGTTGTTGCTTTACGGGGTGATTGGACGAAACCTTCACCTGAAATTACTGCATTTTTACAAAAACGTGGGCAGGTCGCTGTTCCATTTAATCAAATCTATGGCCCAAATTTGGCCGAAGGCGAAGTACTTTCAACGATACTTGATCGTGAATCGCTAATATCCGTTATGAATCAGGCCAAAGGAGCCACAAAATGAAAAAAACAATTTTAGCTGTTTTATTTTCGTCACTAATGATTGGATCAGTAGCACAGGCGGCACCTTTGAGTGCAGACCAAGAAGCACAAGTGCGTAAATTAGTGCGTGATACTTTGGTTGAAAACCCTGAAATTCTTGAAGAAGCTATCGTTGCCCTGCAAGCCAAACAAGGGGAAAAACAACAAGCCCAAATGAAAGAAACGTTAAAAGCGGAGCACGATGCTTTATTCAATGACCCAACCAGCCCGCGTATCGGTAAAAAAGATGCCAAGTTAGTTTTAGTTAACTTTACTGATTTTAACTGCCCATTCTGTAAGCGTTTCGACCCTCAACTGATGGATATTGTGAAAAAATATCCAAATGATGTGGCAGTGGTAATCAAATATTTACCATTTAAAGGCCAAACATCAATGGATTCAGCTCAGTTAACCATGACACTGTGGCAAGAAGACCCGAAAGCATTTGAAGCTTTACACCATAAATTTATGCAAAAACAGGGCATGCTATCAGATGCAAATATCAAAGATGCTCTCAAAGCCACTGGCAACGATAAGCTAAAAGCGAGTGATAAGAGCCGCGATGGTATTCGTACCAATATGATATTGGCAGAAAAATTGGGTGTGAATGGTACCCCAGCAACATTGGTGGGTGATGAAATGATCCCAGGTGCTATTGATGCACAGCAGTTTGAGGCGGTAGTGAAGGAGCAGCTCGCTAAGCTCAAATAATCCTCGTCATACTTCGCGCTGTGGCGTTGTTGGCTTCGCTTACTAACCCTAGTCACATACTTATGTATGCTCCTAGGGCTTAGTTTCACTCGCCGCCTAGCCACAACGCGAATTATTTAGAGGATAAAGATTAAATAATCCAAACTCTAAAATTAGAGGATAAAGATTAAATAATCCAAACTCTAGAATTAGAGGATAAAGATTAAACAATCCAAACTCTAAAATTAGAGGATAGGAAAAAAATATTTAATTAAATGCTAAAGCATTCATTTTAAGTGGATGTTTTGGTTTCTTACATCTTTGATTTGTACTATTTGATAACAAATAGGTAAGTAACTATATGAATAAAATAAAAAAGTGGTCTAAAGAAATTATTGTTTTGGCAATTATTTTATTTATTGCCTTTACGGTGATGGATTTATGGCGCAAACCACAAACCCTTGCGCCCGTATTATTGGAGCAGCACACTCTAGTGAATGGTGAGAGCGTTTCATTAGCTGAGTTAAGTAAAGAAAAACCGATTCTAGTGTATTTTTGGGCAACTTGGTGTGGGGTATGTAATTTGACTTCGCCAACGGTATCAGAGTTAAGCCAATCAGGTATGCCAATTATTTCGGTCGCGATACGTTCAGGTGAAACATCTCGCTTAATCAAGGGAATGGAAAACAAGGAATTAACGTTTCCTGTGATTAACGATACCAGCGGTCAGCTTTCCAATGCGGTTGGGGTCAGCGCAACTCCCACATTTATGGTAATTGATAACGGTGAATTAGTTAGCTTTACATCGGGCTGGACTAGCTCTTATGGTCTAAAAATGCGTATGTGGTTGGCATCCTTTTAACTTTCCACCATCCCCTTTGACCTAAAAAAGGGGACTTTTCTGCCTATAAGTTTAATTTATCATTATGGTAAACTCATTCGGCTATATAAATAATAAAATAGGTGAATGGGATGGCTATGTTTAAAAAAGTGGTTGGATTATTTTTAGGCGCGGTATTAATCACGGGATGCTCCCCTGATGTGGAAGAAAAAACGACAACGAAAGAACCATCAGGAACAATAGAAAATTCAAAAATAGAACAGCGTTATGATGAAATAAAAGCTAATTCAACAGAAGATAAAATCAATGCGTTTAATGCAAAAGGAGATGATGACCCAACGATGTTACGGGGCATTTTTCTATCTGACATGGCGGAATCATTGCCTATGCTGATTGATGACGTAACACTATTGACGGAAGTGACTGCTAAAAATGGCATGTTATTTTACCAATACACGATCAAAGGGATCCCTGACAATATATTGGAAGGTGATAGCTGGCAGCAAAATATGCGTGAGATTTTAAATCGCAACTATTGCGGTAAAAATGCAGGTATGGATATTTTGCATGAAATGTTTCCCGAAGGCATTACGCATAATTATCATAAGTCTAACAAACTCATTTTTACCTATATTGTTACCCCTGCAATTTGCCAATAGCATTCATTGGAATGCCTGATAATATTTGTTTATCAGGCATATCAATGATTAAAATTCTAAATTACGAATAAAACGGTAGTCCGCTGATTGTGGTTTTAAACGATACAAATTAGCGGGTCGGCCACGCTCGTGGCGTTTTTCTCCGGTATCAATTAACAAATCAGCTTGTTCGAGTCGGCGCCTAAACGATTTATTTTGTAAAGGCTTACCAATCAAAACTTCATGGACATGTTGTAGCTCTGCTAAGGTAAAAACGTCAGGTAATGCAAAACCTGGAACTATCGAATAGAGTGATTTTTGCTTTAGGCGTTCTCTCGCTTGTTGATAAAGTTTGAGGTGGTCGAATGCAAGAGTCAGTTGTTCAATTTCATCAATAGAAACCCATTTTACAGAATCCACGGTATCAATATGGGCTTCGCAGGCTTGGTAAGCAATTAGAGCTGTGTAGCAAACAGTGACAGACCAGCCGCGAGGGTCTCGTTGGTGGTTTCCTTCCGTACAAAGTTGCTCAACATAAGGAGGAATAACTCCTGTTTTTTCTTTTAGTTTACGTAAAACAGTCTCTTCTAAGGTTTGATCATTTTGCTCATCAATAAATCCTCCCGGTAAGCCCCATTTCCCTTTTTCAGGGAAACTTGCTCGCTCAACCAGTAATACTTTCAACGTGTTTTCATGGTAAGTAAATAAAACGGCGTCGACAGTGAGTAAAGGCGATAAATAATCTTTTCTGTCATAACTAGCAAGAAACTCTTTTTCATTCATATTGTTACCACTCAACGCTAAAGATGAAGTTTAGGGTTAAATCATACAGGTAAAAATAGTTATTGTCATTAAGACATTTAATGCTTGACTTATTTGTGTCTATAAGACAATAATTAATTAAGGTCATAAAGACAATAATGAGGAATCCACTATGATTAACTTTAAATATTTCAAAGCAGACTCATCAACTTTTGTTATTCAATCGGTGAATGGGAAAGTGCGTAAGCAAGGTAAGGGGCTCAGTTTTTGGTATAACTCCGATAAAACATCCATTGCGGCACTTCCATTAAATGCCCAAGAAGCCCCATTTATTTTTAATTTACAAACGTCTGATTTCCAAAGTTTACGTATACAGGGGCAAATTTCTTTTCAGGTAAAGCAGCCGGAAAAAACCGCGGACGTCTTAAATTTTAATTTATCTAAGGATGGGAAAAGCTATTCTTCTGAAGATCCCCTTAAATTAAGTGACCGAGTTGTGCGAGCAGCTCAAACAGTGATTCAAGCCAAAATACAAACTACTTCATTGCGAGATGCATTATTGATTAGCCAATCATTAGTGATTTTGGTGAACCAGCAATTAGCAGAGCAGGCGGTTATTGAGTCACTGGGAATTGAAATTTTGGATGTTTCTATTTCTGCCATCGCACCATTACCTGAAACGCTCAAAGCGTTAGAAGCACAAGCGAGAGAATCCATACTGAAAGAGGCTGATGATGCCATTTATGCAAGACGTAAGTTTTCTGTAGAACAAGAGCGAACAATTAAAGAAGCTGAATTAGAAACAGATTTATCTGTTCAGGCCAAAGAACAACAAATTGAAGAGGCTCGTCTTGATAATGAGCGAAAAATATTGCGAGAGCGAGCCGAAATAGAGCAAGAAGAGTTAATTGCACAAGTAAGTGCAGAGGCAAAACGCAATGAGCTGGTTGCGCTTAGTGTTGAAAACCAGCGTATACAGTCTGATGCAGATGCTTATTCCATTGAA
This sequence comes from Providencia sp. PROV156, assembly GCF_028480905.1. NCBI lineage: Bacteria > Pseudomonadati > Pseudomonadota > Gammaproteobacteria > Enterobacterales > Morganellaceae > Providencia > Providencia sp. PROV156. The sequence goes on along the minus strand of NZ_JAMPPE010000039.1, from coordinate 3,612 downwards.
TCTAAAATGAAAGCTTACAGTCAATTACCCGTTGAAAACTTAAAAGCGTTAGCGTTGGCTAAAATGGGACCTGAGCAGTTGATGGCGATGGCATTCGAATCATTGGCACAAAATGCTGGAAAAATTGGTGAGCTCAATATATCGCCTGATTTATTTAGCCAGTTAATGAAAAAAGGAGGTAAATAATGCAAAGGAATAATGACGTGCGATTTGTATTAGTCATGCGTAAAACGCGTTTACAGGAATTGATTGAACGCTTTAACACCTGGCTTCAAGCCAAATTTTACTTGGAGCATAACCATGTTGAAGTCAGCGATTATTTAAATGAGCATGATTTATATCAGCGCCAATTAGTACAAGCCGAATCGGTATTGAAATCATTGGGTAGATTTCAATTATTGGAACGAAAATTATTGCCTAGTTACCAATTTTCTAAACACGATATTGTTGTTGTCATTGGCCAAGATGGTTTAGTGGCGAATACCTTGAAATACTTAAATGGACAGCCAGTTATTGCTATTAACCCTGATCCTAAAAGGTGGGATGGCCAACTACTTCCTTTTGAAATAGGCCAATTGCAGGAAGTCGTGATAAATACCTTAAAAGGAAAAATAGAGCAAAAAATAGTGACTTTTGCACAAGCTACAACCAATGATGGGCAATCACTATTAGCGGTAAACGATTTATTCATTGGCCCGAAAAGCCACACTTCGGCACGCTATTTATTGAACTGGAGTGGGGAACAAGAGTTTCAATCATCTTCTGGAATAATTATATCCACAGGACTTGGGTCAACGGGGTGGTTTCAATCTATTTTAGCGGGAGCACAGGCCATTATGGGAGTAAGTACTCACCCATTGGCAAAAGGATTTGGTTGGGGGGAAAGTAAATTACAATTTAGTGTTAGGGAGCCGTTTTTAAGTAAAACGACAGGAACTAGATGGGTTTTTGGCACGATTGAGCCGAGTAGCCCGTTAGCTGTTGAGTCATTAATGCCAGATAACGGCGTTATTTTTTCTGATGGCATTGAAGATGATTTCTTACAATTTAATTCAGGCTGTATTGTGACGGTGAAGATTGCGGACACACAGGGGTTATTGGTTGCTTAGCTAATTTCCCCACCTCATTTACAGGTACCGAGGTGGGGTCAACATCGTTACTTTTGACGTCTATTCATAGCAAAACCAAGAATACCAAACATAATGGCGATTCCCCACATTGGATGATTACTCCAACGTGCGTAAGGGGTTAGCCCTGTTGTCGGTGTGACTTCAGTGGCAAGAGTCGCTGTTTTAAATTGTGGTAGCATATCTTGTATTGAACCATCCGCACGGATCACCGCAGTTATTCCGTTATTAGTGGAACGTAATAATGGGCGTCCCAATTCTAACGAACGCATACGTGCCATTTGGAAATGCTGCCATGGGCCGATAGATTGGCCAAACCACGCATCATTTGAAACAGTAAGTAAGTAGTCGCTATCAGGTTTAAAATTATCTCTGACCTGTGTACCTAAGATAATTTCATAACAAATAGCGGCAGTGAGGTGAATATTCCCTACAGCGAGTTGGGCTTGTTGGTAATCACCACGGCTGAATCCAGACATCGGTAAGTTAAAAAACGGTGCAATAGGGCGCAGGATATCTTCTAATGGAACAAACTCCCCAAATGGCACTAAATGATGTTTGTTATAACGGTTTTTTGATGGGTAGAGATACGGGTTTTTATCCCCTAATACAATAATCGTATTAAAGAACTCATATTCCCCATCCATTGGCCTTGCATCAACGATCCCTGTGATTAATTGAGTGTTCGAAGCCGCTAACAGCCGGTCGAGGGATTTTAGCCATGCTTGGTTATCCAGTTCAACAGAAGGTACGGCAGATTCAGGCCAGATAATTAGCGATGCTTTACCAATATAAGGACGAGATAACTCCATATAGGTATCTTTGGTTTTCTGTAAAAAACTGGCTTCCCATTTCATTGATTGCGGGATATTACCTTGAACTAATGCCACCTGCATTTTGTTGTCTTCAAGCGGGGTAAACCACTGAATATTTTTGGCAACTAATGGGGCAAACAGTAAAACTACCGCTGTGGCTAATGCAATAAAGCTACGACGTAGGATAGCGAGCACTAACAAACCACTAATGCTAAATAATAGCAATGTGATCATTTCGACGCCGAATATTGGAGCGAGCGATTTCATGGGGCCATCAATTTGGCTGTAGCCAAATTGCAGCCATGGGAAACCAGTGAGAACCCAACCACGTAAAAACTCAGTGACTTGCCACAGGGCAGGAGCAAGAAATACTAAACGCCAAATATTGGCATGTGGGGCAAATTTAGCCATCAATGCCCCAAAAAGCCCCGTATAAAGGGAAAGGTATGCTGCCAAAAGAATGACAATAAAGACGTTAACAGGCCCTGGCATCCCCCCAAAATCCGCGATACTGACGTAAACCCAGTTAACGCCACTACCGAATAAGCCAAATCCCCAAGCGAAACCGATAGCAAAAGATTGCTTGGCTGTGCGCTGCAAGGTCAGTAATTGGAGAAAAAGGATAGAAAGAAGTGCGGCAGGCCAGATGTCAAAAGGCGAAAAAGCCAGCGTTCCACTGGCTCCGAAAATTAAAGCCAGCAGTAACCGCAACCGCTGACTTTGATAAATAGACGTTGAGTTCATTAAGTCTGTTCTTCTTCCAAAGTTGGAACTGGCGCGTCGTCTGGAATTTTCACGTGAAGCAGAAGGATCCGGCGACTATCTGCCATCGCAACTTTAAATTGATAGTTGTCAATTGTGATGGTTTCACCACGAGAAGGTAGATGACCGAAGGCTTGCATAACGAGGCCACCGACCGTATCAACCTCTTCGTCACTAAAATGAGTCCCAAAGGCTTCATTGAAATCTTCAATCTGCGTAAGGGCGCGCACAGAATAAGAATGGCGGCTAAGTTGACGAATATCAACATCGTCTTGGTCGTCGTATTCGTCTTCAATTTCGCCCACGATGAGCTCTAAAATATCTTCAATGGTCACTAGACCAGAAACACCACCAAACTCATCGATAACGATAGCCATATGGTAGCGTTGAGAGCGGAATTCTTTGAGTAGTCTGTCTACTCGCTTACTTTCAGGGACAACAACCGCTTGGCGTAATACCTTATCGATACTAAAAGGCTCAGCGTCAGTACGCATAAATGGCAGTAAATCTTTTGCCATTAATAACCCTTCGATATGGTCTTTATCTTCACTAATAACAGGGAAGCGTGAGTGAGCAGAGTCAATAATGACATCAAGGCACTCATCAAGCGTTTGGTTACGTTTTAAGGTAACAATTTGGGAACGCGGGATCATAATGTCGCGCACACGCTGATCCGCAATATCCATTACCCCTTCAAGCATTTCGCGGGTGTCAGGATCGATCAAATCGTTCTGTTCAGAGTCGCGGATTAATTCGACCAAATCATCACGATTTTTAGGTTCACCATGGAATAGGTGATTTAACAGTGCAAAGAACCCTTTCTTAGGACCAGGGTTATCGCTACTCGAAGAGTTATCGTCGCTCATGGCGGTTAATTTTTTTTTCCTCAAAAAATACTCGTCATACTT
>NZ_JAMPPE010000038.1:0-28233 GCF_028480905.1 Providencia sp. PROV156 | reverse complement strand
TTGGTACCAAAAGTAGCCCAAGTCAAAGTATTTGGAGCTTAGGTTAGTTAATAAAAACAGTTTACTACATTCTTTTTTAGCACAAAATTGACGGTTTATCTGCAAAATAACCGTCAATTTTTTGTAAAATAATGCTTTCTTTGACAAAGATATCTCAAAAAATTATAGTTAGGTCACTCTTTTTCTGCAAGATATGGGTCTTCATAGCCCAACTCAGCCAGAATTTCAGTTTCTAAACCTTCCATTTCTTCCGCTTCATCATCTTCAATATGATCATAGCCTAAAAGATGAAGGCAACCATGAACGACCATATGAGCCCAGTGCTCTTCTGCTGTTTTTTGTTGGTCAATAGCTTCTTGCTCAACGACTTGGCGGCAAATAATTAAATCACCAAGCAAAGGCAGTTCAATTTCTGGTGGAGCCTCAAAGGGGAATGACAACACGTTAGTCGGTTTGTCTTTGCCGCGATAGGTTAAATTTAAGTGATGGCTTTCCTGCTCATCAACTACCCGAATAGTGACTTCACTTAGTGCTTGAAATTTAGGCAAAACAGCCGCTAACCAACGCTGAAACTCGGCTTCCGAAGGCAAGCCATTAGGGTTTTCACACGCAATTTGTAAATCGAGAATAATGTCACTCATTTATAGATTTTCCTGCTTTTCAAATTGCTTTTGTTGTTCTTTTTCTTCACGTAACTGCTGGCGACGTTTATTGTCTTGTTCTTCCCAAGCCTCATAAGCCATGACAACTTTTGCAACGACTGGATGGCGAACTACGTCTTCACTGTGGAAGAAATTGAAGCTTAAATCATCGACTTCGGAAAGCACTTCAATGGCATGACGTAACCCTGATTTACTACCGCGAGGTAAGTCAACCTGAGTAATATCACCTGTCACAACCGCTTTGGAATTAAAACCAATACGTGTTAAAAACATCTTCATCTGTTCGATGGTGGTGTTTTGGCTCTCATCTAAAATAATAAAAGCATCATTCAAGGTACGGCCACGCATATAGGCCAGCGGTGCAACTTCGATAACATTACGCTCAATCAGCTTTTCAACTTTTTCAAAGCCTAACATTTCGAATAGCGCATCATAAAGTGGGCGTAGATAAGGGTCGACTTTTTGGCTGAGATCCCCAGGTAAAAAACCAAGTTTCTCACCTGCTTCAACCGCAGGACGGGTTAGCAAAATACGGCGAACCTCTTGGCGCTCTAACGCATCTACCGCCGCGGCTACCGCTAAATAGGTTTTCCCAGTTCCTGCAGGGCCAATGCCAAATGTAATATCATGGTCTAAAATATTGGCGATATATTGCGCTTGATTTGGAGTGCGTGGTTTGATCACACCACGTTTAGTCTTAATATTCACCGCTTTACCGTAGTCAGGAACGCTATCGGCAGATTGCTCTAAAACACGGCTATCCAGAATGGCTAAGTGAATATTTTCAGGGTCGATATCAGGGATAACACCGCGCACAGGCGCGGTATCGACATACAGTTGACGTAAAATTTTGCTCGCCGCTTGAACATTCAGCGGCTTACCCGATAACTTAAAACGGTTATCGCGGCGATTAATTTCGATAGCAAGGCGGCGTTCTAGCTGCTTGATATTATCGTCAAATGGCCCGCAGAGGCTCATTAAACGCTGGTTATCTGCGGGTTCTAGAAAGATTTCTTGTGTTGCGATTTGCAAATTTTTTGTCTCGGTCACTGAATATCCTATGGTTGTGGCTTAGGGTTGAAAGCTGCCAACACCTAGCTCATCTTCTTTACGAGTACGTGCAATAACAGACTCTGGTGATTCATGAACGCGAAGACCCATTTGATCTTCTGTACGAATGACTTTACCGCGCAATGAGTTGGTATAAACATCCACAATTTCGACATCCACAAATTTACCGATCATATCCGGTGTGCCTTCAAAGTTCACAACACGGTTATTTTCAGTACGTCCAGACAGCTCCATGACGTTTTTACGCGATGTTCCTTCAACTAAGATACGTTGAACGGTTCCCACCATTTGGCGGCTGAAGCTTAATGCTTGCTGATTAATACGCTGTTGCAGTAAGTATAGACGCTGTTTTTTCTCATCTTCGGTTACATCATCAGGTAAATCCGCAGCTGGGGTGCCTGGACGCGCGGAATAGACAAAGCTGTAGCTCATATCAAAGTTCACGTCTGCAATCAGTTTCATGGTTTTTTCGAAGTCTTCGGTTGTTTCACCGGGGAAGCCCACGATAAAGTCTGAACTGATTAGAATACCAGGGCGTGCTTCACGCAGTTTGCGAATAATGGCTTTATATTCAAGTGCGGTATGAGCGCGTTTCATCATTGTTAGAACGCGGTCTGAGCCACTTTGCACGGGTAGATGCAAGAAACTGACTAATTCAGGGGTATCGCGGTAAACTTCGATGATATCGTCAGTAAATTCAATTGGGTGGCTAGTGGTAAAGCGGACACGGTCGATGCCATCAATAGCCGCGACTAAACGCAGTAATTCTGCAAATGAGCAAATTTCACCATCAAAGGTTTCACCACGGTATGCATTCACGTTTTGGCCCAGTAAGTTAACTTCACGTACACCTTGTGCGGCTAACTGTGCGATTTCAAAAAGAATATCATCACAAGGGCGGCTAACCTCTTCACCACGGGTATAAGGCACTACGCAGAAAGTGCAATACTTGTTACAGCCTTCCATAATGGAAACGAATGCGGTCGGGCCTTCAGCGCGAGGTTCTGGTAAGCGGTCAAATTTTTCAATTTCAGGGAAACTGATATCGATAACAGGGCTACGCGTACCTTGAACTTGATTAATCATCTCAGGCAAACGGTGCAAAGTTTGCGGGCCGAAAACGATGTCAACGCTTGGCGCACGTTGGCGAATAAAATCCCCTTCTTGCGAAGCAACACAGCCGCCTACACCAATGATGATGTCAGGGTTTTTATCTTTAAAAAACTTCCAACGACCAAGCTGATGGAAGACTTTTTCTTGTGCTTTTTCACGAATGGAACAGGTATTAAGCAGTAATAAGTCTGCTTCTTCTGCAACTTCAGTGAGTTGATAACCATGGGTATTTTCTAATAAAGAAACCATTTTGGATGAGTCATACTCATTCATTTGGCAACCCCAAGTTTTAATATATAGCTTTTTATTCGTCGACATGTCGTATATCCGGTGTTTTCGAAGCGGCTAGTGTAATGGACTCCGAAACGCGTTGTAAATCCAAAGTCCTACCCTTTATATTTTTGGGAACTCGCATGCATTTTGATTAAGGACATCATTGTATGATGGGATAAATGCAAAGATAATTAAAATGATATCACTACACGAAATCTAAGGGCAGGCAATTTGCCTATTGTTTTAAAATTAGCACGTATTGTATTCATTTGCGGCATCAGTGACCAGAGGATGTTGCAAAATTGTGGTTGTTTTTTGTGCAAATCAAAGTGTTTTCAGCAAAATATACTATTTGTAAGGTTATTAAGGTGGAGGAATGAATGGCCTCTAAGACTTCAATGCCTATATTTCCTGTGAGAACCCTCATTTTTCGGTACAATACCTTTATCCACGTGGTCACTGTTATCAAACAATAACCTTTATTAAACAGTAACCTTTATTAAACAGTAAATAGTAGCGAACGTATGAATAAATTAATCGAATCTTATGATGTTGTCGTCGTTGGCGCGGGTATGACTGGCGCGGCAGCAGCATTGGGCTTTGCTCAAGAAGGCATGCGAGTTGCTTTGCTTGAAAAAGCACAACCTGTGGCCTTTGACCCACAAAGTGCCCCTGATGTTCGTATTTCTGCGATTAGCCGCGCTTCTGTTGAATTGTTGGAGCAATTAGGGGCTTGGCAACATGTTAAGGCAATGCGAAGTGCCCCATATCGCCAGTTAGAAACATGGGAAGAACCAGATAGCAATGTGATTTTTGATGCTAAAAGCCTTGGGCTACCTGAACTTGGGTTTATGGTAGAAAACAGAGTACTACAGCTTGCGTTATGGCAAGAATGTGAAAAATACAGCAATCTAGACCTTGTTTGCCCGGCGAAACTCATCAATTTATACCAACCTAAGCAGCAAAAAGAATGGATGTTAGCATTAGATGATGGCCATACTTTACAAGCTAAGCTTGTGGTCGGAGCCGATGGCGCTAATTCGCAAGTCCGTAAAATGGCAGGAATTGGTAGCCGCGGCTGGCAGTATCGCCAGTCATGTATGTTGATTAGCATTCAAACACAGCAACCTCAGCAAGATAAAACATGGCAGCAGTTTTTCCCATCAGGGCCAAGGGCATTTTTACCTCTGTATGATAATTGGGCCTCATTAGTCTGGTATGACAGTCCCGCAAAGATTAGACGTTTACAAGGTATGTCAATGGAACAATTGACGGGAGCAATATCCGAAGCCTTTCCTGAACGTTTAGGGCCTGTTACTGCAATTGCGTCAGGGGCATTTCCACTGACTCGTCATCATGCAAGCCGCTATGTGATGGATGGGTTAGCATTGATTGGCGATGCAGCCCATACTATCAACCCATTAGCGGGGCAGGGTGTGAATTTAGGCTACCGAGATGTTGATGCTCTTTTGAAAGAAGTAATTTACGCGCGTGAATATATACAACCTTGGAGTTCCCTTGATGTATTGAAACGTTATCAACGACGTCGTTTGCCTGATAATTTAATTATGCAAGCTGGGATGGATGTTTTTTACATGGCATTTAGTGAAAACTTACCAGGATTAAAAATATTTAGGAATCTTGGGTTGATGGCGGCACAGCGTGCTGGAGAAGCGAAAAAGCTGGCGTTGAAGTATGCGTTAGGTTTATAGAAATTATCTCGAATATAATAAATAGGCCGCTAATTAGCAGCCTATTTATTATTAAGTGAAGAAGTTAGTGCTATTTATTATTAGCTAAATCAACCGGTTGAATATTACTTGTGTCTGTATTGATGCTGTCATCTTCAGTAATCACAGAATCCAATGTTTCATTTTTTGCTGAAAACGCATGAGCCAGTTTTTCGGTATCCAGTTCTTTTTCCCAACGTGCAACAACGATACACGCACACGCGTTACCCACTAAGTTAGTTAAAGCACGGCATTCAGACATAAAGCGGTCAATACCAAGGATTAAGGCCATACCTGCAACAGGAATACTTGGAACAACCATTAAGGTTGCCGCTAATGTAATGAAACCCGCACCAGTAACGCCAGCAGCACCTTTAGAGCTAATCATTGCAACGAGCAACAGCGAAATTTGCTCCCAAATCGTCAATTCAATATTGGTAGCTTGAGCAATGAATAATGCAGCCATGGTCATATAAATATTCGTACCATCAAGATTGAATGAATAACCTGTTGGGATAACTAACCCGACAACTGATTTTTCACACCCTGCATGCTCCATTTTGCGCATTAAGCTTGGCAGTGCGGCTTCGGAAGAAGAGGTACCTAAAACTAACCAGAGCTCGTCTTTGATATATTTAATTAGCGAAATGATGGAGAAGCCGTTGTATTTAGCAACTGCTCCTAACACTAACAACACAAATAGAACGGATGTAATGTAGAAAGTCATTATCAGCATCATTAAGTTGCCAATAGATGAAATCCCATACTTACCAATGGTAAAGGCCATTGCCCCAAATGCCCCAATAGGCGCGAGTTTCATGAGCATCGCAACCATTTTGAACACAGGTTCAGAAAAGTTTTGCAGTAACTTAACGATAGGCTCGCCGTGTTTACCCGTTGCAGCTAGCGCTAACCCAAAAATAACCGCAATAAATAGAACTTGCAGAATATTTCCATTTACTAATGGACTAATGACGGTATCGGGGATGATATTCATCAAAAAGCCAACAATTGAAGACTCGTGGGCTTTTTCAACGTAAGTAGCAACTTTAGTGCTGTCTAAGGTTGCAGGGTCAATATTCAGGCCAGAGCCTGGGCGAATGATATTGGCAATAATAAGACCAATAATTAATGCAATGGTTGAAAAAGTGATGAAGTACAACATCGCTTTACCTGCGACACTACCCACTGCCTTCATGTTTGACATGCCTGAAATACCAGTGACAACCGTTAAGAAGATAACTGGCGCGATAATCATTTTAACGATTTTGATGAATGCATCACCAAGCGGTTTTAATGACTCTCCAATGTCGGGAAAAAAGTGGCCAAGTGCTATACCCAGAACGATGGCTACGATCACCTGAACATATAAGATCTTATATATGGGTTGCTTTATCATGTTTCGCATAAATTTTCTCTGTAAAAATGTTGCGTTTGGCAATTTATAATTATTAGGTTTAAAACTTTTATTAGAGTTTCTGAGAACTAATTTAGTTGGAATGGAAGAAGGGACTGAGTTTATTAGTACCAGAGGTTGATAATAATTTAACTGGTAATAATCATACCTAACTACAATTCGAGCGCAGATTACCACTTTCGATGGTTATATAGAAATGATTGAAGTCACACATTTGATAGAAAAGTTATGCAAACGTAAATTTTATGAGGTAAATGTTGCTTTAACATCACTTTAAACGATTAAGCTATTGGTTAATCGGTAATATTAGGATTAAATAAATAAGCAAATGACCAAAAAGTAATCATTTAAACTAAAAATAGGGATGTAAATATAGAAAACAGTAGAGAGGGATACTTTACTGCTTAAAAAATGGAGTTATCTGCTAATTTGTTACTTTTTATTTAATTTATCAATAAAATCGATAAGTAAAATTAAGACTGCCTAAGCATAGTAAGATAGAGCAGGGAGTTAATTTAAGCGATGTTGAAAAGAGAATGGCTGGGGTACCAGGATTCGAACCTGGGAATGCCAGGATCAAAACCTGGTGCCTTACCGCTTGGCGATACCCCAACAAAAGAAATGGTAGCTACGACGGGATTCGAACCTGTGACCCCAACATTATGAGTGTTGTGCTCTAACCAACTGAGCTACATAGCCATATATGATTTCTTTAAAATGAATTGTGCAACTATAGGTAGGATAGTAGATGGCTGGGGTACCAGGATTCGAACCTGGGAATGCCAGGATCAAAACCTGGTGCCTTACCGCTTGGCGATACCCCATCCGGGAATTCTACTATTGATTGTTTTAAGATGGCTGGGGTACCAGGATTCGAACCTGGGAATGCCAGGATCAAAACCTGGTGCCTTACCGCTTGGCGATACCCCAATCTTAAATTCAATGCTACCGAGAAGGAAAATGGTGCGGGAGACAAGACTTGAACTTGCACACCTTGCGGCGCCAGAACCTAAATCTGGTGCGTCTACCAATTTCGCCACTCCCGCAAAATAATGGTGGCTATGACGGGATTCGAACCTGTGACCCCAACATTATGAGTGTTGTGCTCTAACCAGCTGAGCTACATAGCCATCTTTTTTTGCATAACCTTCGTCGGCGTTGCGGGGCGCATTATGCTAATTACAGACACGACAGTCAACAGCTTTTTGCACTATTTTTCAGAAAATGTGTCTGTTTGTTTGATGAATAATCATTTTGTCGATAAAGCCAGCAAAAAACAAGCCCATATTTGAAAAAAATCACTTTTGTCTTACCCGCTAGATAAATGTAATTTGGTGATGACGCGAAATAAAACATCGAAAGAGTCCAAGAATTTGTAAGAGGAGGATAGCTGAAAGAGTGTGAAGTGTTTTAAAAATGACTCATGAAACGAAGCATTCAGTTTATAGCTAATAAAAAAGCAGGTATCTCAACCTGCTTTAAAGAAAATAACGCCAAAAATTAGCTTTCAAACAATTTTTGTAATAATTCACCATTAAGCATCGCACGTTTAGTGAGTGCGAAAGCGCCTATTGCCGAATTATGAACCAACTGCGATGTAACAATGGGGAGATTGTCCCTAAATCCTTTTAAGGCTTGTGTGTCAATGCAGCTTTGAATCGCGGGTAACAGAATTTGTTCTGCTTCCGTGATATCCCCTGCAATAACGACTTTTTCAGGGTTAAATAAGTTTATAGAGATTGCAATCGCTTTACCGATTTGCCGACCAACGTGTTGGATAACTTCCGTAGCAAGTGGGTCTCCCTTATTAGCGGCTTGGCAAATATGGGAAATCGTACAAGTTTCCAATGTAAGGGAACTTGAATAGCCTTGTTCTAAACGCTGTTTTACGCGGGCTTCAATCGCTTGGTTTGAGGCAATGGTTTCTAAACAACCAAAATTACCACAGTGGCAAAGTTCGCCAAGGGGGTCAACTTGGATATGGCCGATTTCTCCGAGGTTACCTCGGTGGTTGAGCAATATCTCTTTATTGATGACTAAGCCTGCCCCTGCGCCTCTGTGGATACGAACGAGCAGTGAGTCTTCGCAATCATGAGTTGCACCAAAATAGCTCTCAGCGAGGGCTAGGCTGCGAATATCGTGCCCTGCGTAACAGGTAATTTTAAAGTGTGCTTGCAAGTTGTCGATGAGATGCCAATTATCGACCTTGATATGCGGCATGTAGTAAACAATACCACTGTTTGGGTTAACTAACCCAGGGAGAATAATAGAAATCGCGATCAACTCTTTTAAGCGTTTCTGATTGTGTTCGATAAAGTCTTCAAGGGCGGCAATCAGTTTTTGTTCAACCGCTTGCTGAGAGGGTTCTGTGATAGGGTAATGAGCATCGACGATCATTTTGCCACCTAAGTCGTATAAGGCGATGGTGGCATCATAGCGGCCTAAGCGGACGCCAATCGTATGAAAATTTTTGTGCTCAGAAACAATAGATATAGCACGACGGCCCCCAGTGGAGGCCTGTTGGTCAACTTCTTTAATTAAACCACGTTCGAGTAACTGGCGAGTGATTTTAGTCACACTGGCTGGGGCAAGTTGGCTTTGCTCCGCGATTTGAATTCTTGATATCGGGCCATGTTGGTCAATTAAACTATAGACGACAGCGCTATTTAGTTGTTTGACGAGATCAATATTACCAATTTGCTTCAGCGAGTGGCTTTGATTCATTAGCTAGTTACTCATTTTTTGTAGACTTCGGCTCCGTTAACATAGGTTGCAAGGACGTCGAAGTCGTGGTTAAACGCGGTTAAATTCGCAATTTTACCCGGAGCAATAGACCCTAAGGTCTCATCAACTCCGATGGCTCTTGCGGGGTAGAGCGTTGCCATTCTCAGTGTTTCATCTAATGGGATACCCACGTACTCTACACTGTTTCTCACTGCTTCTATCATTGTGAGTGATGAGCCGCTGAGTGTGCCATTTTCATCTACACATAATCCATCGCGGTAGTATATGGTTTTACCTGCGAAGATAAAATGATCCATTTCACCAGTTTGAGGATCTATTCCTGCGGGCGCTGTGGCATCAGTCACTAAAATTAATTTATCACCTTTTAAGTGTTTGCTATTACGAATGTTTGCCCACTGGACATGCAAGCCATCAGCGATAATTCCCGCATATACTTCAGGAGTGTCATAAATAGCGCCAACTAAACCTGGGCCACGGCCTGAAATATATGGCATGGCGTTAAAAAGGTGCGTTGAAAAGCGAATTCCGGCTTTAAAACCGAGTTTGGCTTCTTCATACGTCGCATTTGAATGTCCAGCAGAAATAACAATGCCGGAATCTTTCAATTGGTGAATGTAATCAAGTTCTACCATTTCAGGCGCTAAAGTAATTTTAGTGATAGCGTCTGCATGAGCGGCTAAATAATCAATCATCTGAGCGGATGGTTGACGGATAAATTCAGGGTTATGCGTACCTTTTTTGATAACATTAATATATGGGCCTTCTAAATGAAGTCCTAGAGCTTGGTTCTTGTGGTCTTTTAAGTACTCTGTCATGACCTCAATACCATGCTTCATTAATTCGTCAGAGCAAGTAATCAGCGTTGGCAGGTAACTGGTACACCCTGTACGCTCATTGGCTTTTTGCATGATATCCAAATTCTTCAATGTGACATTTTCTTTATTATCATTGAATTGGACACCACCACAGCCGTTGACTTGCAGGTCAATAAACCCAGCGGATAAGATTGCACCTTGTAGGTCATGCTGTGGAATATGGGAAGGTAATTCAGAGACAGGACAAACATCTTTGATGATTTCACCATCAATGACGACCGCATGGTTATCCAGTCTTTCATGACCTGTATAAATAATGCAATTTGTTAATGCATACATGGCTTAAAACTCCTGACCTCTGGAAGGTGGGTCACCGATCAGCTTTCGCTGACCGGGTGATTGATAAACATAATCTTAGTTAAACTTTTCAATAAGTTCAGATTCTAGCTGTTTGAAATATTTAAGCGTTTTAACTTTTAATTCGAGTGTTGCGGGTTCATCACAAACGACCAGTGCTTTTGGGTGCATTTGCACGCAACTTACTGTCCACATATGGTTAATTGAACCTTCAACTGCTGCATGAACTGCGTTCGCTTTATTCGCACCCGTAGCGAGTACCATTAACTCTTCAGCATCCATTAATGTGGCTACACCCACAGTTAAAGCGAATTTTGGTACTTGATTGATATCATTATCAAAGAAACGTGAGTTAGCTTGGCGCGTTTCTGGTGTTAATGTCTTAATGCGGGTACGAGAGTTCAATGAAGAACCGGGTTCATTAAAAGCAATGTGACCGTCGTTACCTACGCCGCCCATAAATAAATTAATTTTGCCGTAAGATTTAATTTTATCTTCATAACGTTGGCATTCCGCATCAACATCAGGGGCATTACCATTCAGTAAATTGATATTTTGCGCTTGAATGTCGATGTGGTTAAAGAAATTATCATGCATAAATGTGTGATAGCTTTGAGGATGATTAGCGGGAATACCAATATACTCATCCATATTAAATGTTACCACATGCTTAAAACTGACTTTTCCTGCGTTATATAAAGCAATCAATGCCTTATAAGTGGCAAGAGGAGTGCCGCCTGTTGGTAACCCAAGAACGAAAGGGCGATCAGCAGTTGGGTTGAATGCGTTAATTTTGTCAGCAATATACTGTGCGGACCAAATGCCGACATCATGCGCATTGTTAAGTGGAATTAGCCTCATGTCTCAATTACCTCTAATAAGTCTGTGAAATCTTTCATGTATATATGTATCCCTGATGTTATTCATTAGATATAGGAATACTCGTTATACTACAAATTTATTACGCGCTGGTGTTGGTACACAGTGCCGTTTTAACGGCTACACCTGCATTTTAAACGCGCTGAGAATATACAGGTTAATAACATAAATAAGTTATTTTTAATCATAAAATAAGTTTTCGATAATAGCTAGTAATTTAGTCATATCGGTAACTCTTTCGTTGACATTTATCACAAATCGAACCTATTTATTTTGCATCGCGAAACAATTAATTTAGACTATAAAATTGATACTCTCAATAACCTAAATTATGATTTAGGTGTGTGAACAATAAGATCCCGTAAATGGGGCAAAAATAGGGCGATAAAGGGGGAGTTTGTGAATATTCTTAGCTACTTACAGCGGATTGGTAGGGCACTTATGGTGCCAGTTGCTGTACTACCAGCCGCAGCAATCCTGATGGGGATTGGCTATTGGGTTGACCCAGATGGTTGGGGTGCCAATAGTGCAATCGCGGCGTTACTGATTAAATCCGGTGCGGCTATTATTGATAATATGTCCGTGCTATTTGCTATTGGTGTTGCTTATGGGATGTCAAAAGATAAGGACGGTGCGGCTGCACTGACCGGTTTTGTCGGCTTTTTAGTGGTGACAACACTGTGTTCGCCTGCATCTTATTCCATGATCATGAATGTTCCGCTGGAAAGCGTTCCTGCGGCATTCGGTAAAATTAATAACCAGTTCGTGGGTATCTTAGTTGGGGTTCTATCAGCTGAATTGTACAACCGTTATAGTGGCGTAGAGCTACCCAAAGCGTTGTCTTTCTTTAGCGGTCGTCGTCTCGTACCGATTTTGACCTCGTTCTTAATGATCATCTTAGCCTTCATACTGATGTATGTCTGGCCGGTGGTTTACAACGGTTTAGTCTCTTTCGGTGAAAGCATTAAAGACTTAGGTTCTGTGGGGGCGGGTATTTACGCCTTCTTCAACCGTTTATTAATTCCTGTAGGTCTGCATCACGCACTCAATTCGGTGTTCTGGTTTGACGTTGCAGGAATCAATGATATTCCAAACTTCTTAGGCGGCGCTAAGTCAATTGATGCCGGTCTGGCAACGGTAGGTATTACAGGTCGCTACCAAGCTGGTTTCTTCCCAATTATGATGTTTGGTCTGCCAGGTGCGGCATTAGCGATTTACCATTGTGCACGTCCAGAAAATAAAGCGAAAGTTGCTGGTATTATGATTGCCGGTGCGTTTGCGGCATTCTTTACAGGTATCACTGAACCACTCGAATTCTCTTTCATGTTCGTGGCACCAATTCTGTATGTTATCCACGCATTATTAACGGGTATCTCTGTTTATATTGCAGCAACAATGGAGTGGATCTCTGGATTTGGTTTCAGTGCTGGTTTAGTCGATATGCTATTGCAGTCACGTAACCCATTAGCCGTTCAGTGGTATATGTTGATTGTCCAAGGTTTAGTCTTCTTCTGCATTTACTATGTCATTTTCCGTTTCATGATCCGCAAGTTCAACCTGTTAACACCAGGCCGTGAAGAGAGCGCAGGGGATGAAACTATTGACGGTTATGATGAAAGCGTTAGCCCTGCAGATAATAGTGATAGCGATATTCAAAAAGAAGCTCGCCAATATGTTGCAGCAGTTGGTGGCAGTGACAACATCGTCAGTATTGATGCCTGTATCACTCGTTTACGTTTAGGTGTTAAAGATTCAGCGATTGTTAATGACGCCATGACAAAACGTTTAGGGGCTTCGGGTGTTATCCGCTTAAGCAAACAAAATGTTCAAGTGATTGTCGGTACACGTGCTGAATTGGTGGCAAAAGCAATGACTGAAGTGATTGCAAAAGGCCCTATCGCAGGAGCTGCTCCGGTAGCTGCACCAGAAGAGAAAAAAGCCGCAGAGCCTGCGAAAACAAAAGGTAATGTGATTTTATCTCTGGTTGCGCCAGTCAGTGGTCAAGTGTTCTCCCTTGACGATGTGCCAGATGAAGCGTTTTCTAGCCGCATTGTGGGCGATGGTATTGCCATCAAACCAACAAGCAGCGAAGTGTTAGCGCCGGCGTCAGGTACGGTGGTGAAAATTTTCGAAACTAACCACGCATTCTGCCTTGAAACAGAAAACGGTGTTGAGCTCATAGTTCATATGGGTATTGATACTGTTGCACTGAAAGGTGAAGGTTGTGCACGTTTAGTGGAAGAAGGTGCGGAAGTGACTGCTGGAACACCAATTCTGAACCTCGACCTCGCGTTCCTTGAAGCTAATGCCAAATCAATGATTAGCCCTGTTATCATTAGTAATATCGATGATTTTGCAGGTGTCGAGATTTTAGTTGACGGTGAAGTAAAAGCAGGCGAAACGGTTATTTATAATGTTCTGAAATAGTTCAGTTTAATATTATAAGTTAGTAAGAGGGGGGCTTAGGCCACCCTTTTTTTATGGTGGTTAAATAAGAAAAAGATAATCATACAGGGTATAACAAATAATGATAATCACTATCAATTGAGTTTAGTTTATAAAGAAAATATAATTAATTGTTAGCTTTGTGGGGAGGTGTTTTTTCTAAAATACGCGAATAATTAAAATTAAAGCGCCTAAAATAATTATAAAAAAGTATCTATAAGGAGAAAGAAATGGGATTAAAAATTCATTTGGTTTGGTTTGATAAACAAACAGAGGAATATGTTGGTGAAGAGTATTCTCTAGATCTAGGCGATGATGATAGCATTATAGAGGAAACAATTAATCCTGAGGAAAATATTATTAATAATGGTTGTTTTGATATGGTTTCTGACTGGGTTCCTAATCTTCAAAATCATATAAAACATAAAATTGAATTTAGTAAATATGATTATCAAGTTTCATTCGATTATCGGGACGAATGGTAATTATTATTCACATTTGAATAATATTAAATAAAGGGGAAATCTCCCTTTATTTGTATTCATCAAGTTGTATTTGTTAATAACATTGGCGAAATCTCAAACAAGGTTGTCAAATTTGCATAAGCAAGGGGCTTTTTTCATCGATAAAATATTTTCTCAATTACTGAGAGGGGTTATCTGTGGAACTGCTTCTGTGTTTATTTGGCTTTATTTCGGGGATCACCACCGCACTATTCGGCTTCGGTGGTGGTTTTATCACTGTTCCATTGTTATACGCATTGATTACCTTAGTGTGGGGGCCGAGCCATAGTGCGAATGAAGTGGCAATGCAAATTGCGGTGGCAACTTCAACCTGTGTGATGATTTTTTCATCAACGTTATCAAGTCGTGCCCATTACTTAAAAGGTAATCTTAGCTGGGCAATTATTCGTCCGTTTATTATTCCAATTTCAATTGGTGGCATATTTGGGGCCATTGTTGCGCTATCCGTAGATAGTGCATTAATTCGTTGGATATTTATTGGTTATTTAATTATCACTATTTTAGATTGCTTTATTCGTCCCGGTTTTATGAAAACAGAATCTACAGGTATACAAGCCTCCCGTGGCGGTATTTTTGCCGATACCCCGATTGGCGTGGTGATTGGTGCGGTGGCGGCATTTTTAGGTGTTGGCGGCAGTGTGATGACTGTTCCACTAATGCGGCGCCGTGGTGCCAGTATGATCCAAGCAGCCGCATTTGCGAACCCATTGACATTACCAATGGCAATCACGGGCACATTAACCTATTTTTATTTCGCTATTGATAAGCACATTGATCTCGGAGCAGGGTTTCTGGGGATGATCTATATCAAAGGGGCATTAATTTTAATTGTGACATCGTGGTTAGGGATCCGTTTTGCTTCTTTATTAATGCCTTACCTGAGCGATAAACGTCATGCCCAAAGCTATCCGTTACTGTTACTCGTCGTTTTAGCCGTCATGATACTGGCTTAGAATCGCGTATATCGGTGGGTAAAGATGAGGTTTTTACCCTAAATTCCTTCTGATCATCGCTTTTGCTGCACTTGGCGCAATCA
The DNA here is from genome assembly GCF_028480905.1 of Providencia sp. PROV156. Lineage (NCBI taxonomy): Bacteria > Pseudomonadati > Pseudomonadota > Gammaproteobacteria > Enterobacterales > Morganellaceae > Providencia > Providencia sp. PROV156. The sequence goes on along the minus strand of NZ_JAMPPE010000038.1, from coordinate 13,166 downwards.
AACGGTTGTTTCCTGATTGATTATGGTAGAATATATTTAATTACTATACGCTTTTGCGCGCTTTTGGCATTGAGGAATGATGACAATGAATGAGGCAGATGCTCGCCCAACAAATTTTATCCGTCAGATCATAGATGAAGATCTGGCGACTGGAAAACACACGTCAGTGCATACGCGTTTTCCACCTGAACCGAATGGCTATTTACATATTGGTCATGCGAAATCAATCTGCTTGAATTTTGGCATTGCCAAGGATTATCAGGGACAATGTAACTTACGTTTTGATGATACAAATCCTGTAAAAGAAGATGTCGAATACGTTAACTCTATTCAAGAAGACGTTAAATGGCTTGGTTTTGAGTGGAGCGGCGATGTTCGTTATTCCTCTGACTACTTTGATACTTTGTATCAATACGCGATCGAGTTGATCAAAAAAGGCTTAGCTTACGTTGATGAGCTCAGCCCAGACGAAATTCGCGAATATCGTGGGACACTCAAAGAGCCCGGTAAAAATAGCCCATACCGTGAGCGCCTAATTGAAGACAACTTAGCACTATTCGAAAAAATGCGTGCGGGCGGCTTCGAAGAAGGAAAAGCGTGTTTACGCGCGAAAATCGATATGGCTTCGCCATTTATGGTGATGCGCGACCCAGTTTTATATCGTATTAAATTTGCGGAACATCACCAATCTGGCAATAAATGGTGTATTTATCCAATGTATGACTTCACGCATTGTATTTCTGATGCATTAGAAGGCATTACTCACTCTTTATGTACCTTAGAATTCCAAGACAATCGCCGTTTATATGATTGGGTTTTAGATAATATCACGATTGACTGTCACCCTCGTCAGTATGAGTTTTCTCGTCTGAATCTGGAATATACGGTGATGTCTAAACGTAAACTGAACCAATTAGTGACCGAAAAACACGTAAATGGTTGGGATGATCCACGGATGTTAACCATTTCAGGTTTGCGTCGTCGTGGTTATACCGCAGCATCTATTCGTGAATTCTGCCAACGTATTGGTGTGACGAAGCAAGACAACAACGTCGAAATGGCTTCTTTAGAATCTTGTATTCGTGATGATCTGAATGAGTCAGCACCACGTGCTATGGCTGTTATCGACCCAGTTCGTGTTGTCATTGAAAACATGCCTGCTGGTGAAGAGATTTTAACAGCGCCAAACCATCCAAATAAACCGGAGATGGGAACACGCCAAGTGCCTTTTAGTAACGAAATTTATATTGACCGTGCGGACTTCCGTGAAGAAGCAAATCGCCAATATAAGCGTTTAGTATTAGGCAAAGAAGTTCGTTTGCGTAATGCATATATCATTAAAGCAGAGCGTGTTGAAAAAGATGCGGATGGTAATATTACAACCATTTACTGTACTTATGATGCAGGCACATTAAATAAAGACCCAGCAGATGGCCGTAAAGTGAAAGGCGTTATTCATTGGGTTAGCGTAGCGCATGCATTACCTGCAGAAATTCGTCTGTATGACCGTTTATTCACTGTGCCAAACCCAGGTGCAGAAGACGATTTCTTATCCGTTATCAACCCTGAATCGTTAATTATTCGCCATGGTTTTGTTGAGCCAAGCCTGAAAAATGCAGAGGCAGAAAAAGCGTATCAGTTTGAGCGTGAAGGGTATTTCTGTGCGGATAATAAGTTAAGTAGTGCAGATCATTTAGTGTTTAATCGCACTGTTGGGTTGCGTGATACTTGGGCTAAGATTGAGAACTCTTAACTTGATGTCCCTGTCATTCTTTGTGCCACAGGGGTGTTGGCTTCATTAAGTTACCCGAGTCACATACTTATGTATGCTCACGGGATAACTTAATTTGCCGCCTACCTGTGGTACAAATTATTTAGGGGCTAGATCGAGTATTAGAACAAAAAACGCTGACATTTATTTGCCAGCGTTTTTTATCGTAATCAACAGAACCTACAGAATTTACTCAGATTTGTTATCCACTTTGTCTTTCAGTAAACCATGCAAATATTTATTGGCTGGGATCACATTACCTTGTGCATCTTTGACTTGGTACTCTTCGCCAGTAATGGACGATTTTGATGCAACATTATCAATAAATTGTTCTGTAGTTTTGAGACGTTTTTCTGTTTTACGTAGTTTTAAACGTAAGTGAGATTCTGCGTCGGCAGCAGAATGTTCAGTTCCGTTACGAGTAAAAGTAAGGTTCTGTTGCTTACCAAGCTCTGCTAGTAATGATTCAGTACGAACTTTTTCTTCAGGGCTTAGCGCAAGTGCTTGGGTGGTAACAAAAACGCTTAAAAAAAGTACTAAAGCAGATGAAAAACGGTTTGATAGTTGGGCTGTGAGTGACTGCACGAATTTCTCTCCATAGAAAAAAGGTGAGTAAATTATAGGCAGCCTTTTAATTTAAACTATCGGTAAGATTCCTAGAATTCAATGAATGGTAATCCATTAGGGCATAAACCGATAACCAATCCCTGTTTCGGTTAATAAGTGAATAGGGCGAGCAGGGTCATTTTCCAATTTTTGCCGTAGGTGGCCCATATAGATGCGTAAGTAATGATTATGTTCCACATAATTAGGCCCCCAAACTTGCAGTAATAAATGCCGTTGAGTTAATACTTTACCGCTATTAGCCACGAGTTCACTGAGTAAACGGAACTCAATCGGGGTAAGGTGGAGCTCTTCACCTTGCTTGGTAACAATTCGATTAATAAAATCGATAGTGATATCCCCAAACTGGCATTTTGAGTTTTCTTGGGTGGATTTGCCGAAACGCCGTAAAGCAACCCTAACACGAGCCAGTAATTCACTAATCCCAAAGGGTTTTGTGAGATAATCATCAGCACCCGCATCCAATGCAGCCACTTTTTGTGATTCTTCTTCACGAGCGGATAACACTATGATGGGAATACTGCTCCACTGACGTAGATCACGAATTAAATCAAGCCCATCACCATCGGGCAAGCCAAGGTCTAAAATCAATAAATCAGGTTGCCGAGTACCCGATTCAATCAGGCCGCGGTGGTAATTTTCGGCTTCAAACACTTTCCAGCCTTCACCCTCCAACGCTAAACGAACAAAGCGACGGATTTCTTTTTCATCTTCAATAACCAGTATTTGATGGTTAGTACTCACAATATCGAGGGTCCTTCTATATTTCTGCCTCAATATCAGGCAGTTGTTTTAAAGGTAAAACAAAATGGAAACTGGCTCCACCTTTATTATTGTTTTGCGCCCAAATTTCGCCTTCATGCAATTGGATAATAGCACGACAAATGGCAAGCCCTAAGCCAACGCCTGGGATTGCTGATTCTTTTTGTGCCCGAGAAAATTTATCAAAAATGGTTTTTTCTTGCCCGTTTGGGATCGCATTGCTGGCATCCCATATTTCAATATGAATTTTTTGCCCTTCAACTGCGGCTCGAATACCAATCGGGGTATTGTTATTGCTATATTTTACGGCATTTTCTAAGAGATTGATTAGCACTCGTTTAATCAAATTGGCATCACAATAAAGCAATAAATCTGCTGGAATATCAATCTCTAAAGGGTGACTGTGTAAGGTGTAATCTAAGGTTCTAACGGCACTACTGGTAATTTCTTGTAGTGATTCCCACGCTAAGTTGGGTTGAATGCTGCCAGATTGCAAACGAGCCATATCCAGTAAATTATTAACTAAGCGAGAAGTGCTCAGTACTTGTTGGCGCATTTGGTTGACTTGCTCTGTTAATGGTGAATTTTCCGCTGATAAGTTCAACATTAAAATTTCAGTTTGCCCGAACAAAACGGTAAGTGGCGTTTTTAGATCATGGGAAAGTGCAGCAAGTAACGAGTTTCTCAGTTGTTCACGTTCAATATTTAATTTGGCTAATTCAGCTTGTTTGGTCAATTGTAGACGAGCAAGCGAGCTTGCAATTAGCCCCGTAAAGGTTTGCAGCATGCGTTGCTGCTCTGGGATCAATAACTGGCGCATGTTTCTTGGCTCAATGGCAAGAACGGCAAGGGTTTGGTCGGCAGTAGTGATAGGTTGTAATTGATAAGGAACACTTGGCAAAGTATCCGTACCAGCACCGGCTGGCTGGCGTTTATCAAAACTCCACTTAGCAATGGCTTTATCAATTTGCATTGCCGTGTAGCCATCACATTGCAACGGTGTTAATTGCCCATCCTCATCAGGTAATAATAAGCAACTTTTGGCTTGGAAGGCATTATTGAGAAAATGATATCCTGTTTTTCCAATATCATCAGTGGTGATGGCTTGGCCTAATTCTTTTGTCATTTCATATAAATGACGGGTCCGTTGTTCGCGATACCGAGCAATACGAGCTTGGTAGCGCATACCCGCAGTTAAATTCCCCACAACAACCCCAACAATTAGCATCACCGTAAAAGTGACTAAATATTGCATGTCCATGATAGCAAGGGAAAAGTGGGGTTGAACAAAGAACAGGTCAAAACTGATCACGTTAACCAAGGCGGCAAAGACAGAGGGGCGTCGACCATAAAATAATGCGATTAACACGACACCTAATAGATAGAGTGTCACGAGGTTGGCTTTATCGAGTGCTAATAAAAAGGTACGTGAAAATAAGGTGATAGCGGCGCACATCACAATGGCCATTAAATAGCCATTCATATCCGATCGCCATTTTTCAGAGAACGGTTTTCTTTCGGGTTCTTTGTCCCACTCACTTTTTTCTTCAAGTGCGACGATCACTAGGTCTAGATCTGGGCCGAGCTTACCTAGGCGATCGGCAAAACCGGGGCGTAAATTGAACTTAAACCATTTATTTGTTTTATTACGTCGGCCAATTAATATCTTCCCTAAATTATGTTCTCGTGCGTAACGCAATATGGCTTTTTCTTCAGAAGGATCTGATAAGGTCGCTGTTTCTGCCCCTAAGTCTTGAGCAAGTCGCAATGCTTTTAAGATAGCTCTACGCTGTGTTTCAGGTAGCTGATGAAGCGAAGGGGTTTCAACATAAACAGCATGCCAGACACTACCGAATTTTGCGGCAAGCCGAGCCGCGGTACGAACTAACTTTTCATTTCCCGTATTATGGCCAACGCATAACAATAGCCCATCGCGAGTGTGCCATACGGGCGCTTGGCCTTTACCGCCACGAAATTCACGCATTTGGTCATCAACTCGGTCGGCAGTGCGACGAAGTGCGAGTTCACGAAGTGCAATTAAATTTCCTTTGCGGAAAAAATGCTCAATGGCGCGTTCGGCTTGCCCTGGTATGTATACCTTACCTTCTTTAAGACGTTGCCGTAGGTCGTCAGGGGGAAGATCGACTAACACCACTTCGTCAGCGGCATCAAAAATATGGTCTGGAACCGTTTCACGGACTCGAATACCTGTAATGCTTCCAACAATATCATTCAGGCTTTCAATGTGCTGAACGTTGATGGTCGTCAGTACATCAATTCCAGCATCAAGTAACTCTTCGACATCTTGCCAACGTTTAGGGTGTCGGCTGCCATTAGGATTACTAAATGCTAATTCATCCATTAAAATTATGGCAGGATGCCTAGCAATTGCAGCATCAATATCGAAGCCATTTAGGCGGCGGCCGTGATGGGTAATGCGTCTGGGTGGTAACAGAGAAAGGCCGTCAATTAACGCGGCCGTTTCTTCTCTTTCATGGGTTTCTACCACGCCAACCAGAACATCTAGCCCTTGGGCTCTAAGCCTTTGCGCTTCTTGCAGCATGGCATACGTTTTTCCAACACCTGCACAGGCACCGAAAAAAATCTTTAATTTGCCACGCCCAATTTCATTGGCTTTGACCAAAAGTTCATCGGGGTTAGGGCGAATAGGTTCCTGATTGTTCATCACAGCCTCTAGTGAGTTTGACTGTTTATTTGTTGTTGGTATTCATCAAGTGCTAGGTTCAGTTTTAGCACGTTAATGACTGATTCGCCTAAAAAGGGTAACAGCGCCTGTTCAGTATGTGTTTCTATCAATGATTTTACCGCATCCAAAGGAATTTGCCTGCTTTTTGCAATGCGTGGAGCTTGGTATAACGCTGCATCAATAGAAATATTGGGGTCTAAGCCGCTGGCAGACGCCGTGAGTAAATCCACTGGGGTGGCGTTATCTGCATCGGGGTTTGCTGCGCGCAGTTGTTCGTTACGCTCAATCATCGTTTGCTGTAATAACGGGTTACTGACCGCTAAATTACTTCCGCCAGAAGCTAATGCGTTGTAGGGGCTATCAACCGTCGCAGAGGGGCGACCGTGAAAATAGCGGACATCACCCACATTTTGCCCGATCAAGGCTGAGCCAACAGTACGTTCATCTTGCATAAGTAGAGAGCCGTGAGCCTGCCATGGAAAAAAGATGTTAGCGAGACCAGTTACCATTAATGGGTAAGCAATACCGGTAAAAATGGTGAGTACTAGTAACATGATAATCGACGAACGGATCATATTCATAATCAACTCCTTATATTCCAAAAAAACTAATAAGCAGATCAATCAGTTTGATCCCAACGAATGGCACAATTAACCCGCCTAAGCCATAAATGCCTAAATTACGTTGCAATAATGATTGAGAGCTCATTGGGCGATAATGGACACCTTTAATGGCTAAAGGGATCAAGAAGATAATAATCAATGCGTTGAAGATAACCGCAGAAAGGATAGCGGACGCAGGTGAATGTAATTGCATAATATTTAATGCATTTAATTGTGGCCATGTCACCGCAAAAGCTGCAGGGATAATGGCAAAATATTTAGCAATATCATTGGCAATACTGAAGGTGGTTAATGAGCCGCGAGTCATCAACATTTGTTTACCAATATGCACGACTTCGATTAGCTTGGTTGGGTTAGAGTCTAAATCAACCATGTTACCGGCTTCTTTTGCCGCTTGGGTGCCAGAGTTCATTGCCACTGCGACATCCGCTTGCGCCAGTGCTGGCGCATCGTTGGTGCCGTCACCTGTCATGGCAACTAAGCGGCCTTCAGATTGATATTGGCGGATCAACGCCAGTTTGGCTTCCGGTGTGGCTTCAGCAAGGAAATCATCAACCCCAGCCTCTGCCGCAATAGCAGCGGCGGTTAAATGGTTATCTCCCGTGATCATCACGGTTTTGATGCCCATACTGCGCATTTGAGCAAAACGCTCTTTCATTCCACCTTTAACGATATCTTTGAGTGCCACAACCCCTAATACAGTTTGGTTATCAACGACAACGAGTGGGGTTCCTCCCAAATGAGCAACTTTTTCGACCAGTTGATCGGCTTCTACTGGGAATTTACCGTGGTTAGCTTCAATATAACGACGGATCGCATCCGCAGAGCCTTTGCGGATCATCCGTTCGCCAATATTGACTCCACTCATACGCGTCATTGCAGAAAAAGGAACAAAAGTCGCATTCAGGGCATGAATATCTCTTTCACGTAAATTGAATTTTTGTTTTGCCAGTATCACAATACTGCGGCCTTCTGGTGTTTCATCGGCTAAAGAAGATAATTGTGCTGCATCAGCCAGTTGCTGTTCAGTGATACCCGTTAGCGGTAAAAACTCTGAGGCTTGGCGGTTTCCCAGTGTAATTGTCCCCGTTTTATCGAGTAATAGAACGTCAACGTCTCCCGCAGCTTCTACGGCACGCCCGCTGGTGGCAATAACATTGGCTCCTAGCATGCGGCTCATTCCTGCTACACCGATAGATGAAAGCAAGCCACCAATGGTGGTTGGGATTAAACAAACTAATAGGGCAATCAACACTAAAATAGAAACTGCATCGCCAGCACCGGCATAATCTGCGGCAAAAGAGGTAAAGGGGTACAAAGTTGCACAGACAAGGACGAAAATGATCGTTAATGCAGTTAACAAAATGGTGAGTGCGATTTCATTGGGTGTTTTACGGCGTTGCGCACCTTCCACCATGGAAATCATTCTATCTAAGAAGGTTTCACCGGGGTTGACCGTACATTCCACGATCAGCCAATCGGAAAGTACGCGAGTTCCCCCTGTTACAGAGGAAAAATCACCACCAGATTCACGGATCACTGGAGCGGATTCCCCTGTAATTGCGCTTTCATCCACAGAGGCGCCGCCTTCGATGACTTCCCCATCGCAAGGAATGGTATCTCCGGCACGGATCAACACAATATCGCCTTTACGTAACTGATCTGAATTCACTATTTCTTGATTGGCATCCAGCGAAGCAGACGCTAAACGCGTTGCGCTACTTTGTTGCTTTACGCCTTTTAAGCTTTGGGCTTGTGCTTTGCTACGCCCTTCAGCGAGCGCTTCCGCAAAATTAGCAAAAATAACCGTAAACCACAGCCAAAGGGTGATCATACCACTGAACCAAGCACTACCTTGTGTGTAACCCATTACCATGGCTAACCAAAGTAACGTAGTGATAATACTGCCAATAAAGACTACAAACATCACTGGGTTACGCCATTGCGCTTGCGGGGTGCATTTTTTGATTGATTCAATAATAGATTGTTTAATTAATTGATTGTTGAATAATTTAGTTTGTTTATTTTTCATTTTTTTTCCCCTCATTATCCTGCAAAACCAATGTGTAATTGTTCAGCGATTGGCCCTAATGCTAAAGCCGGCACAAAGGTGAGTGCGCCAATGAGAAGCACGGTAAAAATAAGTAACCCAATGAATAAAGGTCCTGTTGTGGGTAAAGTGGCATGGCTTTGGGCTTGTGGCTTTTTATTGGCCATTGAGCCTGCAATCGCTAAGACGGGAAGGATCACACCAAAACGACCAATAAACATGGCTATTGCAAGTAGCACATTGTAGAACGGCGTATTCGTGCTGAGCCCTGCAAAAGCACTACCATTATTATTGGCGGCAGAAGAAAAGGCATATAGCACTTCACTAAACCCATGCGCGCCTGGATTTAAAATCCCTGCACGCCCAGCTTCGGTCATTAATGAAATAGTTGTACCGAGTAGCACTAAGGTTGGGGTGACTAAAATTGCCAGTGCGACCATTTTCATTTCACGCACTTCAATTTTTTTACCCAGGTATTCAGGTGTACGACCAATCATGAGGCCAGCAAGGAAGACAGCGAGTAATACAAATAGCAACATGCCGTATAAACCGGAACCGACACCGCCAAATACCACTTCACCAATTTGCATTAACCACATCGGCACCATTCCACCCATTGCAGTAAAGGAGTCATGCATGGCGTTAACCGCTCCACAAGAGGCTGCGGTGGTGACGACGGCAAACAAAGCGGAGCCGACAATCCCAAAACGACTCTCTTTTCCTTCCATATTGGCAGAGCTAGTGGCATGCAGTTCGGCTAAAAATGGGTTTCCCACATATTCCGCTTTAACTACGACGATGGCAGCAACCACAAAAATGATCCCCATAACCCAGAGTAAGGTATGGCCTTGCTTGTTGTTACCAACGACACGACCAAAGGCAAAGCAAAGTGCAGTAGGGATTAGGAAAATCGCTAACATTTGCACAAAATTACTCAGTGCAGTTGGGTTTTCAAAAGGGTGCGATGAATTAGAGCCGAAGAACCCGCCACCATTTGTGCCGAGCAATTTTATCGCTTCTTGGGACGCAACTGGCCCCATCGGTAATAGCTGTTCACTGCTATCTAAAGGATGAATAAGTAAATAATTGGAAAAATTTTGGATCACACCTTGGCTGACAAAAAATAGCGCAAAAATAATCGCTAAAGGGAAAAGCAAATACACAGTAATGCGGTAAATATCTAACCACGCATTCCCGACAGTTTTACTGCCATGGTGTAAAAAAGCACGAATAATTGCGAAGGCCACAGCAAGGCCTGTCGCTGCGGAAAGAAAGTTTTGTACAGTCAGCCCTGCCATTTGGCTTAAATAGCTTAATGTATTTTCGCCGCTATAGGCTTGCCAGTTAGTATTAGTAACAAAACTAACCGCGGTATTAAAGGCTAAATCCCAGCTCATCCCTTCAAAGTGTTGAGGGTTAAGAGGTAAACGGCCTTGGCAGATTAAAATAACGAATAATAAAACAAAGCCTAAAAGATTAAATAATACAATTGCTAAGGCATATTGTCGCCAATTCATCTCAGCCATTTCACGCCCTGGTTGTTTGACTCCAGCAAGGCGCCAAAGTAAGGACTCACTGCTTGCTAACCGACGAGGTATATCATTGTCGATTAGCCGAGCAATACCGTTACCTAAAGGTTTTGCTAAGATGAATAAGATCAGTAAAAAACTACCTAAAAATAACAATGTAGTGGTAGTCATATCAGAAATCCTCCGCGTTAAGCAGGGCATAAATCAGATACGCCAGCAGTAAAACAACGAGAACTGCCCCAATAATGGAAAGTAATGACACAGTATTTTCTCCTTATTATTTCCATGAGATAAGGCTAAAGAGTTCGTTGTAAAGAAGCTGATAAAAATCACGGGTAGGGTGTAAAAAAAGTATAAAAATGGTTATTTATCGAGCAAGAAGAGAGTGCTTAATAGAGAAAGTAGCGTGTGGTTTTATTAATTTATTTGTTAAATAATTGTAATTTAAATGTACTAATAAAACATTGATTGGTTAAAAAATGTAATAAAAATACGGAATGAACAGATTTTTTAGAAAAATTTACATATTAAGTGGTCAGATGAGTAGTTTTATTACACAATTTGCGATATCCTATCTACAGTCAATATATTTCATATTATCTGTTCGGTTTTAGTCGCTCTTTACTACTGTGTTAATGGGAAATGTGTGTTAATGGGGAATGGTAGAGCAAAGCTGGAATCGACAAATAAAGTGGCAACTGAAGGAGGATACCGATGTCCACATATCGCGAATATTCCCGTAATCAGGTACTTGCACGCCGCACTGCTGCTGTAACAGCTGGCATTATTGCGTTTCCGGTTATGGTTTTTTATCCAAAAAGAGCAAAGTTTTATAGCCATTTACATAAAGTTTGGGCAAAAACCAGTGATAAACCGGTTTGGCTAGAACGTTCAGAGACAACGCTGGAAAGTCACCGCTAATTTAGTACTTAATGGCGAGTAATAACCCCTACAATGTTGAATTGAGGGGGTTTTGTTTTTTTATTTTCTTACTTTCATTTACTATCCACTTGGGTTTTTCTCGATTAATGCTCTCGATTTGTTCTAAATAACACAGAAAAAAATTATGTTTCCGTTTATGCTTATTGATTATCAGTCAATTACGTTCAAACTGGTGGATAAACCGTTTAGCTGTGCAGTAAAAAGGACAACATAATGCATAATTTAAGATTAGAAGAAATCATTAATGACGAATTGAAAGTTAGTGAGTTCCAAGATTTTGCACCGAATGGATTGCAAGTTGAAGGGCGGCCCCATGTACATAAAATCATCACAGGGGTGACAGCTTGCCAAGCATTGCTGGATGTTGCTGTTGAAAAGAAAGCTGATGCCGTCATTGTTCATCATGGCTATTTTTGGAAAAATGAGCCAGCCATTATCAAAGGCATGAAGAGAAATCGCTTAAAAACATTATTAGCGAATGATATAAACCTGTATGGTTATCACCTCCCATTAGATGCACATCACCAGTTAGGTAATAATACCCAGCTTGCTTATATTATGGGGGTGCAGGTGAACGGCCAAATCGACCCATTAATGCCATTTGGTTTTTTTGATCAACCTATTACACCTTCAGAATTAACGTCTCGCTTAGAAACTCGTCTTGGCCGTAAAGTTCTTCATTGTGGTGATAATGCAAAAGAAGAAATTCGCCAAATTGCATGGTGTACAGGAGGAGGGCAAGGTTTCATCCTACAAGCGGCGGAATTTGGCGTAGATGCCTTTGTAACAGGGGAAGTTTCCGAGCAAACCATTCATATAGCAAGAGAAATGGGGATCCATTTCTACAGTGCAGGGCATCACGCAACGGAGCGTTATGGGATCAAGGCGTTGACTCAGTGGTTAGTCGATGAGCAGGGGTTGGATGCAGAGTTTATCGATATCGATAACCCGGCCTAATCTTCGTCGCCTTTCAAACCACAGCGTTGTTGGCTGCATTCACGAACCCTAGTCACATACTTATGTATGCTCCTAGGGCTTCGCTCTCTTGCCGCCTAGCTGTGATTCGAAAAGCATAGAAGATGGATTAATAATATATTTATAGAATTAAATTTTTGTTTTATTCGAGCGGTGGCGGTGTTGGTTTCACTTAATATGTATGTACCTAAGATTTAGTTTGATATTTGAACGTATTATCAATATGAGGGATACTTATCATAAGCTTAGATAAGTATCCCTCTGTTTTTTTTACTATTATTCTTTAATATAGTGCTTTCTTGCTAAATTATTGTACCGCTCCTATGTCACATAGGAAAAACGTAAAACTTACAGTTGGTTAGCATATTTATCAATATTAATCACTAGTAATTTCATGATAAATAGTTAAATACACTATAAAATTAGGCCGATAATTTCACTGTCAGTGAAGATGGCTTAAATTCTCTATTTTATTTATTTTAAATCATGTGGTTGCGATAACCTCTTAAGCTGAAATATTTGGTTACATAGTTTATTTCTATGTACATTAGAACTTACTGGGTTTATCGCAGTTTTGTCTGTTTTTTGTTCGATGATTATTTGGTTATGATTCATTTTTGGTGTTTTTCTGGAATTATATAGCGATATTTCAACCCGTTTACGCTAAGTCACTTATCCTAGAGAGATACAAACTGGCCCTCCGGTTTACAGTCCATTCATCAGCTTTTATTATCCTTAACTCAAATCTTACCGTGCGCACTGGCTGAGATGACGGAAATTAATCGATAATTATGTCTACTTAACCCAATTTGTCATTCTGGATAAAGGATATCGCTATGCCAACTCCATGTTATATTTCCATTGAGGGAAAAACCCAAGGCAACATCACTGCCGGTGCATTTACTGCCGATTCAGTGGGTAACATCTATGTGCAAGGTCATGAAGACCAAATGTTAGTGCAAGAGTTTTCTCACGTTGTGACTGTACCGACAGACCCACAATCCGGCCAGCCTTCAGGCCAACGTGCGCACAAGCCGTTCCGTTTCACCGTGGCGTTAAATAAAGCCGTTCCGCTGCTGTATAACGCCTTAGCGTCTGGCGAAATGCTGCCGAAAGTGGAACTCAAATGGTACCGCACATCGGTTGAAGGCAAGCAAGAGCATTTCTTCACCACCACATTAAC
>NZ_JAMPPE010000037.1:0-29610 GCF_028480905.1 Providencia sp. PROV156 | reverse complement strand
CTGGATTACTTCTTTTTACTACTATAGGTTTTAGGTGGTGGGTCGTGCAGGATTCGAACCTGCGACCAATTGATTAAAAGTCAACTGCTCTACCGACTGAGCTAACGACCCATCTAAATTGCTTTTTTTACTACTATAGGTTTTAGATGGTGGGTCGTGCAGGATTCGAACCTGCGACCAATTGATTAAAAGTCAACTGCTCTACCGACTGAGCTAACGACCCATCTAAAACTAAATTTCTTTCTGTTTTTCGAGATTTTCGGCTAACCGTATTCTCGTATCAACGGCGGCTTATATTACTGATTTCTGACGAGGGTGCAATGATTTTTTTGCAAAAAAAGATTAAACGCACACTTATCATACTGATAACCCCGAAATATTCGGTAATATTGCTTCGGGGCTATAAATTAAAGTGTACTCAGCTTTTTTTCGGCTAATTTTGAACCAGCACTGTTTGGATATTGTTTCAATACCTGTTGGTAAACAGCTTTCGCTTTATCTTTTTGTCCCTTATCTTGCATGATCAGCCCAACTTTATATAAGGCTTCGCTGCTTTTTTGGGATTTAGGATACTGCTTAACTACAGTGGCGAAATAAAAAGCAGCATCGTCTTTGCTACCTTTATTGTAGTTTAACTGCCCCAGCCAATAGTTGGCGTTAGATTGATACCCAGACTTAGGGTAGGCTTTAATAAAACCTTGTAATGCACCTATTGCTTGGTCAATTTGAGCTTTGGATTTGCTTTCCATCGCTAATTTGACTGCAGCATTGTAATCATCTTTCTCATTTCCACCTGTATTGGCCGCTGCCGTAGGTGTCGCTGAGGAAGATGATCCATTTGATGCGCTAGTGTCAGGTGTTGCTGTATCGCCTGAGGTTGCTGAATTACCGCCACCTGCATTGTCTAATTGCATGTATAAATCTTTCTGACGCTCAATGACTTGATTCAATTTGTATTCACTTTCTTGAATCTGACCACGTAACATGTCGATGTCGCGTTGATTGTCAGCAAGTTGCTGTTGAATTTGATACAGAATTTGACCTTGAGAGCTAACTGCTGTCTCAAGTTGGGTAAGGCGGTCTGCTGTTGAACCAGATCCGACATTGTTGATTGGCGCTTGGGCAATAGCGGCCCAAGGGGCCGCTACGCCAACCAATAACGACAGACCGACTAGTAAGTGTCTGAAGTTACTGTTCATAATAGATAATTTCGCTTATCTATTAGTATGCAATGACTGCACGACGGTTTTTCGCGTAGTCTGCTTCAGTATGACCTAACACAGCTGGTTTTTCTTTACCGTAAGAAACCAGTGAAACTTGGTCACCAGAAACACCTTTGCTTTGCAGGTACATTTTAACTGCATTAGCACGACGCTCGCCCAGGGCGATGTTATATTCTGGAGTACCACGCTCATCCGCATGACCTTCAACAACAACACGTACAGATGGGTTGCTACGCAGGAATGCTGCGTGTGCATCTAACATTTCAGCGTATTCTGGAGATACGTTGTATTTGTCAAAGCCAAAGTAAACAGTGTTGTTTTGTTGCAGCTGTTCCATTTGCTGACGTGCCAGCTCTTCCGCAGACAGACCAGTATTAGTTTGGTTAGTAGAAGTATCTACGCCATCTTGGTCATTGTTTTTGTTAGAGCTACAAGCTGCGACTGCCATGATTGGTAACGCGATCATCAGCCCTTTAAGCACTTTATTCAGTTGCATCGTTTTGATCCTTAATATTTTTTGCCACACATTATTATTATGCATCACAGATACGGCGACCAGGCAGGAAATTTAACCTGTCCATCGGTAGCCGGAAGACGCGCTTTGAAACGCCCGTCGGTCGAAACTAGCTGCAATATAGTCCCCAAGCCTTGAGAGGAGCTATAAATTACCATAGTGCCGTTAGGTGCGATACTCGGCGTTTCATCTAGGAACGTTTTCGTTAAAAATTCAACGTTATTCGTTGCCAGATCTTGTTTGGCGACATGTTGCTGACCGCCACCGGAGCTGACCATCACTAAGAAAGTACCATCCGGGCTAACATCAGCGTCCTGATTTTGTGTTCCTTCCCAGGACACACGCTCAGGGCTGCCACCATTAATATTCATTTTATAAATCTGCGGACGTCCTGCCTGATCTGAAGTATAGACTAAAGTTTGGCTATCTGGCATCCAGCTTGGCTCGGTATTGTTACTACGACCATCGGTTACCTGACGAATTTGCCCACTCGCTAAGTCCATTACATATAAATTCAAGCTGCCTGTTTTAGACAATGCAAATGCCAGTTTAGTCCCATCCGGAGAGAATGCAGGTGCCCCATTGTGACGAGGGAATGATGCTACCTGACGAACCGCTCCTGTCGATAAGGTTTGAATGACAAGTGCTGAACTGCCGCTTTCAAATGTAACATAAGCCAGTTTTTCACCATCTGGTGACCATGCTGGCGACATCAAAGGTTCTGGTGAACGGTGAACCGTAAACTGGTTAAAACCGTCGTAATCAGAAACACGTAATTCATATGGATACTGACCGCCTTTGTTGACAACAATATAAGCAATACGTGTACGGAATGCACCACGAATACCTGTCAATTTTTCAAAGACTTCATCACTTGCAGTATGCGCTGCATAACGTAACCATTCTTTTGTTACTTTATATTGGTTCTGAGATAAAACAGCACCTGGGTTAGCCGCGACATCAACTAACTGATAGCTAACAACAAAGCTACCATCTGCTGCAGGCTGTACTTGCCCCACAACAACTGCGTTAATACCTAACGCTGTCCACGCTTCAGGAATCACTTCAGAAGCGGTACCCGGCTGTTGAGGCATACGGCTTGGTTCGATAGGGTTAAATTTCCCGCTATTGCGTAAATCAGCACCGACTATTTGGCCGACTTCTTGTGGTGGTGCGCCGGCACCTGACCATTTAAACGGAACAACACCAATAGGTTGAGCTGAGTTAACGCCTTCAGTGATCTCAATACGTATTTCAGCCTGAGCCACTGTCGCCCATAGCATTAGGAACCCTAAAACTACTTTAAAAGCCTGCTTCATTCTTATCTCCCTTACTGCGGATTATTTACTACCGCAATAATTCGCTGAATTTTAACAAAGGTATAATAACAAAACTAGATACCACACAAACTATTTATGCTATTGCCTTAATAATATCAATACAGACTGCTCTGAGTTATTGAATATTAAGGTTTAAACACAACCGTGCTACCTGCTTTATTAAACGTATCATAGACTTCTCTGCTAGGTGGTTTAGGCATCGTTGCAAGTTTTGCTGCTCGGATTGCTGCATCACAGAGTGCCGCGTCATTGGCCGGGCTATTTTTTGGTGTAATACTCACCAATAACCCATCTGGCGCGAGCTTCAATTGAAGTTCACAAGTACGCCCACGGAAAGTATCTGAATCATAAAACTTACTCTGGATAGCCGCTTTGACTTTACCAGCATAGCTGTCCACATCAGCATTGGATGCCCCTGATTTTTTACCGCCACCTTTTCCAGCTGCAGCTTCGCCACCTTGCTTGCTAGGGCCTGATGCCGTTAAATCACCAAGCAAATCGTCAACGGAAGCCGCATTTTTTGCAGCCTCAGCCTTAGCTTTTGCCGCTTTGG
This sequence comes from Providencia sp. PROV156, assembly GCF_028480905.1. Taxonomy (NCBI): domain Bacteria; kingdom Pseudomonadati; phylum Pseudomonadota; class Gammaproteobacteria; order Enterobacterales; family Morganellaceae; genus Providencia; species Providencia sp. PROV156. Next base: position 25,980 of record NZ_JAMPPE010000037.1, on the reverse strand, counting down.
CTTTCGCTTCTTTATCTGCTTTTTCTTTGGCTTCCTTATCGGCTTTAGCTTTAGCTTCTTTCTCAGCTTTTACTTTAGCGTCCTTTTCTGCTTTTTCCTTGGCTTCTTTTTCGGCTTTCTCTTTAGCTTCTTTTTCAGCTTTGGCTTTCGCCGCTTCTGCTTCTTTCTGAGCTTGTGCCTCAGCTTTCGCCTTTTCAGCGGCTTGCTCTTTAATTAATTTTTCTTTTTCTGCTTTCGCTTTCGCGGCAGCTTCTTCAGCTATTTTTTGCTCTTCCTTCGCTTTTTTAGCCGCTTCTAACGCTTTCTTCTGTTGTTCTTCGGCTTGCTTTTGTTGCTCCGCCGTTGCACGCTCAGTTTTAATACGCTCTTCTTCAAGCTGCTGAAGACGCTTTTGTTCCTTTTCTTGCTGCTCTCTAAGCTCAGCCTCTTGCTTTTGTTCTTGCTCTTTACGCTCTTTCGCCGCTTGTCTGACGTTATTTTGCTGCCTTTGCATTTCTTCATATTGCTCAACAACCACGCCAGGGTCAACCATCACAGCATCGATGACAGTTCCCTCTTCTCCGCCACCACCAAGTTTGACGACGGAAACTAAAGAGCCTATAACAATCAAGCCGATCAATAGGACGTGCAATACAATTGACATCACTAATGATCGATTTAAGTTATCTTTTTTCTCTTTTGTCTTTCCCACTCTGGTATCCAAAAAAAGAATTGTGACTTATTCAAACGACAATAACCCAGCCTAAATAGGCTGAGTCATCAAGCCAACCGATTTTATCCCTGCGCTGTGTAATATATTCAGCGCCTTAATCACTTCTTCATAAGGGACTTCTTTTGCTCCACCAATCAAGAAAATCGCTTTTGGATTTTTCTCTAATTGAGATTTTGCTTCTGCCGCAATTTGCTCTGGTGGTAACAATTCTAAAACCTCACCATCAAGACGCATATTATATTGGCCAACCCCCGACACTTCTAAAATAATCGGTGGGTTATCACTTGATGAGACGGTTTGTGTATCTGTTGCATCCGGCAATTCAACTTCCACACTTTGAGAAATAATCGGTGCTGTTGCCATAAATATCAGCAACAGTACCAACAATACGTCCAGTAATGGAACAATGTTGATTTCGGATTTCAGCTCACGTCTGCGACTTGTGCGCGCCATTCGCTTATCTCCCCCGTCTTATTTCTTATCAGCAGAGAAAGCTTGACGATGCAAGATGGCTAAAAACTCTTCCATAAAGTTATCGTAGTTTTGCTCTAATTTGCTGACACGTAAGTTCAAACGGTTAAATGCCATAACTGCAGGGATCGCTGCAAACAAACCAATTGCGGTTGCAATCAATGCTTCAGCAATACCCGGTGCAACCATTTGTAATGTTGCTTGTTTTACCGCGCCCAATGCAATAAATGCATGCATAATCCCCCAAACGGTACCAAATAAACCAATATAAGGGCTAATTGAACCAACAGTACCTAAAAATGGGATATGCGCTTCAACTGATTCAAGTTCACGATTCATTGAGATACGCATTGCACGAGAAGCCCCCGTGACTACCGCATCTGGCGCATGAATATTCGCTTGGTGTAAACGAACGAACTCTTTAAAACCAGAATGGAAAATTTGTTCGGCACCACTCAATTCATCACGGCGAGCTTGGCTTTCTTTATATAAGCGCGATAACTCGATACCTGACCAGAACTTATCTTCAAATGCTTCAGCCTCACGAGTTGCCGCATTTAAAATTTTCGTTCTTTGAATAATGATCGCCCATGATGCGATAGAAAAACCGATCAAAACGAACATAATGAGCTGAACCAAAAGGCTCGCTTTAAGGAATAAATCCAGGATATTCATGTCAGTCACTGTTTAAACTCCGCGACAATAGACTTAGGAAGCGCAATCGGCTTCATTTTTGATGTGTCCACACAAGCAATAAGGGCATTTGCCCCACAAAGCAGGTTACCTTGCGAATCAACTAACCTTTGCTGAAAAGTTAATGAAGCGCGTTTCATTTCAATAACTTGCGTTTCAACTTCCAGCAGGTCATCTAGCTTAGCGCCTTTGACAAAATCAATTGTCATGCTTCGCACAACGAAGCCAAGGTTTTCAGCAAGCATACTTTGTTGATTGATACCTTTATTTCGCAGCATTTCGGTTCTTGCTCGCTCAAAAAAGGCTAAATAGCGTGCATGATAAACAACACCGCCCGCATCTGTATCTTCATAATACACGCGAACAGGCCAGCGAAATAACATAACAATCACTCCGTCTTAGGTTAAATTAATTAACGGTGCCACTATACGCAAGACAGTGCCAGTTTGGAATCACTTTGAAAGTAAAGATATCAAAAATAATTATGGGTCCATTGACCCATAATTAGCAATTAGAATTATCTAAAGACCTGAAAAAGTCCCCAAATAAGAATGATGGCAGCTGGCAATGGATGGAAAATTGCACGGAAGATAACTTTTTTAGGTTTAAAACCCACACCAAAAATCATCGCGGTACATGTTGCCCATATTAACAACAGCCCTTGCCATATCTGAAATGAACTCGTTTTCGCAGCAAATAGGGTTGGATCCCACATGACTGCACCTGCAGTTACTAAAGCTAAAATAAGGATAAGGGCCCTTATCGGCCCCTTATCCAATAGCTGATAGGTTTTATCCACCAGCATTTTTATTACTCACCATCTTTAGCTGTTTTAGAGTCTTCTGAGTGCTCTAATGCTAATGCTGCAATCACTGCAAAACTACAAGCTAACAGCGTGCCGAGGATCCAGGCGAAATACCACATAGTTATGCTCCTTAATACAGTGAGTGCTTGTTGCCTTCGATGAAGTTTTTGTCCAAACGACCGAACATTTTATAGTAACACCATGCGGTGTATGCCAGTACGATTGGAACAAAGATAATAGCAACAACAGTCATCACTTGCAGTGTAAACAAGCTAGATGTTGCATCCCACATGGTCAAACTTGCGTTTGGCATGATGCTTGAAGGCATGATGAATGGGAACATTGCTACACCACAGGTTAAAATGATACAAGCGATAGTTAATGAAGAACTCACAAACGCCCAACCATTTTTGTCTGCTTTACTAAACAGCATTGTGACTAACGGTAGTGCTACACCCAGAGCAGGCAACGCCCACAGAATTGGGTAAGTGTTGAAATTAGTCAACCAAGCACCTGATTCAACTGCGACTGTCTTGTTTAGTGGGTTAGAAACACTCAATGTATCGATAGTTGAAGTAACAACATAACCATCAATACCCATTACTAACCAAACACCTGCGCCTGCGAAAGCAACTAAAGTAACTAATGCACAGATATAAGTCGCTTTACGAACACGTAAGTACAGTTCACCCGTGGTACGCATTTGCAAATAAGTTGCACCTTGCGTCACAATCATCATTAAGCCGACAACACCCGCTAACAGACCATATGGGTTTAGCAGACCAAACAGGTTACCTGTATAAGTCAGGTACTGCTGGTTATCGATTTGTAGTGGAACACCTAATAACAGGTTACCAAACGCAACACCGATAACTAATGGTGGAACGAAACCACCAATAAACAGACCCCAGTCCCACATATTACGCCATTTTGGGTTCTCCAGTTTTGAACGGTAGTCGAAACCAACCGGACGGAAGAACAATGCTGCTAATACCAAAATCATAGCGACATAAAAGCCGGAGAATGCCGCAGCATAAACTTGTGGCCATGCAGCGAACATAGCACCACCCGCAGTGATTAACCAAACTTGGTTACCATCCCAGTGAGGTGCAACAGCGTTAATCATGATACGGCGTTCAGTATCTGTTTTACCTAAGATAGGTAATAAGAAGCCAACGCCCATGTCAAAGCCATCTGTGACAGCAAACCCAATCAGTAATACACCGATAAGGATCCACCACACAAATCGAAGAACTTCATAATCAAACATAAGTGGACTCCTATTTACTGAACGTCGTGTGCAGAAGTGTTTTTCTGTTCAAAGTGGTAACGACCGGTTTTCAGGCTACTTGGCCCTTTACGAGCGAATTTGAACATTAAGAACATTTCAGCAATTAAGAACAGTGTGTACAGACCACAGATCAATACCATAGAGAAGATCAGGTCATGGGTTGTCAAGTTGGAGTGTGCAACCGAAACCGGTAACACTTCACCAATTGCCCATGGCTGACGACCATATTCAGCAACGAACCAACCCGATTCAATTGCAATCCATGGTAATGGAATACCGAGTAGTGCAATACGCAGCAATAGTTTATTTTGACCAATACGGTTACGAACTACTGACAGGAATGCCCAGCCAATAATCAACAGTAACAGGAAGCCAACACCAACCATGATACGGAATGCCCAGAACAGAGGCCCAACGTTAGGAATACTATCTTTCACTGCTTTTTGGATTTGAGCTTCAGTTGCATCAACAACATTTGGTGCATATTGTTTTAACAGAAGACCATATCCAAGATCTTTTTTGCTTGCTTCGAATGCCGCACGCAGTTCAGGATCTTTATTACCTGCAAGAAGTTCTTGTAACTGACCGTATGCAATCATACCGTTACGAATGCGAACTTCGTGTTGTTTCATTAGGTCTTTCAAGCCTAAAACAGGTGTGTCGACAGAACGGGTTGCAATGATACCCATCGCCCAAGGAATCGAGATAGCAAATTTATTTTCTTGTTTCTCGGTATCTGGCCAAGCGATTAAGTTAAACGCGGCTGGAGGAGCATGAGTTTCCCACTCAGCTTCAACGGCTGCAAGTTTCGTTTTTTGTACGTCACCCATTTCGTAACCTGATTCATCACCAAGAACGATAACAGATAGAACCGCTGCAATACCAAAACTTGCCGCAATTGCAAAAGAACGCTTAGCAAAAGCAACATCACGACCTTTAAGCAGGTAGTAAGAGCTAATACCTAAGATAAACATTGCACCGGTACAATAACCTGCAGCAACTGTGTGGACGAATTTAACTTGTGCGACTGGGTTCAAGACTAGCTCAGAGAAGCTAACCATTTCCATACGCATGGTTTCAAAGTTGAAATCAGCAGCGATTGGGTTTTGCATCCAACCGTTCGCGACCAAAATCCACAAAGCAGAGAAGTTAGAACCTAAAGCAACTAACCATGTTACAGCAAGGTGTTGTTTTTTGCTTAAACGATCCCAACCAAAGAAGAATAAACCAACAAAGGTAGATTCTAAGAAGAACGCCATCAAACCTTCGATTGCAAGAGGTGCACCGAAGATATCTCCAACGTAGTGAGCGTAGTAAGACCAGTTAGTACCGAATTGGAACTCCATGGTCAAACCCGTTGCAACACCCAGAGCAAAGTTAATACCGAATAACTTACCCCAGAACTTAGTCATATCTTTATAAATTTGTTTGCCTGACAGTACATATACCGTTTCCATGATCGCAAGCAAAAACGCCATACCTAGCGTTAATGGTACGAACAGGAAGTGATACATCGCAGTTAAGGCAAACTGTAATCGTGACAGTTCGACAATATCAAACATCTTGACTCCTTGCTCCTAGCAGGAAGACACCGACTTGCGGCAACCCAGCTTCCAGTTTTAAATACTTAGAAAGCCTCTTAACTACCAGCAAAAAATGCCTCAAAACAACAAATAATTAACAAAATTAAAAGAACAAACGTTACTATAATAATAGTACGCCTATCTTCACACACAATAAACTTCTTTTACGTGACTCAGATTTGAATTCTGAATTTACATCAATAATTATACCCTTTAATAGAAAACCGAGTATTTGATCGAGCACCAATTTAAGCAATTTGAACAAATAAAGCCAGAGGCAATGAATTGATTTACGTCAATTTTTTTCCTGTTGTTAATTGATATACCTGTCAGTCAATTAATGGTTATTTACTTGTTAAAATGCTGTTATTGATAATGATACAAATGTTCTTAATTTTTCCAAAGATTAACAAAAAATATAATCATTGAATTAAAGCCTCGAAAAAAGAATATTTAATTTGTAATAGTATCTTATTTTAAACTTATTATGAATTTTATTAATATAGCCGTTTTTATCAACTAAACGGTTATATTGGTTTAATTGAATTGTCGTCAATATTATAAAATTGACATGCCGCAATTTTGCTATTTTTTGCACAAAATGCGATTAGCGCCCCCTACTCGTCTAGTTGCCCCTCATTATCAATTTTCCTTCATATAAGCCTGTAATACGTATTTTTAAGTATAGACACTCTTTTCAGAAAACCGCATAACCACATAAAATTTGTTTGAAATATTTTTGTAAACCATAAAAAAAACCCGCGCTCACATGAGCACGGGCTTTCGTCTCTTACTCTTGCTAGTTGCCTAGCGAATCACTTATTTGTTCAGTAATGATTTTACTGCATCACCGATGTCTGCAAGGCTACGAACGGTTTTCACACCAGCCGCTTCTAATGCAGCAAATTTCTCATCAGCTGTGCCTTTACCGCCAGCGATGATTGCACCTGCGTGCCCCATACGTTTGCCTTTTGGCGCAGTTACACCTGCGATGTAACCGACAACAGGTTTAGTGACGTGCTCTTTAATATAAGCCGCCGCTTCTTCTTCTGCGTTACCACCGATTTCACCGATCATGACGATAGCTTCAGTTTGCGGATCCGCTTGGAATAATTTCAGGATATCAATGAAGTTTGAACCTGGGATTGGGTCACCACCAATACCTACGCAAGTCGATTGACCTAAGCCTGCATCTGTTGTTTGTTTAACAGCTTCATAAGTCAACGTACCTGAACGCGAAACGATACCGACTTTACCTGGCATATGGATATGACCAGGTTGGATACCAATCTTACATTCACCCGGAGTGATAACACCTGGGCAGTTAGGCCCAATCATACGAACGCCTGCTTCGTCTAATTTCACTTTCACTGTCAGCATATCCAACGTTGGGATACCTTCAGTGATGGTGATTATCAGTTTAATGCCTGCATCGATAGCTTCTAAAATAGAATCTTTACAAAATGGTGCTGGAACATAGATAACAGAGGCTGTTGCGCCCGTTGCTTCTACAGCTTCACGAACAGTGTTAAATACAGGTAGACCTAAGTGAACAGTGCCACCTTTACCTGGAGTCACACCACCGACCATTTGCGTGCCATAAGCAATCGCTTGTTCTGAGTGGAATGTACCTTGACCACCAGTGAAACCTTGGCAAATTACTTTAGTGTTTTTATCGATTAAAATAGACATTATTTAGCCTCCGCTGCTGCTACTGCTTTCTTAGCTGCATCTGTCAGGCTATTTGCAGCGATGATGTTCAAGCCGCTATCTGCCAGTTTTTTAGCACCTAACTCTGCATTGTTACCTTCTAAACGCACAACTACCGGTACATTTACGCCAACTTCTTCAACTGCACCAATGATGCCGTCTGCAATCAGGTCGCAACGAACGATACCACCAAAGATGTTAACAAAAACCGCTTTCACGTTTTCATCAGAAAGAATGATTTTAAATGCTTCAGTTACACGCTCTTTTGTCGCGCCGCCGCCAACATCTAAGAAGTTAGCTGGTGCGCCGCCGTGTAATTTAACGATGTCCATCGTACCCATTGCAAGGCCTGCACCGTTAACCATACAACCGATGTTGCCGTCTAATGCAACATAGTTCAGTTCCCACTGAGCTGCTTGTGCTTCACGCGCATCTTCTTGTGATTCATCACGCAGTTCACGGATTTCAGGTTGGCGATATAACGCGTTGCTATCGATACCTAATTTACCATCTAAGCAAACTAAATCACCCGCAGTGCTGATAACCAGTGGGTTGATTTCAGCTAATGCTAAATCACGTTCTAGGAATAATGTTGCTAGGCCCATGAAAATTTTCGCAAATTGGCTAACTTGTTTGCCAGTTAGACCTAATTTGAATGCTAACTCACGACCTTGGAAAGGCATTGGGCCAGTCAGTGGGTCGATAATCGCTTTGTGAATTAACTCTGGGGTCTCTTCTGCGACTTTCTCAATTTCCACGCCACCTTCGGTAGAAGCCATGAACACAACGCGGCGAGTGCTACGGTCAACAACAGCACCTAAATAGAGTTCTTTATCAATGTCAGTCGCAGTTTCAACTAAAATTTGGTTTACTGGTTGGCCATTAGCATCTGTTTGATAGGTAACTAAGTTTTTACCTAACCAGTGTTCTGCAAACGCTTTAACTTCATTGATATCGCTAGTGACTTTCACGCCACCCGCTTTACCACGTCCACCAGCGTGAACTTGGCATTTAATTACCCATGGGCCGTTACCAATTTTTTTAGCTGCATCGACGGTTTCAGCAACTGATGAACAGGCATAACCTGTCGGTGCAGGCATCCCATAACGTGCAAACAACTGTTTTGCCTGGTACTCGTGTAAATTCATGATGTTCTATCCATAATTGAGTCTGAAGAGGCGTTTATTCGCCTCCTGCAATTGTTACTGATTTAGCAACCCGCGAACGGGTTGCATCGGTTACTTCAGACCGGGCAAGTTGTACCCTGCCCTGTTATGTTGCTATACGTCCAGCAGTAAACGAGTTGGGTCTTCCAGCATATCTTTGATAGCGACTAAGAAGCCAACTGACTCACTACCATCGATTAAACGGTGGTCGTAAGACAGTGCTAAATACATCATAGGAAGAATTTCTACCTTACCATTTACAGCCATAGGGCGGTCTTTAATCGCATGCATGCCTAAAATCGCGCTCTGTGGTGGGTTAATGATAGGTGTAGACATCAGAGAACCGAATACGCCACCGTTAGTGATAGTGAAGTTACCACCACTTAAGTCTTCGACAGTTAATTTACCGTCACGACCTTTGACAGCCAGTTCTTTAATTTTCTTCTCGATATCAGCCATGCTCATTGCATCGACATCACGCAGCACTGGCGTTACCAGACCACGTGGTGTTGATACAGCAATACTGATATCGAAATAGTTATGGTAAACCACATCATCGCCATCAATAGAAGCATTCACTTCTGGGTAGCGTTTCAGTGCTTCAACCGCAGCTTTAACATAGAAAGACATAAAGCCTAAACGGACACCATGACGTTTTTCGAATACTTCGCCATATTGTTTACGTAAGTCTTTGATTGGTTGCATGTTGACTTCGTTAAACGTCGTCAGCATTGCAGTCGTATTTTTCGCTTCTAACAGGCGCTCTGCGATACGTTTACGTAAACGAGTCATTGGAACACGTTTTTCACTACGGTGCGCTAATGGCGCTTGTGGCGCTTCTGGTGCTTTCGCCGCAGGTGTCGCAGATTTATTTGCCGCTAAATGTTTTTCAACATCTTCACGAGTTAAACGACCGCCAACGCCAGTCCCTTTGATATCCGCAGGGTTTAAATCGTGCTCTGCAATTAAACGACGAATAGCTGGTGTCAGCGCATCGTTGCTTTCTGTTTCTAAACTTGCAGTTTGACGTTGTGCAGGTGTTGACTCTTGTGCTTCTTTCACTACAGCTGGAATGCCAGTGCTATCGCCTAAACGAATGCGACCCAGTAACTGCTTAGACAATACTGTTGCACCTTCATCTTCAACGATAGCTTCTAATACACCCGCTTCGCTTGCAGGAACTTCTAAAACGACTTTATCTGTTTCGATCTCAACCAGTACTTCATCACGCTGAACACTGTCACCTGGTTTTTTATGCCATGTGGCAACCGTAGCATCTGCAACGGACTCAGGAAGATCGGGAACAAGAATTTCTACGCTACTCATTTTCTATCCTTTAATTATTCAATGTTCAAAGCGTCATTAACCAGGGCTTTTTGTTGTTCCTGGTGTACGGACGTATAGCCAACTGCTGGAGATGAAGAAGCAGCTCGACCTGCATAACGTAAAGTTGCCCCAGCTGGGATAGCTTCACGGAAATTATGTTGACTGCAATACCAAGCACCTTGGTTTAATGGCTCTTCTTGACACCATACAAAGTCTTTTACATCAGTAAATTGCGCCAACGCTTTTTGGATATCTTCGTGTGGGAACGGATATAGCTGTTCGATACGCACGATAGCAACGTCAGTTTGTTCATTTTTACGACGCTGTTCTAACAGATCGTAATAGACTTTCCCTGAACACAGAACGACGCGTTTCACATTTTTCGGATTGATTTCATCGATTTCACCGATAACTGGCTCAAATGTACCATTAGCCAATTCTTCCATGCTAGAAACCGCTAACGGGTGACGCAGCAGAGATTTTGGTGACATCACAATCAGAGGACGGCGCATGCCACGTAAGGCTTGGCGACGTAACATGTGATAAACCTGAGCTGGTGTTGATGGCACACACACTTGCATGTTTTGGTCAGCACACAGTTGCAGGTAACGTTCTAAACGTGCAGATGAGTGCTCTGGCCCCTGACCTTCATAACCATGAGGCAGTAGCATTACCAGACCACACATACGACCCCATTTTTGCTCACCAGAGCTAATGAATTGGTCGATAACCACTTGCGCACAGTTAGCGAAGTCACCGAATTGTGCTTCCCAAATAGTCAATGCGCGTGGTTCTGTCGTTGCATAACCATATTCGAATGCTAATACGGCGTTTTCAGTCAGAACAGAGTCCCAAACATTAAAAACACCTTGCCCGTTATGGATATTCTGCAGTGGGACGTAAACTGAACCATTCGTTTGATTGTGAATAACTGCATGGCGATGGAAGAATGTACCACGGCCCGCATCTTCACCCGATAAACGTACAGGAACACCTTCATCAACCAATGTTGCGTACGCTAAAGTTTCAGCAGCACCCCAGTCGAGAAGTTTTTCACCTTTCGCCATTTCGGCACGGTCTGCATAGATTTTCTCAACACGAGATTGCGCAACCACGCCTTCTGGAATAGTACTGACTTTAGTTGCCAGTTCAGTTAGGCGTTTAATATCAACGGTTGATTTGTATGATGCATCCCATTCATGGTTTAAATATGGAGCCCATGTGTATGAGTTCAGACCCATTTCACGGTATTCTTCAACCACACAGTTACCCGCATCTAACGCATCACGATACAGATTAACCATTTCAGTGACATCATTAGCACTTAACACATTTTCTGCAATTAAACGGTCTGCATAAATTTTACGTGGTGTTGGGTGCTGTTTGATTTTTTGATACATCACTGGCTGAGTTGCACTTGGCTCATCCGCTTCGTTATGACCATGACGGCGATAGCATACTAAATCAATCATAACATCGCGTTTGAACGTGTTACGGAAATCCAGTGCCAAACGTGTTACAAATGCCACTGCTTCAGGGTCATCTGCATTCACGTGGAAAATTGGCGCCTGCACCATTTTAACGATGTCAGTACAGTATTCGGTTGAACGTGTATCTTTTGGATTTGAAGTAGTGAAACCAATTTGGTTATTAATTACGATACGTACAGTACCGCCAACTTCATAACCACGTGCTTGAGACATATTTAATGTTTCTTGCACAACGCCTTGGCCAGTTACTGCTGAGTCACCATGAATGGTAATTGGCAGAACCATATTGCTGCGGCCTTCATCCAGACGGTCACGACGAGCACGTACTGAACCAATAACTACAGGGCTAACAATCTCAAGGTGAGATGGGTTAAATGCTAATGCTAAGTGAACACGAGAACCTGCGGTTTCAAAATCAGAGGAGAAACCTTGGTGATACTTAACGTCACCCGCACTAGAGTGGTCTTTATGTTTCCCCGCGAACTCATCAAATAATTCGCCAGGTTTTTTACCTAAGATATTAACTAGAACGTTTAAACGACCACGGTGAGCCATACCCAAAACAACTTCACGGGTATCTTGCTTGCCTGCGTGGTGGATTAAATCTTTCAGCATTGGGATTAGTGAATCACCACCTTCCAATGAGAAACGCTTGGCACCTGGGAATTTAGCCCCAATGTAACGCTCAAGCCCTTCAGCTGCCGTTAATTCTGCTAAGAAGCGTTTTTTCTCTTCTACTGAGAAAATTTTAGATACGTCTACAGATTCAAGACGCTGCTGAATCCAACGTTTTTCTTCTGTATTTGTGATATGCATATATTCAGCACCGATAGAACCGCAATAAATACGTTTCAGGTGCTCATATAGCTCACTCAGTTTCATGGTTTCTTTGCCAATAGCAAATGAACCCACATTGAAGGTTTCGTTGAAGTCTTCTTTCGTCAGGTTGTGGAATGCTGGGTCTAAATCTGGAACAGATTCACGTTTCCAAAGACCTAACGGGTCAAGATTCGCATTTTGGTGCCCGCGGAAGCGGAACGCATTGATTAATTGCAAAACTTTGACTTGTTTTGCGTCGATAGCTGGATCGCTAACAGAGGTGTGATAACGTGTAGAGTCTTTTGCTAAGCGACGGAAGTAATCGCGCGCTTGGGAGTGGAATTGTTCACCGCTAGTACCTAATGCCGCACCAGGTAGTTGATCAAAAATTGCTTTCCACTCGGCATCGACAGAGTTAGGGTCAGTCAGATAATCTTCATAGAGCTGTTCTATATAAGTCTGGTTCGCGCCTGCCAGAAAGCTTGAATCCAGCCAGTCCTTCATTACGCCGTTCTGCATTGTGATCCCTTAAGCTTTTAAAGCTTTAGTTTTCGCCGTGGTTAACTAATCGCCGCATTTAAGCGACCTCGATAAAGGTTCTCTTGGACGTGCTTTATGCATGTTCTCTCTTTGGGAGGCCCTTTATCAGTAAGGGTTTCCCTTTTAAGGAACCTTTAAAAACTGGCTGCGGTTTTTAAAGGCCCCTATGCTTGGGCTGTCGTCTTCATCTTTTTTTGCAGTTGGCTATTTTTTCTACTTTTTGCTGTTACTTTCTTTGCTTTCACTTTTTTACGCTTTTGTAATGACAACGTTTTAATAAGTACTACTTTTTATGGGTGACAATGTTACTTTCTGACGCTCTTTGTTGGTATTTCGTTTTCGCGCTTTTGTGAGCTTCCGCGCATTTAAATCATGTCATTGTTTTTACTTTACGCGTTTCTTTTAACTTATGTTTTTATTTTGTGCTATTTCATTTTAACCCACAGCACCTGAGCACTGCGGGTTAAATATGCATCATTAAGCACTATGTTTTAGTAACATAGATTTAATATGACCGATAGCTTTCGTTGGATTTAGTCCTTTAGGGCATACATTGACACAATTCATGATGCTATGACAGCGGAAGACACTAAAAGCGTCGTTCAGATCATCTAATCGCGAATCGGTTTCTGTATCACGGCTATCAATTAAGAAGCGATACGCCGCCAGCAAGCCTGCAGGCCCGATAAACTTGTCCGGATTCCACCAGAAAGATGGGCAAGAAGTCGAACAACATGCACACAAAATACACTCATATAAACCATCGAGTTTTTCACGTTGTGCAGGAGTTTGTAAATTCTCACGCGCCGGTGGGTTCTTATTATCATTAATAAGATATGGACGAATTTTTTCATATTGGGTATAGAATTGTGTCATATCGATGATCAGGTCACGTACAACAGGCAGACCTGGTAATGGACGAATGACAATTTTCTTCCCACCACGGATTAACGCGGATAATGGCGTAATACATGCCAACCCGTTTTTACCGTTCATGTTCAGACCATCAGAACCACATACCCCTTCACGACAAGAACGACGGAAGGATAATGTTGGGTCTTGCTCTTTAATTTGGATTAACGCATCCAGCAACATCATGTCACGCCCTTCAGGAACTTCTAGCGTGTAATCTTGCATACGTGGTGCGTTGTCCATATCAGGATTGTAGCGATAAATCGAAAATTGTAATTTCATAGTTTATTTCTCCGCAACTGGATTAACACCACGCATTAGTAGGTACGAATTTTCGGTGGGAAGGCTTCACGCAGTTTTGGCTGCATGTTGACTTCACGACGCGTCATCGTTTCAGATTGCGGTAAATATAATGAGTGACATAACCAATTCGCATCATCTCGCTCTGGGTAGTCAAAGCGGCTATGCGCACCACGGCTTTCTGTACGGAAGTTTGCAGCTTGTGCCGTTGCATAAGCCGTTTCCATCAGGTTATCCAGTTCTAAACATTCGATACGCTGAGTATTAAACTCAGTCGAGGTATCATCAAGACGTGCATTTTGCAGGCGCTCACGAATCACTTTCAGCTCTTCTAAACCTTTCGCCATGGCATCGCCTTCGCGGAATACCGAGAAGTTATGCTGCATACAGGTTTGCAGTGCTTTACGGATTTCAGTTGGGTCTTCACCAGTACGTGCACCTTCCCAACGGTTAAAACGAGTCATCGCTGCATCGATATCAGATTCAGACGCATCACACATTGAACCTTGTTCCATGATGGACTCTTTCAAATGCAGACCCGCTGAACGACCAAATACCACTAAGTCGAGGAGTGAGTTACCGCCTAATCGGTTAGCGCCGTGTACTGATACACAGGCAATTTCGCCGACTGCAAACAAGCCAGGAATGACTTCATCTTCACCTTTTTCGTTATAACGAATGGCTTGGCCTGTAACTTTAGTCGGAATACCGCCCATCATGTAGTGGCAAGTAGGAATTACTGGGATTGGCTCTTTGATTGGGTCAACGTGAGCAAAGGTACGAGATAACTCAAGAATACCCGGTAAACGAGATTCCAGAACTTCTTTTCCTAAGTGATCCAATTTCAGTTTAGCATGTGGACCCCATGGGCCATCACAACCACGACCTTCACGAATTTCAATCATGATAGAACGCGCAACAACGTCACGACCCGCAAGGTCTTTCGCATTCGGCGCATAACGTTCCATGAAACGCTCACCGTCTTTGTTCAGCAAGTAACCACCTTCACCACGGCAGCCTTCAGTAACGAGAACACCCGCACCTGCGATACCCGTTGGGTGGAATTGCCACATTTCCATATCTTGTAGTGGAACACCTGCACGAGCAGCCATCCCCACACCATCACCTGTATTGATGTGTGCGTTAGTGGTTGATTGGTAAATACGCCCAGCACCACCGGTTGCTAAAATAGTTGCTTTCGCTTTGAAATAAACTAATTCGCCTGTTTCCATACAAATTGCAGTACAACCTACAACATCGCCATCTTGGTTTTTAACTAAATCAAGGGCATACCATTCTGAAAAAATGGTTGTGTGGTTTTTTAAGTTCTGCTGATACAAGGTATGTAACAGTGCGTGGCCAGTACGGTCAGCCGCAGCCGCAGTACGTGCAGCTTGCTCACCACCGAAGTTTTTAGACTGACCACCAAATGGACGTTGATAAATACTTCCGTCATCAAGGCGAGAGAATGGCAACCCCATATGCTCTAATTCAAGGATAGCCTCTGGCCCTGTTTTACACATGTATTCAATAGCGTCTTGGTCACCGATGTAGTCGGAACCTTTCACGGTATCGTACATGTGCCATTCCCAGTTATCAGGGTGAGTATTACCTAACGCAACAGTAATACCGCCTTGCGCTGAAACAGTATGAGAACGGGTTGGAAAGACTTTTGACAGCAGAGCACATGACAGGCCCAACTGTGAAATTTGCAGTGCAGCACGCATACCTGCGCCACCAGCACCGATAACGATAGCGTCAAACTCTCTGATTGGCAGATTCATTTATGCACCCCACACAACAATTGTTCCGTAAATTAAATAAGCCAACAGACCTACAACGATAGCCAGTTGCAACACTAAACGAATTGCTAAAGGCTTAACGTAGTCAGTCAGCACTTGCCACATGCCAATCCACGCATGGACAAGAATCGAGAACAACGTGAGGATAGTGAATACTTTCGTCACAGAAGAGGCGAAAAAACCACGCCAGACGTCATAGGTAATGTCATTAATAGCAACAAAACCAACAATGTAGAGTACATAGAGCGCGATGACAATCGCAGAACCACGGATTAATAGCCAGTCCTGGATACCAGTACGGCCTAAAGCTGAAGCATTACTTACCATACTAAAACCCCCGCCAGAATTGCTAAAATCACGGTAATGACAAATGTAATTTTTGCAGATGAGTTACCAGCAGCAAGCGTTTCATCAACACAACCGAAATCCATTAGCATATGACGAATACCACCACAGATGTGGTAAGCCAAAGCCGTCAAGATGCCCCAAAGAATGAACTTAGCAAAAAAGCCAGTCATTATTTCAGACGCGTATTGAAAACCTTCTGGAGAGGAGAGAGATGTCCCTAACAACCAAAGCAGAATACCAACTGCGATGAGAGTAATGACGCCAGAGACACGGTGCAAGATCGAAGATATTGCAGTGATCGGGAAGTGAATCGTCTGCAAATCAAGGTTGACAGGTCTTTGTTTTTTCACAATTTTGCCCACACAGCTCTTTATTATTTTCCATCCTCCGGACCTGGGGTGGAAATCAGACAGCGACAGGGGGTACAAAATGCAACTTAACACAAACTCTAATCCATCATGTTTAAATAAAGTTGCATACTGATCACGCTGGGAACTCCTACTACAGGGTAATCCGGAGACCTGCCGCTAGTATAAAGTCTTCACAATGCCATTACAATTCCCACACAAAATGTTTGGAGACATTTAGCCCGAACAGTGAGAAGGATCACGATTTAAACATTTTGTATAAATGTGCTTATCTTATTTGACAATGATTCAACATTTATCTTACATATAGGTCTGGCAGAATTATCTTAACGGTGCTGTTGACACTTCATCGTAAAAGAAAAAAACGTGAATGTTGCAATGTTAAGTACTCTTCAATTTGAACTATGATGGGTATTAATAACAAAAGTTATGAAAGTTGTTCCTCTTACCACAAATAATGATATTGTAGGGAAAACAACAAAAAGAACATAACATCTACACACTCATAAACAACCTAACTACATTGTCATCGGTCTCAGATTTCAGGTTTTATGTGATAGCTAGCTGATTTCCAAAGCATACCGGTAGAACAATGCACGAAGACGCAGTATAACGCTGAGCTTCTGGGTTGTTGGGTGTCGATTATCAAGCGCTAAGGAGACCGTAATGGCTGATAACAAAGCTAAGCTAACGACTGGTAGTAAGGGTGATATTGACCTAGATATTTTAAGCCCAACGATTGGTCAAGACGTTATCGATGTCCGAACTTTAGGTTCTAAAGGGTTCTTTACCTACGACCCTGGTTTTACTTCTACTGCATCCTGTGAATCAAAAATCACCTATATCGATGGTGAGCAAGGCATTCTGTTACACCGTGGTTTCCCTATCGATCAACTCGCTACTGAAGCCTCTTATCTCGAAGTTTGTTATATCCTGCTATACGGTGAAGCACCGACTCAAGAACAATATGACGTATTTAAAAATACGGTGACTCGCCACACCATGATCCATGAGCAAATTACTCGCATGCTTAATGGTTTCCGCCGTGACTCACACCCAATGGCTGTATTATGTGGTGTTACAGGCGCACTAGCTGCCTTCTATCACGATGCATTAGACGTGAATAACCCACGCCACCGTGAAATTACGGCTTATCGTCTGCTATCAAAAATGCCAACAGTTGCAGCGATGTGTTACAAATATTCAATTGGCCAACCTTTTGTTTATCCACGTAATGATCTGTCATACGCGGGTAATTTCTTGCACATGATGTTCTCTACACCATGTGAAGAATACACAGTTAATCCTGTTTTAGAACGCGCAATGGATCGTATTTTGATTCTGCACGCCGACCATGAACAAAACGCCTCAACATCGACAGTTCGTACTGCGGGTTCATCTGGCGCAAACCCATTTGCTTGTATCGCAGCGGGTATCGCTTCACTGTGGGGGCCTGCTCACGGTGGAGCTAACGAAGCTTGCTTACGTATGTTGGAAGAAATCCAAACCGTTGAGCACATCCCTGCATTTATCGAGCGCGCTAAAGACAAAAATGACTCTTTCCGCTTAATGGGCTTCGGTCACCGTGTTTATAAAAACCATGACCCACGTGCAACCGTAATGCGTGAAACTTGCCATGAAGTTCTAAATGAACTTGGCTTGAATGACAGCTTGCTGGAAGTCGCTATGGAGCTGGAACGTATCGCATTAAACGACCCGTATTTCATTGAGAAAAAACTGTACCCGAACGTTGACTTCTATTCAGGTATCATATTGAAAGCAATGGGTATTCCATCTTCAATGTTTACTGTTATTTTTGCCATTGCACGTACCATTGGCTGGATTGCACATTGGAATGAAATGCACGATGACGGCCTGAAAATTGCACGTCCTCGCCAGCTATATACCGGCTATGACAAACGTGAATTCAACTCTGAATTATCAAAAAAATAATATTTAATTAAATCTGAACTCCTACATGTGCTAAGGCCTCGAATTTTCGGGGCTTTTTCATGTTTGTTTACCAAAGTCATTTAGCTTACTGCTGCTGATATTCCCTTGGGGTCATCCCACTCATTTTACGGAAAAAACTAATAAACGCACTATCACTTGTTAAGCCAAGTTCTTGAGTAATATAATGATATGGCTTTTCTTGTGCGAGTAATTCAATGGCTTTAATATAACGCCACTGTTGGCGCCATGCTTGATAACTCATTCCTGTTTCTTTAAAAAAAATCCGTGTAATCGTCTTCTCACTCGCACCGATAGTTTGCGCTAATTGGTTTAAATTCGGTGGTAATTGTTCGATATCAACCCCTTTAAAGCGCCTATCTTGCGGTAGTGCTAACAGTGTTGGTTCTAAAGCAGCACTCTGTAATTCATCAATAAATACCGGTAATAAGTTGGCCAAACGCCCCTGCTGCCAATCACTATCAAACGGAGCAATAGCAATACGTTCTAGCACTTCCCTTAGCAATGGTGAAATATTTAAAATAACCACATCGTTCCCGATTTCTTTGGCATATTCTTCTGATAAATAAACCGAACGATATCCCACTGATGCCCTCATTTGCGCCCGATGAAGAACAAATGGTGGGATCCAAGCCATTCTACCAGGGGGAAGCAAAGACAGGCGATTTTCCAGTGAAATCCGTATACACCCTTGTTGTGTAAACAAAAGCTGTCCCATTTCATGTTTATGAAAACCTGAGTCATGCTGCCCCAATTTTGCTGCAATTCCCAATACTGGGGCATGGTACCAGTGAGTTTGAAATTCATCTGTTTGATTTAACCAAGCCATAATGTCTCTTTTTTGATATTTATAGTCTTTATTATTGTAATAAGACAATAAAAATAACACTAAACTGCCTGCTATTAAATCGTTGTATCCGATTAGACCCTTTATTTTTAGTAGATTGGCAGGAAAAAGTATGAAACATCCTCTTTCATTATGGCTTGCTGTTGCCTTAATGATGTTTCCTCAAATTGTGGAAACCATATACAGCCCCGCTCTCACTGATATCGCCAGTGCTTTCTCAGTAAATGCGGAACAAGCTTCACAAACACTGTCGCTTTATTTCTTTGCTTTTGCATTAGGCGTGGTGTTTTGGGGACGAATGTGTGACACCTTAGGGCGCCGCCCGACTATTTTGGCGGGTTTATTGATTTATGGTATTGCCTCTGTTGGCGCGTTATTTGTCACACATTTTTATTTATTATTATTAATGAGAATGTTGTCAGCATTTGGCGCTGCCGTAGGTTCAATTGGCACACAAACTGCCATGCGCGATAGCTACCAAGGCCATGAATTAGCGAAAGTTTTTTCTATTATGGGAGTTGCTTTAGCAATTAGCCCCGCTTTGGGAATGTTATCTGGTGCTGGGTTAGCCAATTTTGGTGGCTATCGTGCCGTTTTTATCGGCTTAGCGATTTTAGCAGCAGTGCTTTTTCTCTGGTCCGCCTGTCGTTTACCTGAGACCAAGCCTGAAAACGTGACGCAAGTCTCATTTATTGAGACATTTTTACGCATGATTGCAGATAAAGAAATTATTAGAAATGTGATCTTGATAGCATTTTTCAACATTAATTTATTTAGCTATTATCAGCTGGCACCTTTCAGTTTTGAACAATTAATGCTCACTCAACAACAGTTTGGATTAACTGGGATATTATTAGCGCTTGGGGTCGGTTTAGGTTCGATATCAAATCGCTATTTATTGGCTAAAAAACACACATCTGAACAACTTGTTAAGCTATCGAGTATCATTTCTTTAGTTAGTGGCTGCTTAGTTTTTGCTCTAATGGATTCTATTTGGTTTGTTTTACCAGTTATTGGTGTCGTTATTGGTTACGGAATTGCGATCCCGAACATACTTGCCCATGCATTAAACCGTTATGGTGAGCAAAAAGGCACCGCCGGAGCAATTTTAGGTTTATTTTACTACATCGGACTCGCCATCGGTCTAATGGTCGCTGGTTGGAGCCAACACTTAGGTTTAGTACTAACTATTTCGGGTTTGGTGTTGGTTTTTGCGTCACTAAGGTGGAGTAGCCAAGTACACTAAATAGATTTAGAGAAGCCCTTTTAGGTAGCTATGCAGCTCAAAAATTAGCCAGGCAATTATTAAAAATATTTCTGCCTGGCTATTACGGCTAAGCTCACCAGTATAATATGCTTTATTATAGACCCATATACTTATTTTTCTTTGTTAAAGTATGGAACATATTTATCTAAATATTTTGGAGGGCTACTGCCTTGTTCATTATACGAGTCATAAATGCTTTTGTTATAATTAATTGCATCCTGAAATGCATACATTTTAGATGAGTGTCTATCCATAAAACCCCAAAGTGTATAAAAAGCCATAAAGAGTAACACGATAAAAAATGGGATCGTATTGGTTAGTTGACTATTACGCTGTGGTAAGTTATCACTCAATGCTGTTTATTGACCGCATCTAAAAAATACCAGTTTTTGAAGCTCCAACGGATCATCGTAGCGATGACCTTCCTCATCAATGGAGGTATTCAAAACTTACTGAAATACATGACAAGATTATTGGTACTCTTACTGAAAGGGAACATTAATTTAACCAAATCAATACATTTAATACACGACCAGCTAGGTGGGATTCACCTGACGCTTACTTATAAACCTAAATCAAGACCTTAGTAGACACTTTACCAATGCCCCGAAGCACCGCCACCACCGCTAGAACCGCCTCCCCCACCGCTTGATGAACTTGACGAACTTGATGAACTTGATGAACTTGATGAGCTGAAATCGTGACTGGAAGTAAAATTAGAAGCGTGTTTATGGGATGTGTTTACTGAATATGAAGGTTGATAAAAAGGTGAACCAAATCGACTGAACTCACAAATCGCTTTCCATTCTTTTCTCTGCTGTCGATAAATCGGAAATAAGATATTGATGCCAATAAACAACACGGTTAATGAAATAAGGTTAAAGAATAATGATAACACCACCATCAGTAATAAGATAAAAGGGTTAACAATACCACTAAGAATTATTTGTGTATAAAAAATGACAACGACTGAACAAAACACTACAGGGAAATACAGCGAAAATGATGTTGGAAAATAGAATGAGTAATTCAGATAATTTTTTAACCGTTTTAGCTGATTTGCACCTATCTTATATCCTCGCTTTTCTGAATTTTTCTTTTTTTTACCTGACTGCGCTATCACTTGATTAATTTTTCTTTTTAATTTTTTCGTTGAAAATACAAGCTGAAAACAATAAATTAGCCCTAATATTATCACATAAATTAAAATAAAATGTGTTTGTAATATTTTAAGAGGAATAAGATCTGTCAAAGAATTCGTTGAGCTTATTGGTCTATCATTAGCTACATGAATGGCATTTATAATCCCTTGCTCAATACCCGTATAATAGTTTTCTGCTCTAAAATACGGCAACATATTTTTTCGAATAATTCTCCCAGCAAGAACATCGGTAAATGTCCCCTCATAGCCGTACCCGACTTCAAAGCGAACACTGCGGTCATTTATTGCCACAACAAGCAGTAATCCATTATCAAGCCCCTTTTTACCTATCCCCCATTGATTAAAAACACGATTTGCGAAAGTTTCGATATTTTCACTCCCAGTAGTCGGAACGATATAAACAACAAATTGTGAACCATCATTCCGATTATTTTCAAAGTTAATCAATAAATTATTTAGCGTTTTGAATTGCTGCGCCGTTAATAAATTTGCACGATCAATGACCCTATCTATTTTTAATGGGGGTGTATTATTCACTGATGCGCTCGCAATAGCACTAAATAAAAGCAAGGAAAATAAAAATAAAATATTACGTATCATGAGTTAAAATCCACCATTGGTGTTCTTTTGATTTCATGCCCATTCTCAACGTTAAAATTAATTTTTTTATCATACCCCATAGATTCCGCAATTAAGTTATAGGGGAATTGCCTAATTTGAGTATTATAATGGCGTACCGCCTCTATATACCGCCCTCTCGCAACTGAAATACGATTTTCAGCTCCCTCCAACTGTACCATCAGGTCTTGATAGAGTGAATTTGCTTTCAATTCAGGGTAATTTTCTGAAATAACTAACAGACGTGATAGAGATTGCCCTAAATTATCTTGAGCTTTTTGATAGCTCGCAGAAATTTCAGGATCATCAAACACGCGACCATCCACATTAATTTTCCCGACAGACGCTCTCGCCTTTACAATTTCTTGTAACACATTGCTTTCATGACTTGAATATCCCTTAACTGTACTGACCAGATTAGGGATCAAATCAAATCGACGCTGATATTGGTTTAATAATTCTGACGCTGCCGCAGAGACTAACTCATCATTTTTTTGGATTGTATTGTAAGAATTAACTAACAGAGTAAAAATTACAACCATCACTAATACCAAACCTATCGCTAACTTGCGCATTAAATATCCTTATATTAACCACTTAATGTTAATATTGACTATCTGGTGTAACACTAATTTCTTTACTATCATCAATCCTAGCGAACTCAATTATTATCTGTCAGAACATCGTATTTTCTAACCAATTTTTACCGTTGAATTACCAATTAATACGCCACCGCAACTTACTGTATCACCTGTTCTGGCCGCAGGCTTGCCATCAATAAATACACTACTTGATCCACCAACGATAGTTCTTGAATGCCCACCGTGAGGCGCTAACGCATCTCCTTGCCGAGCAACCGCTTTACCATCGACTTTTACCGTTGGTGAACCTGTAATCACATGGGTAGGGCCATGTTTTCCATGGCCTGTATCAGAATCACCAATAAGAATAATGTTTGGCATAAATTAATTCCTTATCGAACAATCGTGACTTTTCCATCAATAATGGATAAATAGGGATTGTAGTGAAATGTTCGACCTTCAGGGCTAACTAATTTTATTGGTGACAGTCGGCTAAAACCAATTTCATACCGGAATATTCGTTTATCTTCATAAGTACTGAATATATAGCGACTCCAATCTATTTTAGCTGGCTTATATCCTTCATCTAGCATTTCTTTAAATTCTAGAGAGTTCCAAAATAGATCAGGGGAACTATTATCTGCATAAGCAAACTCATCCCATGATATTTTACCCATTGCTTTTAATTTGTTGAGATTTTTATCAGCAAAGGCTTGTTGTAGCTCTAAATAAAACGCTTGAACCTTAGGAATATCGGATTCCGTTACAGGCGTTGCTTTTTCCCATTGCCATTTGGGGAGCCCTTGTAAATTAAATTGGTTTTTTGCTTCTAGCATACTTCCTTCACTTTTTCTATTGGAGCCACCGAAATAAACTTGATCCATATTATGTTTATATTTATC
Organism: Providencia sp. PROV156; assembly: GCF_028480905.1. Lineage (NCBI taxonomy): Bacteria > Pseudomonadati > Pseudomonadota > Gammaproteobacteria > Enterobacterales > Morganellaceae > Providencia > Providencia sp. PROV156. The sequence continues at coordinate 2,296 of NZ_JAMPPE010000037.1, read as the reverse complement.
GGAAATAATTATTTTTCCATCGTTATTTCCAGCTAATTTAATACCTGATATAAATGTGCTATTACCATTTTCGGATAACTTATTTAGTTCCACCTCACACCACATTTCCGGTGTTAGTTTTTCTTCTTCTGCTAGAACAGAATCATTATACATAATTAAACTTAATGTATTTAGTTCATTGGTTAGCATACTCGATATATTTTGGCCTGCAGAATACATCCCTTCAGTAGCATTTTCATTATCCATAATAAGCATATCATTAATTTTTATACCGCAGCCTGCATTATTAGAGGATAAATTAATCAAATAAATTTCATCCATTGTATTTTTTGCCATACTGACTCCACTAAAACCTAATACCATTATAATACTCGTTATATGCAATACGTTTTTCAACGAAAGACGCTTACCAGATCTCTGATGCCCCATAGCTTTCGTTAGATGGTGAGAAAATAGACCAACGATACTCTGATTTTTCTTTGGATAACGGTTCATGAATAATCCACTCCTTATCTAGTGGCTTGGTTGATTCTTCGACTTTGATATTCTTTTTTGAATGACCAAATTTACCAGCGTCATTATTCTCTTCTGTTTCTTTTTTTCCGATCCCTACACCATATTCAACACTCGCATAAGCCTTTATCCCCTCATGATAAAAAACAATCTCACCATTTCCATTTGGAACCCAAGCCGCTTTTACAACTGCGGTTACTTTCGCTTCCGCTTTAAAAAAGCCTGAGATACCATAATAACGAAAGCCTCCGCGGATGTTCGTTACACAGCTCATTGTGAACGATAAGTGGACATCACTACTTTTCTCATCAAATTTTGTAATGCCATCACTCTCTGTCTTATATTTTACGCCGCAGTTTAAAGACAGGTTAAAGGTTAAATCAAGCTGGACACCAATAAATGCCCCATCTTCCCCTCTATTGACCTTCCCTTCACTCTGTGTCCCCCTTTCTCGAATAACGGTGACAATAGTGTTGATACCAAAATAAGCAGCGAAAGCCTGTATCATGTCAAATGTGAATTTGAAACCAAAAAACGGGTCGCCACGTAAATACACATCGTATTTAGGCATGACTTGATTATTTTTTGTTAATGCAATTTCTCGGCTACCACTGACTTTGATTGTCGGATAAATAAGCTCAAATTTTGCCAATTCATATTCTTGTTGTTTGTACTTACTTGGGCTTTTATCTGGAGCGGTCGATAATAATCGATTAAAACTATCGACGCCTTTATTTACTTTTTCAAGCAAAGAAAGCTCTTTTTTCTTTTTTAATTGTGAGTATTCATGTTTCAGTTCCGCACTCCATTTTTTACTGTCCATCCCCAGTATTTTTGAGATTGAACCTTCAAATTTAATGCTTGAGGTTGTCAGTTCTGTCCCTGATTTTGTCCAACCACTATGAGGTTTTGAGCCGTTATGGCCTAACGCTTGGTTCTTTTGTGCGGTTAATTTTTTTCTCGCAACATCATTTTGACCTGTTGTTTTTTCATTGAACGCAATCGTTAAATCAATTTTGGTTTTTTGCTGTAAAATTAAATAGAACTTTGTATCAAAAACCGACCTCGAACCAAATTTTTGATACACGAAAGCCCCTGCATTTAACAAAATATTATTGTTGATTGAGGCATTATACATTTTGGGCTCAAACGGTTTGTGCCCACATTCGGCAATCGATAATCGATATTCTTGGGTATGTTTCAATCTACTAACGGCGTATTCATCATCCAAATCATTCCACAAATCAACGAATAAATCAGCCAACACCGTAAACGGATTCATCACCTCTGCACCAAATTGACGAAATTGTTTTGTGTAAACTAACGGAATATCTAATGCCTTAGCTGGCGTGACTTTACCCACAAACGTATTCTTGACTTCCCCAATCGGTTTTACACCTTGAGGTACTTGTGCCACTTTATTGTTATAAGATGTTGATTGCCCAAAGTCATAGGCAACATCACCATAGACATTTCCAATGGGGCACTCAGGATTATTAGAGACACATACCTTCGAACAGGTCTTTACCTTAAAAGGCACTGAGATTTCAGGTAAAAACGATTCAGGATTTTTTTCAATGTTGAAAATATTATTAAAATCAGAAAGCTCTGCCGCTAGAAAACTATTTTTACCTTTAAATTCGATAATATGAAAAAAATCTTTTTTAATCCCATTTTGGCGATAAGTTTCTTTTTGTTGACCAAATTCAATCTCGACTTCAAGTGTGCAATCATCGGGTAATTTACAATCACAAACGACCTCTGGATATTCTTTAGACACTGG
>NZ_JAMPPE010000036.1:0-30171 GCF_028480905.1 Providencia sp. PROV156 | reverse complement strand
TCAAGCCATTATCAAGCAAATAATCCAAACTAATACTTAGCTAAGTAAACACTTAATCACTAAATAATACACCTATTTTGTAAGTTACATTTTCTAAGTAACATGATAAGAACTTGGAGAATTATCGGCTACACAGCCCGCCTAATATGTAAAATAATTCAAGATGTACTTTGAAAAGCTACTTAGTTTTTATGTCTATATTCCAATATGGCATTAGCAGGATATATTTTAAAATATAATGACGTCATTTAAGCATAAATGAATGGCTAATTACTCTTCCATAGAATGGACGAGTAATTATCATTTTTTATAAATAGCTTTCATTATATCGTAAATATAAAAATCTGTAATTTAGCTATAAATGCTTAAATTGTGTTTATTTTTAAAATTTTGTATTATCCTTCATCCTAAAAAAACAGAAACAAGTGGAATCAAAAACAGGCTGTCGATGAAAGTTATTTTTCATAATTTTGTGATATTCATCTAGTAAAATGAATAATAAGCTTTCTTAACGTTATGGTTTTGTTATGTTTGGTACTTGTAGATAATAAATCCATCTCTTGCTACTTTAAAAATTTAGTAATTTACTAATTGTAACAGTTTAACTGGCTTTTTAACGTACTGATATTTTGCCGAATTAGAGAGTTTTAGAGATAAAATTGACTGTTTTTACCATTTTTTACATAACAGTATCATTTATAGTGGGTTTATCACTTTTCATCGAGTTTAATTGTATCAATAACATTAATATTGTTACAGTGTTAAATAATTCTATTTATTTCCTTTATTTTTAGGTTATACATCGGCTACATAGGTCTTTTTTAGATGAATATTCCAAGGGTTTAGGCATATCCTCTGGAATATTACTATGCAGTGATACACACGTTGCGTGTAACTTTGTGATATTAAAGTATTATTTTGATTTTAAACACGAAATGTATAGCATGAAATACTTTGTTACATAGTTGCAATGTCAATTTAGGACTAGTTGAAACTAATTATAAGGGTAGTATATCATTCTGTTAGATATATGCTGAATCGTCTGTAGCATTATCAATGTTATACACATAAATATAAAAAATAAAATATGTAGATAATTATCTGCTAATTTTTATTTCCTTAAATATAAATTGAAGCGAGAATGTTTATGAACACGAAATATCCTGTCGCTTGTGCAGTTGGACAAAAAATAAAAGCCCTTAGAAGAGCTCAAGGCTTTACTGTTTTTCAGTTAGCTAAAGAGATAGATATAAGTGAACAGCAGCTATTTCGTTACGAGCGTGGTGTGAATCGTATCGATATAGATTGTCTAGTTCGAGTATTAAAAGTTTTAGACGTTAACATGGGTGAGTTTTTTAGTGAAGTCCTGCAAGAGGATACTCAAGTAGATGAGAGCACGGGTAATCAGGGGTTTGAAAGCTCTGCATATACTCTGGTGTAACTAAATATCTATATTGTTTTAGAATGAAACATAATTCGCTTTAATTCTTAATTGTTTCAATTAGGAACATAAATTAAATATACCTGCTATTTATAGCTTAAAATGACAATAGCTGTTTTTATCTTATGTTTCATTAAAGAACAAATAAAAGCCCGAAAGGGCTTTTATTTTTGTATCCTTAAAATAATTATTACTTAAGATTTTACTCAATATCTAAGAAAAATATTGGGTAAGATATTTATGCTCTGTTAACCTTCCTGCTCTTTGATTGGCTCTAATATTACGGTTACGATACGTGTGCCTATCATCTCTCCAATTCTTAATTGCAGTTGATCTAATTTTATGATGGTATCTTGCAAAGGTTCCGATATAGAAGCGTAAATAAATTGGTTAAGAGTCCTTTCATCACTATTATCAATTTGGATACCATAAGATGAGTAGATCTCATTTAATCGAGTCGTTCCTTTTAGACTTAGCCCTGTATCGGGAAGTTCAATAGGAGTGTGTTCAGAGATGTTTTTTTCTGAAAAAAGGCGTTCAAGAAAAATACGATTTTCAGGTTTAAGAACAACGAATAAATGGTCTTCAGCATGAAAGGTAGTTGAACCCCTTGGAGGTAAAACACTTTTTTCACGCGTAATCATTGCAATGACAGTTTGGTCAGGTAATGCAAGTTGCGATAATCGGCGACCCACTGCAGAGCAATCCTCTCCTAATGTATATTCCACTAAATCTGCGTCTATTTGTTCTACTGCGGTAATATCTAAAGTGGCCGCAGGGATCAATGGAGGTGGCTGCATTAAATTTAATTTACGTGCAACGTAAGGCAAGGTTGAGCCTTGTAAGGTTGCTGAAATTAATACCACAAAGAAAACTACGTCAAAAATTAAATGGGCATTAGGTAGCCCGTAGATAAACGGGAAAATAGCAAGAATAATAGGAACAGAGCCACGTAACCCTACCCAAGAAATTAATGTTATTTCAGGTTTAGGGAAACCAAATAATTTTAGAACGGGTATTACAGCCAATGGCCTCGCGATAAACGTTAAGACCAGAGCAATAATTAAGCCTTCAAGCCAGACTTCAATAAGAGAACTTGGGTTGACAAGTAACCCTAGCATAACGAACATGATAATTTGGCTTAGCCATGCTAATCCATCATGGAACAAAAATGTATTGCGTTGAAAAACAAACCGATGATTACCAATCACAACACCAGTGACAAAAATAGATAAAAACCCACTGCCTTCTAAATTACTGGCGAGACCGAAAGATAGTAGTCCACATGCAGCGACAAGCACAGGATACAAACCAGTAGCTAATAGCTTAATCTTATTGATAATTTTGACTGAAACCCAGCCAACGCTCAAGCCAACAACAGTACCTATTCCCATTTGGCTAAAAAACAGCAGAATTAATTCACTACCTGAAGCTTGTGGGTTCATTAAAAGTTGTAATAAACCAACAGTTAAAAATATGGCCGTAGGGTCATTTGTTGCACTTTCTATTTCTAAAGTGGATTGCAATCGTTCATTTAAATAGATCCCCGCGTTGCGCAGTAAGGAAAAAACGGCTGCGGCATCGGTAGAACCTACTATAGCGCCTAATAATAGCCCTTCAAGCAGAGGAACGCCGAGAATATAGGCAGCAGCGAGACCTGTTACACCTGCGGTGACAAGAACGCCTAATGTTGCTAGTGTAAAAGATGGTTTCCAAACTAGACGAATTGATTTTACTGATGTTTGTAGACCCCCATCAAATAAAATTAAAGCAAGGGCGAGAGAACCAACGGCATAGGAAACATTCACGTTATCAAATGTAATCTTACCTATCCCGTCTTCGCCTGCTAACATGCCAATAAACAAAAACATGACTAGCATAGGTAAACCGAGCCTAGCAGACAATTTGCTAGAGAAAATTCCCAAAAGAATGAGTATAGAAATCAATAAAATGAGTTGTTCAATAGTTGGCATAATCAGTTTAATCTGTAAGTGAATAAAACGCTGACGATGCATCGTAAAGCGCGCGTAGAAAGCAAAAAATGAAAAAACAGCAAGACGACTAAATATACATAGAGAATAGATTATTTTAGCGAAAAGCTGATAATATCCATTAAAAAGTATATCTACATGATTATAATATAAATAAATTTAAATAATTTGATTATTTATCGCATTTTTTATTATTAAAGTGAGTTAAATCACGTAAAAAAACGATAAATTTGAATAAGTAAGCACCGCAGTTCACTTTATTTTTAATTTTTTAACTAAAGATAATTTTGAAATGAGGGACATAAGCATTGAGGGGGAAAATAGGCACTTATAAAGTAAGGTAAAAGAGAGAAGGCCGAATATTCTTTCGACCTTCACCATCTAATTAATGGTAGCGCGCTTTTTTAGCTAAATAGTCACCAATAAATTGCATGCCTTGTACTATAATTACCAATGTAACAACGGTGATAGCCATTGCGACATTATCAAAACGCTGGTAGCCGTAGTTTAGAGCTAAGTCACCAACGCCACCACCACCAACGGCTCCTGCCATCGCGGTTGCACCGACTAAAGTAATACTTGCAGCGGTTAAACTTAAAATTAATGATGACTTTGCTTCTGGTAAAATAAAATGCCAAACAATTTGCCAATTAGTCGCTCCCATAGAATCAGCCGCTTCAATAATACCCGAATGTACACTGAGTAATGAATTTTCAACTAAGCGTGCGGTATAGGGCGCAATAAAAATGACTAATGGCACTATTGCTGCAGTTGTTCCTATTGAAGTTCCCACCATAAAGCGTGTGAGAGGGATCATAGCAACTAATAAGATGATAAAAGGCAGTGAGCGAATAATATTAATAATCGGGTTCACTATACGATAAATACATTTATTTTCCCAAATACCGTCTGGTCTCGTTACAACAAGTACGATACCTAATAAGATCCCAAATATAGAACCTAGTACGAGCGCAACGCTAACCATCGTAAAAGTTTCTGACATCGCTAATAAAAACTGTTTAGTTGTTAAAGCGGTTTCGAATAATTGTGTCATAGTGCCCCCTTATTAACTGCAACCCCACGTTGGCGAAGAAAAGAAACGGCATCATCTATTTTTTCTTTATCACCAATAAATTGGACAAACATGCTGCCTAGCACGACACCACTAATTTCTTTCATATTGGCAAACAAAATATTTATTTTGACAATTTCTTTCAGTATTAACTCATTAACAACAGGTTGTTGCGCAGAGGACCCTAAAAATTCAAGACGATAAACATCTTGTTGGTGTTCTAAGTTATGTAGAACGCGTTCTGGAATTTCTTCATTTAACACTGTCCCTACAAATTTTCTGGTTGTGTCTTGATGCGGATTTGCAAAAATATCAAGTACAGTTCCTTCTTCGACAATTTTTCCTGATTCCATAACGGCTACACGGTTACAGATTTCTTCAATGACTTCCATTTCATGAGTTACGAGCAAGATAGTAATATTTTGTTCTTGATTGATTTTTTTTAATAATTGCAAAATTGAGCGAGTTGTTTGCGGGTCAAGGGCTGAAGTGGCTTCATCACATAACAAAATTTGTGGGTTATTGATCAAAGCACGAGCAATACCAACACGCTGCTTTTGCCCACCGGATAGCTGCCCAGGGTATTGGTGTTTTTTATCGCTAAGTTCGACATATTCAAGAATGCTATCAACTCGCCGAGTGATTTCTTGTTTATCGACACCTGAAAGTAATAAGGGCATCGCAATATTTTGAGCAACAGTTTTAGTTTCTAGCAAATTGAAATGCTGGAAAATCATACCAATGCTTTTTTTATGTGAACGAGTTTCTGCAGGGGTATGTTCAGCAATATTCTGGCCATTAATAATAACTGCCCCACTGGTTGGTTTTTCTAATTGATTCACCAAGCGGATAAGTGAACTTTTACCCGCTCCGCTATAACCAATAAATCCAAAGATATCACCTTTATTGATATGCAAATTAATGTCTTGCAATGCAACTAAAGACTGCCCATCTTTTTCATAGACTTTTTGAATATTTTGAAAGGTAATCATGATTTACTCTACATTATCAGTTAATTGCACGCGTTCTGAAGGTGGTGCAGCGGGTTGCCACTCATCACCTAATAATTCAGCTTCTTGGCTATTTTTGACTTGCTCAAGGTGTTGTTCTTGATGACTCAAGTACAATTGAGCTGCAATATGGTCAGCCAATCGTTCTGCCCCAACATTAGTTCCGGGGATTAACCCTATAACAGGCCCCATACTGAGCGATGCACTTAAGTTAAAACAATATAACTGATTGATTTTTAGTGTGTCTTGCTTGTGTTTCGCTTGAAATTCAAAGTGATTACCTAAATAAGGATGTGAAGCTAACTCTGTATTTTCTTCATGAATGGATGGCGTGTATGCATCTCCCCACGTTTTAACTAACGGTGATAACCGATGAAAGGCGCTGTGCTTGGCCCAATTAATCCGATAACCAGTTGCCAAGATCAAATAATCTAATATAAATTTACCTGTCGTTGTCGTGACATGTAACTTTTTGTTTTTTAATTCAATAAATTTAACTTGAGTATTGAAATTGAAATAAGCATTCTCATGACGAGATACTCTTAGTGTGCTTCCGTGGGGCGCTGGTGTTTTGGCTTTGGCTACATAGTCCGTGTAATGCCATTTTTGAGCATCGGTAAAATAGGCATATGCATTGGTAAAACCTGCGCTTCCAGCAACTTTCCCTCGGTTTACACGAGGCATATCGCTAGCACGAATTAAAATTTCAACCGAATTAGCACCATTTTCTAATGCCGTTGCTGAACTATCCATAGCACCTGCACTATAGCCAACAACACCAATGTCTAAACCTTTAAAGCGACGATAGTCAGTACCTGCATATGAATGTTCCCAATAATTCGTTGGGATGTCATTCATAAAGCTAGGGATATTAGCTTCACTAAAAGACTCCATACCAGTCGCTAAAATTGCATGTTGCGCTTGATAACTGACCGTTCCTTCTGGGGTATCAAAAATTAATTCACGGTAGTTATCGTTTAATTGCACATCCACTAACCGATATTGATTAAGCACATAGGGTTCTGTCATGGTTTTATACCATTGCAAGTATTCTCCCCACTGCAAACGTGGGATTTTATCGAGTTCATCCCATTTTTGAATGCCAAACTGGGCTTTAAACCAAGCCTGAAAAGTTAAAGAGGGGGATGCAAGCGCAGGGCCAACCACATGTTTTGGGGAACGTAGTGTTTCCATTAGTGCAGGGGTTTGCCATGGGCCTTCTTTGCCAGCAGAGGCTTGATCGAAAACAATCGCGTTGATACCGCGTAATTTCAGGGCGAATGCTGCTGTAATACCTGACATACCCGCACCAATGATAGCGACATCAACAACTTGGTTTTCAGGGTTATTTTTTGATAATGACCAAGACGTTATTGGTAAATTTAGATACTGCAAATCTTGTTTTATTTGCGCTTCTAATGCCTCTAAACCCATAATCAGTTCCATTGAATTACTCCTTACCTTCTACTATTTCAAAGGGTTCACCCAGAGATAACATCAAGCGGTTTGCCCATGAAAAGAAGGCCGTCGATTGAACTAAATCGAGTAATTCAAGTTCAGATAAACCCAACGCTTGTAGTACTTTGATTTGTGGTGCTGTGGCTTGGATAGGGGTTGCAGACAAGGATGCGACTAAGTCTGTGATGGCTAACAATCTGTCATCAAAGCCTTCAGCAAGAATTGAACCGGTCGCAGTGGCTAATAGCTTATCGACATCAGCGCGTCGTTCTTTTGCATACTGACTGGCTTTTCTTGCATGAACAGAAGCGCAATAAATGCAGCCATTAACTTTACTCGTTACCGCCGCAGCGAATTCCCGCTCCCAACGAGGTAGCCCTTCAGTGGTGTAAAATACCCCACGGTCAACTAAGGTTCGTAATTCTAAAATTTTGCTTTGATGTGCGAGTAGTAAAAAATATTCAGAGTTTAATTGGCCAAATTTTTTCATAACCTGAGCTTCTTCAACAGACAATGTCTTCGCATCCCTTGCTGAAATCCAAGCTTCCCATCCTAAGTTATCTTGTGTAAAAGCGGTTGGAGAAGAGTTCCCTTTTCGGGTTAATAGTTGATGGTTCCATTTACCAGCCACAACTTTGGACGAATTACTTGTAAGGCTGCTATTATCTGTCAGTAAAAGGATCCCTTCGATTAGCCGAGCTTGATAGGTGACATAAGTTATTAATTGGGCAAGTAAAATGATGTCACTCTCTTGCCAACCTTGTTCAGTTAATGCAGCAATTAATTGGTAATGGGTGTCTTTAGGTGATTGCGTTAAAACTTGCAGATATTCTTTTGCTGTGGAAAGTGGTTGGGTAAGAGGTTCATTAGGAATTGAGTCTATTAATTGCAAATAAAATTCAGCGAGACGGGGACTTCCCGTTATTTTTGCGACTTCATGAGCAAAATAATATTTCACATCATTTGTGAGAAGTGTCGATGGCGTAGAAAAAATAGCTTCAAATACGGCTTGAGTATTTTCAGTCGCGACTGAGCGTTCATGGCGAATTTTAGCTAAGTTGGAATCTGGCGTTAAATTAGTTAAATAATTAATTACATCATTATAGGAAATAGTCATAAAGCAACTCACTTTTTTTAAACGTTTTTATCTCCTTCATTACATATCAATCACATCACTAATCGAACGATCTATTTGTTATATATTTATAACCAAAAAGAATTACAAGTGACTCTTATATTACTTTTGTATTAAGTTATAACGATATAGTCTAAGTTGTGCTCTTTAATTATGATTATACTGCCCAAAATATCTTTACAGGGTTGTTACATATGTTAAAACAAAAAATAATAGGTTTATCTTTAATTACTACTGCTTTAGTTGTGTTGGCAGGGTGTGGCGATAATAGTGAAAAAGATAATCCTAATAAAAAACAAATTACAATAGGCTTTGGTGTTGGCAATTATATTGACCAAGTGGATAAAGGTATTGTACCGATTTTAGAAAAAAAAGGTTATACCGTTAATTTGCGCCAATTTTCACAGAATAGGCAAATAAATCCTGCTTTTGAAGAAGGTTCTATTGATGCTTCTGTAAATCAAAGCCGTGCCTATATGGAGGCTTATAACAAAAAAAATAATATTAACATGGTGGCATTGACAGACTCACCGAGTGCGCCTCAAAGCCTGCGGTCAAATAAACATAAAACGCTGGATGATGTGAAGGACGGTATGATTGTTGCGTTATCTAATGACCCCGTTAATGCAGAGCGTGGCGCTAGGATCCTGGAAAAGTTAGGTTGGATTACAATTAAGCCTGATGTGAGTACATTAAGTTTTAGTGTTAATGATATCTCCCCAAATGAATATAACTTAGATATTCGAGAAACCGATGCGGCTCAAGGGTTGCGATTATTAGATGATGTTGATTTTGTCGTTGTGAATGGTAACTATGTGGCAAGTGCCGGCCAACGTATTGCAGATGGTTTAGTTGTAGAAAACTCACCGCTAGAGCATCGCGTTATTGTGACTGTCATGCAAAAAGACCTAGATGCTCAGTGGGCAAAAGATTTGAAAGAAGCTTTTGAATCTAAAGAGTATGCAGATTATATTCGTTCTCAGCGTATTTATGATGGTTTTATTGAACCTGACAGCTGGAACAAATACCCTAAATAAAATCCTAGTCTATTTTTTTATTATTAATATTATGTTAACCACTAATTTTTATTAATTAGTGGTTTTTTGCTATAAAAGATAAATATCTTACTGATTTAATATGAAAAAGATTCGTGTTGAATTTGTAGACAACAGGATGTTTTTTCGTTATTTAATAGGTTAAGAAAGGCATTATAAAAATAGTCTGTAGATAATTTTATTTAGAAAATAGAACTGACAGGGGAAAATATGAGCAATGAATTAATTGATGCATTTAATGTAATAAAATCTAAAAAATGGGTTGATTTGACACATAGCTTCGATAAAGACTCACCGCATTTTTTTATGTTTGACTCTGCTGAGTTTAAAACATTATTTGGCTATCCAGAAGGTTTCTTTGCACAGCAATTTACATTTCCAGGACAATATGGCACCCATATTGATGCTCCCTGTCATTTCGTTGAAGGGAAACGTTATTTACATGAGCTTGAATTAAAAGAACTTGTTCTGCCATTGATTGTTATTGACCAGTCTGAAAGGGCAAAAGAAGATCCTAATTTTGCATTTTCTCTTGATGATGTCCTTAATTTTGAAGCGAAAAATGGCCGAATTGAATCAGGGAGTTTTGTTGCATTACGTACTGACTGGAGTAAACGTTGGCCATCACAAGAGCTGATGGATAATAAAGATGACGAGGGCAATAACCAAATACCGGGTTGGGGAATGGATGCACTTAAATTTTTATTTGAAGAACGCGGAATAAAAGCGATTGGCCATGAAACATTTGATACTGATGCAGCAAAAGATTTTCGAAAAAATAATGCGTTACTTGGTGAGTATTATGTATTAGAACAAGATACATACCAAGTTGAATTACTTGCTAATTTGGACCAAGTCCCCACGCGTGGTGCTGTAATTTTTAATATTGTTGCTAAACCAAACAATGCTAGTGGTTTTCCTGTTCGTTCTTTTGCAATACTGCCATAGGATTTATAATTATAGCCAATCTGCTTATGTAATAGCAGATTGGCTAAAAAGCCTATAAAGCAAATAAAATCCATGCAGCAGCTAATAACATGCACAATAGTGCTACAACTCCCCCTGATTTAGAAAACTCACCAAAAGAAATTTTCACGCCATATGCCGCTGATTGTTCGACCACAATAATGCCAGCAAGACTACCGAAAACCAGTAAGTTGCTTGAAAAACCAGAACCCAAAACGAGAGCGGCGCCTAACGAATCGGCATTACCTTCAGGTGTTAAGAAGGGAACGAGTAACATGACTGAAGGGTTGTTTCCAACGATAGTACTTAGAACACCAGTAACTAAAAATAGGGCTAATGGATTGTTGAGATCCACACCATAGCTTCGCAAATCAGTTAATAATTGCTGAGGAAGACCTGTGGCGGCAAAAGCGGCATTGACGACAAATAATCCCATGATGAGTAATAAAAGATTGCCATCGACGAGTTTAAGCATATCACTCGAGGCAATGGATCTATTTAATAATAAAAATCCAGCAGCCGTTAACGCTATAAGTTCTTTAGGAATATCTGTCACAATAAAGGTAATGATAACTGCGAAAGTAATAACGCCAGCTTTTGCTGTTTCCCATACATTTAATGTTTCTTGGGTGGTTTTAGGGGGCGTTGCTAATGTATTTTCTTTAGTCAAATACCAACGATTACGATATAACCAAACAAGTACCAACCATGTTAATGGTAAGGAAAGCAGGGCTGGTATTGCAGACGCCTGTAATAAGCCAACAAACGAGATATCGAGTCCTTGCGCTGCGATCATATTCTGTGGGCTACCAATTAATGAGCCCGCCGCTCCGTTATTAGCTGCGAAACAAAAGCCAAGCAAAAAAGGAATTGGGTTTAAACCGCGAGATAAACTAATTGATACTAATAATGGTGTCATGGCGACAACAACAACATCATTCGTGAGCAATGCAGAAAGAAAGCCGCCGACAAGAATTAAAACAGCCAGTAATATTGGTGGGGAAACTTTTAGCATGGCTACCCGGTTTGCGGTCCAGCTATAAAAACCAGAAACAACGAAAGAAGCAGAAACGACCATAAGCCCAAATAACATACCAATAGTTCGGTAATCAATAGCATTCCATGCATGGGGAGGGGTAATACTATCGATAGCCATCATAGCTAAGGCACCAATAACCGCAGCGCCAGTTCTATCAACTTTGAAGCCAGGTAGCTTACCAAAGCCCATCGCAATATAAACCAAAAGAAAAACAATAACGGTTAACGTCATGATGTTCACATTTTAATTAAGAAAATTAGAGGTAATTTATCGGTGAACACCTGACGAAGCAAGGCTAAATAATGTATTGATAATAATGCGTTACTGTTGCTTCTATTTAAGACTATCTCAAAAAGATAGTAGCCATAATGAAATAGATAATACGTTTAGTAATTTTATTACAAAATTGAGAAATGATCTGTGCGGGTGAGAAAATGTTGGCAGTTCACTGGGTAGAAAAAGATAAATAGAAAATAAATTGTGATGATTGTCACCAATTGAAGATAAACTGTGATTTTTTCTTTGTGATTAAAATCACGAAAAATGTTTTTTTAGTGCAAAAAAAGAGCAATGTAATTTAGTAACACGATTTTTTTGTGATCTTTGTCAATATAAAGATGGGGTAAGTAGGGGTTGGATGGTGATGATGGTCACAAAAAGGCCCGCGTGGTGCGAATCTGATCAAGCTCATGCTAGAGTGAAAGTGTTGAAAAAATCACAGACGTTATTTGGCGATAACGTTACAACTTTATCATTTTCGTACCACGGGGTTCTGTCATGGTAACATCAAATATCAAATTAAAGGTACAGAATTTTGGGCGTTTCCTCAGTAATATGGTTATGCCTAATATCGGTGCCTTTATCGCTTGGGGATTAATAACGGCGTTATTCATCCCAACTGGCTGGTGGCCTAATGAGACATTAGCTCAACTTGTTGGCCCTATGATCACTTATTTACTACCACTATTAATCGGTTATACCGGTGGCCGTTTAGTTGGTGGAGAGCGGGGCGGAATAGTCGGCGCAATAACAACAATGGGGGTAATTGTTGGTGCTGACATGCCAATGTTTATGGGGGCAATGATTGCTGGCCCATTAGGCGGATATGCAATAAAACGTTTTGATTTGTGGATAGAAGGCAAAGTTAAAACAGGTTTTGAAATGTTGGTGAATAATTTTTCCTCCGGCATTATCGGCATGTTATTAGCCATTTTGGCTTATTTAGCTATTGGGCCTCTTGTTGCAGGGCTATCCAAAATATTGGCAGCAGGCGTGAATGTGATGGTGGAGAATAATTTACTTCCACTCACGTCTATTTTTGTTGAGCCCGCCAAGATATTATTTCTAAATAACGCGATTAACCACGGTATTTTCTCACCCTTAGGTATTCAACAAGCGACTGAAACTGGCGCATCTATTTTCTTTCTTATTGAAGCCAACCCTGGACCGGGTTTAGGTGTTTTACTTGCTTACATGTTTTTTGGTAAAGGAAATGCGAAGCAATCTGCACCAGGAGCCGCAATTATTCACTTTTTTGGTGGGATACATGAGATTTATTTCCCCTATGTCTTAATGAACCCTCGGTTAATTCTTGCAGTTATTCTGGGTGGGATGACAGGAGTGTTTGTTATGAACCTTTTTCATGCTGGGTTAGTCTCTCCTGCATCACCGGGTTCAATATTTGCAGTTCTGTTGATGACGCCTAAGTCATCATTGGTCGGTGTGATTTTATCAGTCACCAGTGCGACGTTAGTTTCCTTTATTGTTTCCGCGATTTTATTAAAGAAAACTCGCATAGGTGATGATGATGAGCTCGAAAATGCTACGAAAAAAATGCGTAATATGAAATCGCAATCAAAATCATCGGCAGCAGTAGAAATCAATCAAAATACCTCTGTTAATTTAGCCGAAGTACGCAACATTATTGTAGCTTGTGATGCAGGAATGGGTTCTAGTGCCATGGGAGCAGGAGTATTAGCTAAAAAGGTGCGTGATGCGGGCTTATTAGGAATTTCTGTTTCGAACATGGCAATTAACGACCTGCCGGATAACGTTGATATTGTGATAACGCATAAAGATTTAACACAAAGAGCGAAAACATTTGCACCAAATGCAATGCATATATCGTTGACTAATTTCCTAGATAGCCAAACGTATAATGATCTTGTAACAAACTTAATAGCTAAAAAAAATCCTAAAGCAGCAAATGATGGACGACTGATTAAACAAACGATTATTGCAGCAAATGATGAATCCTATGAAATGGAAGATCATGATGATGCGATATTTACATTGAGTGCAAAGCATATTCATTTAAACCTATCTGCACAGAATAAAATGCAAGCCATTCAATTTGCGGGGCAAAAATTAGTTGAGGGTGGCTATGTTGAGCCTGACTATATTGAGGCGATGTTAGCTCGCGAAAAACTAACTTCAACCTATCTAGGTGAATCTATTGCTGTTCCTCATGGCACCATAGAAGCAAAAGATCGAGTATTAAAAACCGGCATTGTTATTTGCCAATACCCTGAAGGCGTACAATTTGGTGAAGAACCTGATGAAATTGCCCGCCTAGTTATTGGTATTGCAGCACAAAATAATGAGCACATTGAAGTTATCACACGAATTACTTCCGCTTTAGATGAAGATGGGGTTATTGAGCGTTTATGTGAAACCCAAGATGTTCAGGAAGTACTCGAAATTTTAGCGTCTCAAAGTGCAGCATGAGGAGAATAATAATGAAAGTCATTCATTTTGGTGCAGGAAATATAGGCCGCGGTTTTATTGGTAAATTATTAGCAGATGCAAATTCACAAGTAACTTTTACTGATGTCAATCAGCCATTAATTGACCAATTAGCACATCAACAATCTTATAATGTTCATGTTGTTGGTCAGGAAAATCGTATTGAGAAAGTCCAACACATTCACGCTGTTAATAGCAATGACCCTAAAACGATAGAGTTTATTGCAACAGCAGATATGCTTACAACAGCAGTCGGGCCACAGGTGCTGGAAAAAATTGCCTCAACGATAGCTAAAGGCATTATTCATAGAAAATCGTTGGGAAATAACCAGCCGCTCAATATTATTGCATGTGAAAATATGGTAAGAGGAACTAGCCAACTAAAGCAACATGTATTGGCTCAATTGCCTGAAGAGTTGCATCAATGGGTTGAGCAGCATATTGGCTTTGTAGACTCCGCAGTTGACCGTATTGTTCCTCCGATGGATGCAGCGAATGATGACCCGCTTGACGTTACTGTCGAATCCTTTAGTGAGTGGATTGTTGACCAGACACAATTTGTTGGTGATGTTCCTATTATCAATGGGATGGAATTAACGGATAACCTAATGGCATTTGTTGAACGCAAACTATTTACGTTAAATACAGGCCATGCGATGACAGCGTATTTGGGACAATTATATGGATACCAAACAATTAGTGAGTCAATTGGGGATTTGAGGATCCATACTGTTGTTAAATCGGCTATGCAAGAAAGTGGACAAGTTTTAATTCAACGTTATGGCTTTGATTCACAAATACATAATCAATACATAGATAAAATACTAAGTCGCTTTGCAAACCCATATTTAAAAGATGATGTTAGTCGAGTAGGGCGACAGCCTATGAGAAAGTTAAGTTCTAATGATCGCTTAATTAAGCCGTTGTTAGGCACATTTGAATACCAATTACCAAATGAAAATCTGATCATAGGAATTGCTGCCGCATTGCATTTCAGATGTGAAGCTGATCCTCAAGCAAATGAAATGGCAAAGTTAATTGCTGACAAAGGTATATATCAAGCGGTTGTTGAGCTTTGTGGGTTAGAGCAATATCCCGAGGTTGTTGATAGAATCTGTTCCCAATACCAGTTATTGATATTGAGTAACAAGTAATATTACGGATAATAGATTGATTAATTGAGGTTCAGTCACTTTATGGCTATCTACAGTATGATAGTAAGTAGTATAGCTATAAAGTGATAAAAGAAGCTAATATGGAAAATAAACAAAACATTGAAAATCAGATTCTTGAGCGGTTAAATCAACGGCCGGAAGTAAATTTATTTGTTCAAGAGGTCGTTCTTTTAATTTCACAAGCTATTGATAAATTAATGTTAAAAGTTTTTAGAAAGGATGATTATGCGGTAAAATATGCAGTTGAACCACTTTTAACTGGAAATGGGCCATTAGGAGAGTTATCGGTTCGTTTGAAACTTCTATTTGCATTAGGGGCGATTTCTCGTGAAACCTATGAAGATATAGAATTATTTCTTGCTTTGAATGAATCGTTATCAGCAGAAAATTTAAATATAAATTTTACAGATGATGAAATTTTAGGCAGTATTAAAATGCTTCATTGTATGGAACCTTTACCAGAAATGATGAGATTCAATCAACCAGAGGATCTTGTCGATAACCAATTAATTGAATTGCAAAAACACCGTTTTCAACAAATGATAAAATCATCGTTAGTATTATCTGTAACTGCTTTAATTACCCAAATTATAGAAACCGATGTATTTTAAAATTGTAAACTCAATTCTATGATGTTTTACTGTTTACTTATCAAAGTAAATATGTTTGAAATAATGCTTTATTATCCGACTATCAATAGAATATAGAATGAATATTATTGTTGCACATGAAGTCACCACTGAAGATAAAGAAGAACTCCTTGCAGGGTTACGTAGTTTTAATATCCAATATTTGAATGCAGAACGTTTTAGTGAGTTAGGCGTTTATTTTAAAAATAACTCTGGTGTTATGCTTGGTGGATTACTGGCTTCTGTAAAGGCAAATTGGCTTTGTATCGATTTTTTATGGGTAAGTGAGGACGCCAGAAAAATGGGGTTAGGCAGTAAATTGATGTATACCGCTGAACGAGAAGCAATAAAATTAGGGTGTATTCATAGTTTAGTAGATACATTCAGTTTTCAAGCCTTACCCTTTTATGAAAAATTAGGATATGTAAAACAAATGTCCTTACCTGATTTCCCAGAGACAGGCATGGAAAGGCATTATCTCACTAAAACTGAATTATCATAATCATATTTACTGCATTTAATCTGCTGTAAGTTGACATTGTTGTTATCATTTAAATTTATTTTGCGCGGCTAGCATTTGATACACGAAGAGAAGATATGAAAGTTTGTATTATAGGAACATCTGGCGCAGGGAAGACGACGTTATCTGCCAAGTTATCTGATGAATTTAACACGCCCGTGTATGGTTATGATGAGATTTATTGGGATAAAACTCAGCAGGAATATATCAAAAATCCTCAACCTATTATTAACGCCTTAGTTTCAGCGATAACGTCTAAAACGGAATGGATAGTTGAAGGTGCTTACGATAGGCGTTTAATACCATTTTTTAACGATTGTACGCTGATTATTCGCTTAATTATACCTTATCGTATTTGTGTCTTTAGAATTGTAAAACGATACCTTTCATCGAAATTTACAACAATGGGGCCTAAAGAAACTCTTTTTAATATGATTGAGCTGCTACGCTTTACAAAGCAATTTGATAAGAGACTTGATGATTTCTTTGCTAAAAATCCTTTATTTGCATCTAAAGTTATCATCATAGATAACTCCGAACAATGTATTGATACGATAAAAAAACATTTAGAGCAAATAAAATAAATAGAGTTCGTTTACTACCAAGCACCTACCTTTATAACTAATCTTTGCGATAATTTTATTTAAGATGATTAAGTTTGGGTTACTACCAACCGAGGCTTATGCGAACACAGCGTTTGCGTCTATGGTACTTCTTATTTTCTTAATGTTTAGATATTGTTTAATTGCTGATCTGAACTTACAAACTTATATAGGTCTAAAACTTAATATAAGTGTAAATATGAGGTATGACATGAGGCTGTTTATAATAGTTTTTGCAGTAATGCTTTCCGCTTGTGCATCTTCTGGGCGTGAATTAAGTAAAGAAAATCCTAAAGATGACCCTTACGTTGATAGCACATTAAACAGCATTAAAGCTGGTCAGAATATTCAAATCGAGCGGCAAATGCGACGAGGATATTAATCTAGCAATAGAATAATTAATAATAAACTAAGAAGTCTGCCTATGAAGTGCCTTCTACTAATCGTTGGGTAACTAATTACAGGGAGGCATTTCATCGTTATAAATTTTTCTTTTTGGCGATTTAGTATTTTAAAAGCTAAGACATAGGGCCGTTGTTGACATATGAAGATACAAACCTTAAGTATCGGTTAATTCGTATGCTTTTTTGTATCTTGCTGTTTCGATTTGGTTTGTATTTCGCTTTATAGGGGGGATTGAGTATGAGTAGTAGACATGATTGGCTTGATGAGGTTTTTGTTTAGGTGGGAATAGCTGGGTTTAGCTTGCTGTGGTGTCCCCTGCAGGAATCGATATTTCACTATATATTATTGATATTTAACGATTGGTGCTAATTTGATTTCTGTTTGTACCCTTTTTTATACCCTCATTCTTGATTGATGCTTTAATTGCAATGAATCTAAGTTTGCTTAATTAAAATTGAGATGTATGCAACTTTCGTAGTTGCATTGGTGATTTGTATTCGAACTCTATCATGGGATTCGAATATGTTAAAGAACCTCTTAATGAATAACAGTTTTGCCAATTTAGCAAGAATGTTATCCATTAAGTTTTGTATGTAGTATCAGAACAGCATTATTAAATCATTATTACTTATATTCCTATTATTTTATTTTTAAAAGCCAGCTGAGTTAAGAACCAATGCTCTGCTTCATTTAAATAGATTAATCCCTTTCTCTCAAGGGATCTTAAGGTAGCTTTGTTACAGAGTTGACCATAACCTAACTGAATATTTCTCATTGTTTGTTTTTGCCGTTCTGATAATTTCATGATATTCGACACACCAAAGAGGGAGGCTAAACGAGTCATAATAAATTTCCTTAAATATAAATAAGATAGGTAAAATTTAAAGAATGAATCAAGTGAGATTTAATCGATAAGATGGAAAATGGCTGAACTTTCAGGATGTTGAATGGCATAGTCACGAAGCTGGTAGAAACGCTCGACCAATACTTCACTTTCCGTTTGAAATGACCATAAGCTGTACATTATCAAACATACAGCAATGCCCGCTGCTTCACAGCTAACGTCCGCCTCATTACCATTGTGCATATTGAACAGTGTTAATTTTTCGGAGCCCAAATCAGGATAAATAAATGCGCCACCATTGGGTAAGGTGCAGTATTCCCAATACCCGCCGTGGTAATTCTCACAAAACTGCCCCATGATGGTAAAGATAACAACTTCAAAGGTGGGGAAGCCTTTAACGGCGCCAAAGTGGGTTTGCCAAAAATGCGTGCGCTGGTGGTTGGAAACGGGTGTTGCGATGATGGGGTCAAGTGTCATAAGAAAGCCCTTGTGTGGATAGGATGAAATAAAAAAGGCAGACCTGTTGGCCTGCCTTTATGGTTTATTACCGAAAAATAAATCGTTAATGCTTAGTTATTGCTAAATAACCCATTAAGTAGTCGTTCAATCGCTCCCCCTAATAACGTGGTGCACGCTAGCGTTGCCCCAAGTCGAGCCGCTTGAATTTCAGTGTCAGAATACTCACCTTTAAGCGTAAGTTGTTCGTTGACCGTCTTCTGGGCGTAGTAGGTGATAGACACCAGTGTCACAACACTCACAGAGGTGGCGATAAGTTTAAAAATCGTCATGATGAATTCCTAGGAAGTAAGCCTGTGTGAGAACAGGCTCAAGTAAGGGTGAGCGTAACTTATTGAGGACCAGACCAGTTATCACTATCCAAAACTAAAAAAGAGTCACAGCCTGATTGACCTACAGTGCAAACTCGCTTGGCTATTGATTTAGGTGGCCATTTTTTATCGGCTGAATAAGCTAAACCATTATTATCGACGCAGGCGACTTTTAACCAGTTAGCCGCTGCACCACGATTATAATAAACGCTACTAATACAGGTCATCGCGGTAGGGGCAGGAAAACCTTTTGCTTGTCGAATTGGAGTGTCGCCTGTCAACTCTCCATGAGGCACACCTAGGACAGGTCGTTCATTACTCTCATTTTTCTCCTTCAATTTTTGACCATATTCTGGCGTTAAATAGTAGGTATAACGTGTGGGCTGAATTTCACCGGGTAGGTGAAGTGCTAATGCTTGAGCACAAACCGTTAGCGAGATTAAAGTCGTAAATAGTACCTTTTTCATAAAGATGAACTCCATTATTTCATTAAAGATTGGATATATTGGTAATGTGGCAAAGCTTGAATAAACGCCTCTTCACATAGCCGCTGGTTTAGGTCTTCACGATAACGAAAGCCCCGCGCCGTCATGACCACGTCTTGCAAGGCCATCACATCAAAGACATGAATGTGCTCCGCGATATCAGCGGCGAGATACCAATGACCTTGGTAATAAATCAACTTATACGGGGCAACGTTCGTGATGTTTTTTCCTTGGTGGGCAAATTGCAGTAAACGCCGTTTTACAATGGCTTGTGTCAAGATATAAAAGCCCCCGAACAGCGAGGGACGCTGTTCGGGCGGGGTATGGTAAACAATAAACGGTGAATCAATCGTCGGGTCGAGCAGAACTGCTAGCAGCTTCCTGTCTAAAGCCGGAAACAGTGAGGTGACATGCGTAATGGCAGCAAAGCGCAATATGTCCTTATCGGTACGAAAGGGACGCTGTGATGCTGCCAATCGATAGCCACCTTGGTGATATTCCAAGTCCAGATATTGAAGGCGCTCATTAAAGTCACGCCGTAGGGTACGAGTCGAGACATTGAGCTCTTCTGACAGCTCGGATAAATAAACGGTTTCCCCGCGAAATAATTGACTAATAATAAACGCCAACCGAGACGCAAGCCGGTCATGGCGAGACACAGAAGTCGACATGATGTTGTCCTTATTAAAATAGTTCCGGCAAGCGGATAGAATGGGATTGATAAACCTTATTGCGATAAAGCTTTTTGTCGTAAGTACGCCACAATGATGCAGGCGGGGACGGTGACGCGATAAGCGGGCCCCGCTAAGTCAGCGACAAGCCATGCCGAGCTCACGGCAAGACCAATCGGCCCTGCAATCAAGGAAAGTGCTCGGTGTGCGGCAAAGAGTGTACCAATGGTAGCAACCCCGCCGAGCGCATTAATCACGCCAATGGCGGAGAGTGTGGCCACTTCCAGCGCGGCAATGCCTGAGGTACGGATAGCCGCTTGAACCGCAATCAAAATCAGTTGGGGCGTCGGGTTGGTGAGGTTAAGTTGCATATCACGAGAGAAGGTTTGTAGCTCTTCTGTGGTCAGCTCATTTAAGCTTTTTTCTAACACTTTCAATAACAAATTTAATTCCAAGGTTTCGGTACTTCCCTCCTTCGGATAATTGACATCAAGGTGGTCACAGACATCTTGTAGAATTTCACGGTACAACACGCCTTTATTGCCTCGAACGAGACTCATCAAGCTGTTAGCCCCAAACGCTTGCAGCTCTGCCGCAATCGACATCCAATATTGCTGGTGCTCAGGGTGATAGAGTTGATATTCAGGTGAGCTGGTTAAGGTTTCAGTCCAACGCTTTTGTCCGTCTTTGCTGTCGTGAGTTAGGACGGATACAAGCAAGCCCAGTTCTTCATTGCTGCATTCACGTAAAAACGCTAAATCGGTATCTAATCGGTAAGTTGCCATCAGTGTTATTCCCCAGTATGAAAAAGAGAACACTACGATAACAACCTCACCGGACAGGTTATGTCCGGCTATTTGACTTTTTTTCGGGGGAAAATGGAGGGGAAATGACAGGATATGTCCTTGAAAAACATTAAGTGATTGATATTTAAGTTATTTCAATATCGCAATAATACTGTATATCTGATTATTTTTTGATTGTGAACGATACAAAAGAAAGAGTACGTAACTTTATTTTTTCTTGTGGCGTTTTGCTTTCATTGAATTTATACAGGCAACCCCGATACTGCGAACTTTAGGCTGCTGATATGTCTGTTTCGCTAATCTAAACAAATACCCTTTAAATTGGATGGCGTTCATTTCATTTGTAAAATGATGGAATATCGTGTCGTCATTCCAGTCAGGATATAATATACACAACATTGAAGTTTTATCTCGCTGCACACTTCTGACATATTTTTCCGTTTTTTGTTCATCAGAAGGCTCATTATTAATAGGTGTTAGATTATTTCTACTTCTCCCTTTATTGGCATCTTTAGTCCAAAAGAGCAAGCTTTCATACCCACCTTTATACGAATCTTTTGTTTGTGTTAAAAAAAGGATTTTCCCTTCTAATTGGTTTTTAAATAGAATAGAATTCCAAACTGATTTTATCTCATCAGTCATTCTATTATTGAACTTTCCATTTGAAATATATAAGTGAATACGAATGTATTTTTCATCAGAGGCGCTCACTTTTAGTGAAGTCCAAAAGTAACCTAATATATGTTCATTTAGCATAACTCGCGAACGAATATGGTTAAAAAAATCCGTCACACATTGCATTAAAGCGTTATCTTGCTTATCCTTATTATCCTTATTATCCTTATTATCCTTATTATCCTTATTATCCTTATTATCCTTATTATCCACTTTAATTGAAAAAATAAGATGCCCCGCCTTTTTATTCCTTTTTATCATCGTTTGATGGTATTCATAAAGCCTCTTAAAGATATTGTTTTTTTGATTCAAAGACCTTTTCAGTAAGGTTATAAATTTAGCGCCACCTAGGATTTTAATCTCACCATCGATGACACCTTCGTAGTTTGCATCAATAAAATCAATTAGATTTATTGATGTATTTGAGCCGGTGGGAAATCCACCATAGAGGACATATTCATCCGCCAACGCAACGATTTGTTCGTTGATTTTCTTGGTCCTTTCAATATTAATTCCATCATCTTTTTTGTCTAACAGTAAAAAATCAAAGTCGTTATGCATCGATTTGAGTGACATTCTTATCTCCCTAGTCTGCTCAATTACATACTGCCTCACCATACAAGTTAATCTGCTATTATAATACAAGTTAGTATTACATATAGATACAAGTTAATTTACCTCTACTGCTGCATGGTTTTCAGCGGATAAGTTTGTATCATTAAAGCCAGGATAGTTTGAATCAATAAACTAGGCGTTTCGCATGCAAGTAGCGTCGTTTTTATATTATTAGATGTGAGATATGTTAGTAAAGCAGTAGCGATTATAGCTCTAGACTAAATCTAATACTTATTGCCCCCTCAGCAATCATCATACACTTTGACTAAAAAGTCATCAATAGGAGGCAATAGAAGCTCGTTTAATGATAAAAAAGATCGTTCATTAGCATTATTAATAATTACATGTGGTACATAAAAACTGCTTCACTGTGAATGTTTCGCCAATTTTAAACACCATTTGCATTATTTATTCGAATAGGCTCCTAAGTTTCATGTTTATATCTAAATAATATGGCCTAAGTTAAATTATCCCATCTACCTCATTTTTATTTCGTGGAGACGAGTAGTACCATTCTTTTTTATTTTACATCGAAATATGAACAAACATTCGGATTGCATAGCTTTTTAATTTAGTTCATTATAGCCATGAATTCCCACTATAGGTGATAGTAGATAAAAAACAGACTGAGCACCGAGTTTAATATCAAAGCAGCATACCCAAAACAACCAAAACTGGCATATAAAAATTAGTGCGTGTCTTACGTCTATATTGGTGAATAGAAATGATTGTCTAGATGTTAAAGTTAACAATACCTAACTTGATTTATTCATTGAGTTAAAGATTGTATTGTTATCACAAAAATAACGTGAATTCCTTATTAAAAAAAGACTAACTTTCACCTCTGATAACTAAGTGATTAAGCCATTATTTTGTGTGTAGGGTGCACTTTCGTGTTTAACTGGTCTTAAAATAATGGGGATTAATCTAGGATTGTTTATTATTATAACAACATCAATTATAACAACATTACAATTACAGAGTCATTACAATAATAATTAACTATTGCGATTAAATATAACTAATCATTCCATTTATAAATAAGCCACATGACAACGAGAGTGATTAAATACACAACAACTCCGGTATTGAGGCGCTGTATTATAATGCTTAATTGCAATATGAAACGAAAGGGTAATAATCTCCTATCCAGTTAATCTCTGACTCTCTTGTTCGATTACAAGGTAATTAGGTTCGTCACCTAATGACGAAATATCATCGCGTGGCTGACATAACCCAAGTCGAAGATATAATGTCACCTTGCTACTATTGCTCCTTAAGACAAAATTATCTACAGGCTCTAACCTTACCCAGCTTACAGAACGCCATGCTATCTTAGTATGCTGTGTTTTATTGTTTATAAACATATTGGGCTATGCTATCAGTCCCTATTGGCTGCCAAAGTCAATGTAATCCCCTCAAAGCAAAGCCCCTTTGCTGATGATCGCTCCCCAACCATTTGTAATTAAAAATTAAAAATAACTTCTCTGCCTGATGATACGAATCTTTATTCAATCACAGGCAAATAAAATGACAAATCGTGCACTACACTTAAATCAAGTTGTTCTCTCAACCACGTTTGAACATGACCGTTTAACGCTCACTCGAGACCACTCACTGCGTGAGTTAGTGTCTCTACTCATGGGAAATATTAAACACCTTTCAAAACGTCTAACTCATAAATTAGATTTATATAAAGGCATTCCCTTGTCACCTAATAACCCTCGTTTGCAGCTCACCTCTACGTCCTCCAAAGGTGAGCTCTTTTTAGAAACGCTCAAGTTCACCCGTTACATTCAATCAATGAAAATATCGCAAATACAGCGCTTGCATCCCACCTTAGTACTGTTGCTCTCTCTGGTTAACAAATACCACCTGAGTGAGATACTGATAGACAAAGATAAATACTGGATGGTGGATATACCTGAACACGTTCAGTGGCTTAACGAGGTCTTCCGTGAGTTCCAAAGCACGTTAAAGAGCCCTGACTATAAAAAGCAAGTTCGTGCCTTCGAGCAAGGCGCTCAGAAGAATTACAGACGGGCTCAGCAATACATTGACTCGTTGTATCAACGTTACTCCAAACTGCTAGTTGTGCGTGTAGACCTGTCTTACAAAAGTGGTATTTGCCACAGAGTCAAAGCTCATCACCTTCGTCAGCATCGCCAAGCCCTGTACAAAGCCATTAATAGCAACCCACTCTTTTCATGCTGCGTCGGGTATATCTTGAAATTGGAATTCGGTATGGAAAAAGGCTTCCATTACCACGCTTTGTTTTTCTTTAACGGTCAGAAAGTGAGGCAGGACATCACGCTGGGTAAACTCATTGGTGAACTCTGGCAAGAACGTATTACAGAGTGGGCGGGTTTGTACTTTAACTGCAATTACCAAAAAGAAAGCTATCGCGAACTGGGGATTGGTTTACTGAAACGTACTGATGCGGAGAGTAAGAAAGGGTTACTCAATGCGGTAAGGTATTTATGTAAAGCGGATGCATGGGTCCGTCTGGCTGTGCCTGAACTTAAACGCACCTTTTGGCGAGGCGAAATCAAGCCAAGAAAACGTCAGTAGTTAACAGACAAATTATTTTTTACACATCCGGTTAATGATGTGGAGTGATATCCACATCCCATTTTTCGATATCGCTCCTGCTTTTTACCCACGTTAAAAACAGGAGTTTTACCATGAGCACGCAAACTGAAAATATTGCATTACTTGATGACCAATTCATTGACATGAAATTTATCACCGCACTAACGGGGTTAACGGATAAGTGGTTCTATAAGTTGATCCAAGAGGGGGAGTTCCCAAAACCTATCAAGTTTGGTCGTATGTCGCGCTGGTTAAAGAGCGAAGTCGTACAGTGGTTACAAGCACGCATTGATGAATCGAGAGGAACTAACTCAGCCCTTGGAACCTAAGGCACTAGCGCGAGTCGCTGTGCATTTTCCATAGTATATCCACCCATTACCCACCAACTCATTTTCAACCACACCTGGTGCGATTGAATACGCTCTAGGCAAAGCTACGTCCTGAACATACGAACCTGACTCGATACGCATGCAGGCACTGTTAGGTGCTCTTTTGAGTTTTAAGGTGGGTTGCCGAGTGTGGATCCTGAATGTTGGGTACTCAGAACGTTTAGTTTAAATTTTACAGAAGGAGCACAACCATGCTTAAATTACATGAAGTCAAAATGTCGCTAGCCTTAACGCAGAACAATCGTTTCGCGGGAGCCAATCAGGAACCGAGTTATTCACGAGAAAACTATTACTGTGCTCACTGCGGTGAGCCCGTCACACTGCACAAGACGCCAACGGAGTCATGGTTTACCCATTCTGATCCTCAGACTGCAGAGCACTGTCCGCGGGTCATCAGTAAGATCAAGAGCTTAGAAGACAAGGCACGACTGAGCACACAGGTTCGATCAGTGTCCCCTATTTTAAAGGTCACGGATTGGTTTTGCGTGCAGTGTCGTGAGTATTTTACAAGTAATCAAAAATGTTGCCCGAAGTGCCATGAGGGGATTTGGTGTATTCCTGCCCAGAATGTAACAGAGGAACATCAGCCTAAAACAGAAAAATTGTTTCCATTATGACCTTTTAATGCTCATGGTGTTAGGTTAATCAATCACGCTTTCGCTAAATGTGACCACGGTACTGCCACCAAAATTAAGTGAACTATATCTAGCGTATTGTAAAACCTGACCTTAAAGGGGGGAGCCCCCAGATTTTACGTATGCAAGTAGTCTCTTAACGCTGAGTTTTTGCTTTCATTGGCAATTTGGGTGATGGTTTGAGATTAATAAATCTGTATACTCGCGAAACTCAGCAATTGTAGTATCGAGACTAAAACTTACTTTGAGCAAACCATATGCATAAAATCACAGGTGCGATTGCACATCTCCTACATCGACACGGTTTTCCTTCTAGGAACGGCTCGGGTAGGACGTATATTGGAAGGCACAACCTCAAAACGATGCTCTACCAGAATTTCATAGACAGGTAGCCAATATACGTCCGTGGATTCTATAGCTATGGTTTGAACGGGCCGGATCTAAAAGTCACTATCCTCATATAGGCCGATTTTCAGTGGGAAAACGTTTATGCAAAATTATCAATATTTAATATTGATTTAACTTGTTTTGTTAATACAAAAAACAAATAAAATAGTGCTTTATTTATATCATTTTCAATTGCGACTTCCACATCTGATCAGGCGTTGCATTAGCTGAAGGTGAATAAGGTCAAGGCTCAGGTAAAGTGGTATTCCATGGCTATATTATTGATGCGCCGTGCACCATTGTTTCTGACAATCCTATCCAATCATTCAATATCGAACTGGCAGACCGTAGCTTTGAAGAATGCAAAGATGGTACTTACGTTAAGAATCAGGTAGTCATTACCTTCAGCTATACAGACGCTGGCACAGTAACAGGAGAGGAAGGCAAGCCTGAAACCATTGATATGGTTGGATAGCAAAGAAAACATCGGTACAGGTATAGTTATTACTTCTGGTAACACTCGAGTGAAAAATAATGTTTTGTTACCGCTAAAATCGTTGCAAGCCGGTCCAAATACACTTGAATTTTCATCTTACGTTAAAGGAATTGGTCTACCGGATGTTGACGGTTACCCCCAATTAAAACGGGTGAGTTTTATGCGACAGCAAACTTTAGCTTAGCCTATCAATAATAGAAAATAAAAAATATATCAAATAGTGACGTTTAGAGGCTGGGTAAGGAAAGTTATAGTTAAAGAACATCATAACGCAAAAAATCGTCTTTCGAATGCCTACCTAGAACAACTTATCAAGTAGACATTAACAACCAAATCATTGATATCAGTATGCCCAAAGAATATCTGGAATTTAGTGAGGATAACTGGGATCCTCCCGTGTTGTGGGAGGAGGGGCTATCGGGTGCATTATTAGAGATTATAATTTAAACGTCACTCACCAACAAAACCGTGGAATCCATGTGATTCGATGGATTCTACCAGTGTTGTTGGCCTTAATTTTGCCTCATGGCGTCTGAGAGGGGACTGGCAGGGAAGTCTTTATCATAATATGCGCTCAGAACGAGCCACAGATCAAAACTTTCAGTGGAGCCAAGTATATTTATACCGTGCGATAAAAACACTCAGCGCAAGTCTCTCCCTTGGTGAGACCTATTTTAATTCTGACATTTTTGATTCATTCCGATTTACGGGGGCAAGTCTATACTCAGATACTGATATGCTACCACCAAGCTTACGTGACTTTGCTTCTGAAGTAACCGGGGTAGCCAGAACGAACGCCCAAGTGGAAATGTCACAGAATGGACGGATTTTATACCAAACTTAGGTTCCAGCAGGTCCTTTTACTATCAATAGCTCGCCCATTTGGCTCTCTGGCATTATCGATGTCACCATTTTAGAACAAGATGGTAGTGAGCAAAAATATCAAGTAAATGCAAATTCTGTCCCTTTTTTAACTCGACCAGGTAGCCTCAGATACAAGCTGGCTCTTGGAAAACTCTTAAAGGATACCATAAAGCTATCAATACTCCCTTTTCATCCTGTGAAATATCGTGGGGGGCAGTAATAACTGGTCATTATATTCAGGTTTCATTGGTAGTGAGGAGTATACCTCGTTATCTTTAGGCATCGGACGTGATTTGTTTTCTTTTGGGGCTGCCTCTTTCGATATCACACATTCTACTGCCAATGTTGAACAAAGGTCCTCCAAAATAGGGAATACATATCGCCTAAATTATAACAAACAACTGGCTAATATGAATATCCAGCTTCAATTATCAGCCATGAAGAATGATAACGATTTTATGTCTATACCTGCTTTTATTGATTATTCAGCAGGTCACGTATTCAATGCAATAAAGGATATGTAATCAATAAAAGATTCGAATCAACTCACCTCAGATAACTTTAAAATTTGTTTTAGAACCTATCCCAAAAGGAATTGTCAGATAATACATAATGATAATTTCTGAGGGCGAAGCGTGGCGGGCAACAAGTGGCAGATCAGTGATGGACTCTGGGAGAAAATGGCTCCACTGATTCCGGAGCATAAAACTCACCATCCTCTGGGTACGCACCGCAAGCGCGCTGCAATGAACGCCATCTTCTTCGTACTCAGGACGGGTTGCCAGTGGAATGCGCTGAATGCCACCGGTATATGCTCGTCAAGCTCTGCTCACCGCCGATTTCAGGAGTGGCGGGATGCTGGCGTATTTGAACGCTTCTGGCAAAACGGGTTGCTTGCCTGCGAACAGCTGGACGCTATTGACTGGTCGTGGCTGTCGATTGATGGTTGTATGACCAAATCCCCCCTGGCAGGCTCAAAAAAACAGGCCGGAACCCTACAGACCGTGGGAAACAGGGCGTAAAGCGCAGTCTGATGACTGACGCGAACGGGCTTCCGCTTGCACTGGTTGTAGCCGGAGCAAATACACACGACATAAAGCTGGTTGCGGATACGCTCGATGCCCTCCAGACGGGCAGACCATGCAAGAGGCTCCGGTTGTGCATGGACAAAGGGTATGAAGCGGAATGGTTGGGATCGTATCTGAAAAGTCGTCGCTATGAACCTCATATCCAGTCACGGAAGGATGAGTCAGAAGCCATCAAAAACACGGATTTTAAGGCTCACCGCTGGGTTGTAGAGAGAACACACAGTTGGATGAATCGCTACCGTCGTGTCCTGACTCGTTGGGAGAAGAAAGTCGAGAATTATGAGGCGATGCTGCATTTTGCCTGTGGTGTCATTGTCTGGAATAAAAACCTATTGGGATAGGTTCTTAATCGCAATACCAACATTCTACTTTCTATTATTAGTCCCGATGAATCAGAAGATACGGAACAAGATAAGACACGAATTGTTTTTGAAGACAGTGGAAGCTTAGTCAGCTATCTCAAGATTAACAATAAATCGGTACTGACCCCCACATCATTTTTGGCTAAAGGGAATCGTGATAATATCTTTACGGTCACATCAAGGTTGAAAATTGGTCAAGTATTCAATGAGTTGAATATAGGGTGAACTATGCTTTATTTTTTGAGGTTCAGTATGGCCCTTGTTTCAGTGAAATGCCGCTTCTGCGGATTAACCGCTCCTGTTAAAAAACATGGCACCGGTAATGGCGGTCATCCTCGTTACCGCTGTCAAACTTGCTTCCGTACCTTTCAACTCGATTATATATACAGAGCTTGTCAGCCAGGTATCAAAGAGCAAGTGGTGGAACTGGCGATTAATAATGCCGGTATCCGTGACACGGCAAGATCTTTGCATATCAGTATTAATGCAGTCATACGCACTTTAAAAAACTCAACCCTCGGCAGGTAACAACACTCCCTTTACAGAATTTACAGGTTCATATTTTTTATGAAATGGATGAGATATGGTCGTTTGTCGGTAATAAAAAGCGACAACGATGGCTATGGTATGCTTGGTCACCACAGTTAAAACGCATAGTGGTACATGTCTTGGGCTCACGGAGTCGTAAGACTCTGCAAAAATTATTAAGGTTGCTTTCTCAGTTTGATATTCAGTTTTGGTGCACAGACAATTACTGAGCCTATCAGTTATTACCAAGAGGGATCCACTTGATAGGTAAACGAATTACTCAGGGAATAGTACGTCAAAATCTGAATTTAAGAAACCGAATAAAAAGGCTGAACAGAAAAACATTGAGGTATTCAAGGTCTATTGAAATGCATGACAAGATCATTGGTACTTTCATTGAACATTACATTTAATCAACTCATTGAATACTCGACCATGTCAATACGATATGATTTTTTATAAATTCAAGCCGCCGCACTGGGTGCAAGACTTACGAGTTAGCATATAAAATTTTCTCCGTATTCATGAATATGCAGGTAGAGGGAGATGCTCGATTGATTCAGTATTATTTGGGCTATAAAAATATTCGTCAGACCGTACGCTATCTCACAAGTAACTTAGTTAGATTTAAAGATGTTTGGATTAGCAAATAAGTGAAAATGAG